>DJNB01000168.1:9029-39331 GCA_002435545.1 Lachnoclostridium sp. UBA6475
ACGTTATCACACAGGGAAAAGATGCCATTGTATTTCTGGATACGGATTCCGGATTTACCAAGACAGCGACCACATTTATCGATGGAAACAGAGTAACGGTGTCCGACCGCGGCGGCTTTGAGATGATCTTTAACGTAGCGGGGGCAGAGGCCGGTATGGATGCAGATGTAACCGTATTGGATGCCGGATTTGTTGCGATCCAGATTGGATCGAATGAGGGTCAGAGCATTGATATTTCGATTCCGGCGGTTACGTGCGAATCCCTTAACATTAATTATTGTAATGTATGTACCTTTGACGGAGCGCAGGAGAGTATTACGCTGTTTGACGAAGCCATCAGCCAGGTGTCTGCCGTGCGTGCTAAATTAGGTGCTTATGAAAACCGTCTGGATTCTGCGACGACAAGTCTGGATACGACTTCCCAGAATCTGACAGAGGCTTGTTCGCGTATCGAAGATGTAGATATGGCGGCTGAAATGACCATATATACGCAGTTGACCGTGCTCAGTCAGGCAGGAACTTCCATGCTCGCACAGGCCAATAACCGTCCACAGACGATTTTGCAGCTTCTTCAGGGATAATTTTGACCGGTATATCGAAAGCGAGTGGTGAATGCAATGGATAAAGAAAAATTGAATGCTTATGCAGCGCGTGTATCACAGGCCAACCGAAGCGAACTGGTTGTGATCATTTACGAGGCATTTTTGGATAGTGTAAAAGAAGGCGACGAGCAGATGAAACAGGGAAATATGCCGGCCTGCCGTCATGAGATGGAACGTGCCAGAGGATTTCTGACCGAATTGATGGGAAGTCTGGATTTTCAATATGAAATTTCCTATTACCTTCGCCGGTTATATATCTATGCCTATCATGAATTGTGCCAGGGCATGGCATTTCGGGACAGCGAGAGATATGCGCATGCAGTACAGATCATAGAAAAGCTGCTTTCTGCTTTCCGTGAGGTTGCAAAGCAGGATACGTCGGAAGCTGTCATGAAAAATGTGCAGCAGATTTATGCCGGTCTTACTTATGGCCGGGGAAGTCTCCATGAGACGATCGGTGTAGATGTTGGAAAAGAACGGGGCTTTGAGGCTTAAAAGGAGCGGTGTTCTTTTCGATATTGATTGGGAGTGATATTTTCGTGCCGTTTAAACTGGCGGCAGAAATGTTCGACATTGTGGTAGCCGCAGGCAAAACTGATCTCCTGAATGCTGTCAGTCGTACGGCTGAGAAGCACCTTTGAGTGTTCAATGCGGCTTTCAATCACTTCATTAATGCAGGAAATGTGTGCGAATGCCTTGTACTGTTTTTGCAGGGCACGCACACTTAAATTTACATATTTTGCCATATATTCTAATGTCCAGTCGTATTCCGGGTGGGCGTAGATCGTATTTCTAAGATCAATCAGACGATCGCGGTATCGCGATAAATCCGAATTAAAAAAAGCATAATCGTGAAGACGGTGGAAGATAATATGCATCAATTCTTCCAAAACCAGCTGACGGCTGTTATGATTCCAGTAATTTTCTCTGGCGACATCTATAAAATACTCTCGGTAACAGCCAAAATCCGGGCAGAAAATAGGAATTCCAAAAGGGATGTACCCTTCGGTAAAAAGCGCTTCATCGCAATTAAACCGGATCCATGTATAAAGAAGTTTTCCGGACTTTGCATGGTAATGAATGTGCTGACCCGGTTTGTATAAGATACAGTGATGCTCCGGAAATTCCTGCATTTCTCCGTTTACTTCGACGATAACCGCAGAGTCAAATAACATAATTTCGTATTCGCCCTGAGAGAAAAAAAGATCATCGACAAAACCTTCCGGCATCTCATGGTCAACCATTGCATAAATTACTTTGATCATAAACCGGCACACTTCCTTTCTTAATTGTAATCTTTTCATGATATAGCGTATTATATCAATAATTTTTGAAAAAATCAAGAAATAATAGTGTTTATAAAATATAAGTGTGCCAGATAGATCAAAAAATGAAGTACATAGATCATTGTAACAAGAGTAAAAAAGAGGTATGATGTGGATAACAAATTTGAAAGAAATAAGGAGGTTTACAATTTATGAAGAGAAAAATATGCAGTATTGTATTATCTACGGCACTTGTTGTCTCTTTAGCAGCCGGCGCAGGCGGAGAAGATGCGCAGGCGGCAAAGAAGGCAAAACTTGGAACAAAGAAAATTACATTGACACAAGGCAAGACCAAAAAGATCAAAGTAAAGAACAAAAAGAAGGGCTGCCGTTATACGTTTACTTCCAATAAAAAGAAAGTAGCAACGGTAACCAAAGCCGGAAAAGTGAAAGCGGTAGCAGCAGGAACGGCGAAGATTACAGTCAAGGAAGTTTCGAAAAAAGGTAAAAAAAGAAACGTTGGAGTCGTAAAGGTGCTGGTAAAAAATGGAAGCCAATCAACCGCAGCTCCACAACAAACCGAAACTTCAAAGGCAACGGAAGTTCCGAAAACAACGGAGGCACCAAAAACCTCGGAAGCACCAAAGGCGACTAACGCACCACAGACAACGACAACACCGGGAGGAACAAACGTGACAGAAACACCAAAAACAACGGAGACGCCAGCGCCATCTGCGAGTGCAACGGCAGCTCCACAGGAATCCAAGGAACCGACAAAAGGAACAAAGTCCGTATCGGTTTATCTGGATGAGATTTCCGAAACAAACAAAATTGCAGAAGTAAATGGTCCGGGATTAGATCCGACACCGGTTCCGACGGAAGCACCTGCTGGCGAAGCAACTCCGGTACCGACACCGGCAGTTATCGTAAATGCAAACATGGAAGATGGTGGTACAGATCCAATTGCAAAACGCGGCGGTGTTGGTTTTACGGTTGTAGACGATGGAGCAAATGGTACAACTAAGAGCGTAAAAGTGACAGGACGTACTCAGGATTGGCATGGAGCAGCCATTGATATAACTTCCTTTGCAGAGACAGATAACGATTATGAGATCGTATTTTATGCAAAACAGGAAACAGGCAAAACTTACAAAATTGATCTTTCTATGCAGTATGTTGATGCAAGCGGTGAGACAAAATATGCCGGCATCAAGTCATTTGACCTTGAGAGCGGTGAATGGACCAAATGCGAAGCTAAGATGAACATTCCTGAGCATAAAGGTGAGATTTTAGCTTACTGGCAGTCAGAATATGGAACAAATAACTATATGGATTTTCAACTTGATGAAATAACCGTCAAAGGAGTGGCAAAAGCGGTAGCAGGCGAAGATTTCCCTGATCTTTCCCTTGGTTTAGGAAAGACAACCGTTGGAAACCCTGTTATGACATCCCGTCTGACTGCAGATCCATACGCAATGGAGTACGACGGCAGAATTTATGTATACGGTACCAACGATTCTCAGCAGTATGAGAAGACACCGGATGCAGACAACAATTATTCTAAGATTAATACCATTAACGTTTATTCAACAGATGACATGGTAAACTGGACAGACCACGGTGCAATTGCTGTAGCAGGTTCCAAGGGAGCTGCAAAATGGGCTTCTAACTCCTGGGCTCCGGCAGTATGTCATAAGACAATCAATGGAAAAGAAAAATTCTTCTTGTATTTCGCTGACAATGGAAGTGGAATCGGAGTTCTGGAAGCAGACAGTCCGACAGGACCTTGGAGAGATCCAATTGGAAAACAGTTGATCAGCCGCAGCACACCGGGATGTTCCGGATCCGAGATTGGCTGGCTGTTTGACCCTGCTGTACTGGTAGATGATGATGGAACTGGATATCTGTATTTTGGTGGAATCGGAGATACGACAGACAAACCAACCGATTTTATCAAGAACCCAAAATGTGGACGAGTTGTAAAACTGGCAGACGATATGATAAGTCTGGACGGTGATCCGGTAACCATTGATGCGCCTTATATGTTTGAGGATTCCGGTATCAATAAAATTGGTGATAAATACTACTATAGTTATTGTACCAACTGGACGAACTTCTCCGGACGCGATGCCGATGTACCGACGGCAAACATTGCGGTGATGGAAAGTGACAATCCGATGACAGGATTCAAATTTGTCGGCTGTGTATTGAAAAATCCGGGAACATATTTTGGAGCAAGTGGTAATAACCATCATTGTTTTGCAGAATTCAAGGGAACCTGGTATGCGTTCTATCACACCAAAAAAGACACACTGGCGCTTGGAACAAAGGGCGATTACAGAACGACTTACGCAGATGTTTTGAATCTGGGAGATAATGGAAACTTTACAAATGCGGATGGATCCGTGGCAGATACGAAAATGACAGCCGCCGGAGTGGCAGCAGTCGGAACGGTAAATCCTTACAATACGATAGAAGCAGAGTCTTTCGCAATTGCAAACCGGGTAGGAACGATCGCAAATAGCGAAGCAAGTTCCAATGCATTGTGGAATGGCGCAAATTATTCACTTTACAATACAGAAGCAGGAAGTTATATCGGAGTTGCCAATGTAGATTTTGGTGATGACGGAGCTTCTACAGTCAGCATGAAATTAAGTGATACTTCGATGACAGAGTATAAAGAATGCATCGCTGCACTCAATAAAAAAGTAACCGGAAAGCATACGATATACTTTGTATTTGAGAAAACAAATATTTTGACAGACAGTTGGAAATTTGATAAATAAAAAATAAGAGGCAATACTCTTACCCCTAATCTTTTTTATAATTATAGTTTTTCGTTACAAAGGAGCTGTGTAAATGATACGCAGCTCCTTTTGCGTGCGCCTTGCGGCGCACGTTTCTTTACAGTATAATTTTGCGATTCTTAACGGGAAAGAATTTCATTTCCGGTTTCTGTGATAACGAGAGTGTATTCCCATTGGGCAGAAGGCTTGCCATCGTCGGTATAGATGGTCCAGCCGTCATCCTCATCGCAGAATACATCGGAAGTTCCCATATTGATCATTGGTTCGATGGTGATCGTCATACCTGGGACAAGGAGCATCCCCGTGCCCGGTTCGCCGATATGTGGAACCCACGGTTCTTCGTGAAATTCTACGCCGACACCATGTCCCCCGATCTCTACGACAACGCTGTAGCCGTTTTCTTTGGCACGTTTATTGATCACATATCCAAAATCTCCCAGTGTCGTCCAAGGCTTTGCGATACCGACCGCCTCGTCGAGACATTCTTTCGTTACCTGAACCAGTTTTTTCTTTTCTTCGCTGACTTCGCCGATTAAAAACATACGGGAAGCATCTCCATAGAAGCCGTCTACAATTGTAGTACAATCTACATTTATAATTTCGCCACTCTGCAAAATGCGTTCCGGATCCGGAATTCCATGACATACCACTTCGTCAATGGAAGTGCAGACATTTTTAGGATATCCCTGATAGCCGAGGCAGGCACAGATGCCGCCAAGTTCCGCCGTTCGTTTGGCTACAAGGTCGTCAATTTCCTGCGTGGACACGCCTTCGCCGATCATTTCCGCGACGGCGTCAAGTACCATCGAGTTGATCTCGCCGGCTTTTCGTATGCCTTCAATCTGCGCCGGCGTTTTGATGATACTGCGGGGCGGCTCTTCTGCGTGCGGATACGTCAGCATATAATGTTCAATCTTTTCGTCAAATGCCATATGACAGCTTTTATATTTTCTGCCGCTGCCACACCAGCATGCTTCATTTCTACCTAATTTCACGATTATGTCATCTTCTTTCTTTATAATGTAATGATACCATTGTCTTTTAATAATATATACAATTCTTTTAATAAGGCGACGGTGTGAGTGATCGCCTGTCTGGCAAATGTTGGATAATCCATGTGCCCGGAGTTGTCTGCTTTATCGGAGATTGCGCGGATAATTAAAAATGGAACGTGGTTCAGGTAGGCGGTTTGTGCCATTGCCGCCCCTTCCATCTCGGCGCAGTCCCCTTCAAACGTATCGATCAGATACTGCTTTTTTTCACCATCCGCAATGAACTGGTCACCGCTCACTACTTTTCCGATATGGCAGATTATGTCAGAATTTGCTTTTTCACACGCCTTTTTTGCCAGTTTGACAAGTGTTTCATCTGCGGCAAAGATGGATTCTTCCATCCGCGGAATGATGCCGACCGGATCTCCGAGTGGCGAAACATCCATGTCGTGCTGCTGGGCGCAGCGTGAAAGCACGATGTCACCAATTTCCAATGTATTGTTGAGCGAGCCGGCAACTCCTGTATTTATCACGGCATCAACCGAGAAAATGTCAATCAGGATCTGTGTGCAGACTGCCATATTTACTTTACCAATGCCGCTTACGACAACGACGGTTTTTAATCCCCACAGATTTCCTTCTACAAAAGTCATGCCTGCTTTGGTCATTTCTGTTGTATCGGTCATCTGTTCTTTCAGAATGGCGACTTCCTCCTCCATCGCGCCGATCAATCCTATGGTATTCATGCAACTACCTCCAAAAATTTTACTACTTTGTAGTATAGCATAAATTACAAAAGAATGCTACGAAATTATAAAAGCAGTTGTTTTGTCCTGCGGTTTGAGATATAATAAAAGTATCAAAAGGAACGGAGGAAATGGTTTATGAAGGAACAGCTTTTTAGTAACGAGGTGATCTTGTCGTGGCTGCAGTATTATGCCCAAAATACGGCGATTGACCTCGAACATGTTAAGATGATAGATATCACCAAAAAGAATAAAAATGTGATCCCGACCGTGGAGGCACATAAGACGACTTTGGTGTTTACGAATGCGGGCGTAGATGATATTTTTTATCGACTTTGGAATGCCGGCCTTGGTGAATGCGACGTCTGGTACAATGAAGGTTCCAAACCGGAAGGCGAGATTCTGAACAGCAAGGTAAAGGATATGATCGACCGTGGGATCAATGCTTCCGCCGGAATGCTCATTATCAATCCAAATGCCCGCAATACGGCGAAGATCGGCATGGGAAATGAAATGTTCCAGAAGGGATCGATTCACTATGTGGGAAGTGAGATCCGCGCTGTCATTCTCAATAAAATGATGGTGGATACACAGGATAACCTCTGTGTGATCAGCGGAGAAAGTATCGCCATCGAGGCGGCATTGATCGCAGCCGAGGGAACGGTGATCGCTGTGGAATACAGCCGCGCTGACCGTGAGACGATGGAGGACAATGTGGAGCATTTTGGCCTTAGCAATGTGCAGATCGTCGATCATGTAGATGAAGAGAGCATGAGGGACTGCCCTGTACCGGACACGGTATTTATGGTGGCTTCTGCCAGCATGGATCAGGAACTTGCGTATCTGACCGCAAAAAATCCACAGATCAATGTAGTTGTCTATACTTTGGATTTTCAGGTGGCAGCAGGTGCAAAGGCAATGCTGGAATCTCATGGCATTGAAGATGTTGAGGTGATTCAGATCGCGGTATCAACGTTATCAAGCCGCAACTCATTTAAGCAGCAGCCGTCACCGTGGATCATCAGCGGACGCGGCGGTAAGAAATAAGAGCAGTTACGAATAATCATTGAAAAAATGTGAAAAATAAAAAAGGAAGAAGCGATAATTCAGGAATATGGATCGTCGCTTCTTTTCTAATTATAAAAATAAGAAAAAATGCAACATTTGTTACTATAATGTTGCATTTTTTCTTTGTATCATATATATCGGCAGATTAAAAAAATACTTTAGTCCCTTTTACAAAAAAGTTTCTAAAAAAACTTTATCTTTTTCTAACTGGTCAATACCAAGGTATCTTTTTGTAATTTCATACGACGAATGATTGTATATGCTCATCAGAAGAGCCGGCGGAGTTCCGTTTTTCCAGGCAAAGTAACCAAACGTTTTCCGGAGCGAGTGACAGCTGATGTTCTGCTCAAATCCATAATAATTGGATGCTTTTTTTATGATCCGAAAGGCCTGTGAGCGGCTTAAGGGATCCGGACCGGGTTTTTGTCCATGAAAAATATAACGGTTTTTATAATAGTGAGGGAGGGTTTGGCGGTAAAATTCCAAAGCCTCTTTGGCGTGCTGATTTACGATCAGAACATTTTCTTTCCCGGTCTTTTGTTCCCACACGGTTATGTGTTCATGGTAAGAATGATCGGTTTCAGAGTATACATCACTCCAGCAGAGTCCCAAGATGTCACTGATGCGGAGTGCGGAATTTAAGCCAAATACAATAAGCGCGTAATTTCGTGGGTTTGGCTCAATATCCCGATAATAGTTTCGAAATTTCTTTAACTTTTCTTCGTCTTTGATTGGTTGTGTCTTGCTCATTATTTCCTCCATTCTAAAGTGCAGAAGGCACTTCGTCCTATTTATCTGGATGCTATATCCAGGCACAGCTTACATGCAACATTATAGTAACAATTGTTGTGACTGGCAAATTTTTCTAGTTCCAGCAAAGAAACAGAGGGAGGTGGCAAGGATGCTGCGACTCACACTCAGCACAGAAGAATATCTGATGCTTGGCGATGACATCAAGATTGTATTCCTGGGAGGAAGCAACAATCATCTTCGAATTATGGTAGATGCCCCAAAAGAGGTTGACATTGTTCGAAGTAAAGTGCTCGAAAAGGCACATCCGGAGATCCGGGAAAAACGGCCTCAATATTATGCCGAACCGGAACTTCCGGAACGCTATCGCAAGAAAAAGGGCGAAGCAAAATAATTCGATAATAATCGGTGTAAGTGCTGACCGACGGGCCCAAGGCTGGCACCGGCGCCGGATATTATAAATAAAGTAACTATTCAGGATCAATGTATGAAATTCTACCCAAACGGATTTGGGAAGAACATAAGCCGCAAGGCGTAAAACAAGGAGGTAATTATTATGATAGTACAACACAACATTACATCAATGAATGCCAACAGACAGTTGGGAATCGTAGGAAACAACCTTTCTAAAGCGACTGAGAAACTTTCCAGTGGATACAAGATCAATCGTGCCGCTGACGATGCAGCAGGACTTGCTATTTCTGAGAAAATGCGTGCACAGGTTCGTGGTTTGAACCGTGCTTCTGACAACGCACAGGATGGTATCTCTTTGATCCAGACAGCGGAAGGTGCGATGGATCAGCAGCATGCAATCTTGCAGAGAACCCGCGAACTTTTGGTTCAGGCTTCTAACTCCGGTGTGTTGGATGCAACAGCTGAGAATGATTTCCAGAAGATTCAGGATGAGATTGATACTTTAAAAGATGAATATGAGAGAATCAATACAGATACCGAGTTTAACCGTAAGAAATTGTTGGATGGTTCTTAT
The DNA here is from genome assembly GCA_002435545.1 of Lachnoclostridium sp. UBA6475. GTDB lineage: Bacteria > Bacillota > Clostridia > Lachnospirales > Lachnospiraceae > Eubacterium_F. The sequence goes on from DJNB01000168.1 coordinate 18,248, forward strand.
AGTAATCAATACTTGCAGTTGGGAGCTAATAATAGTCAGGGTATTAATGTTAGCATCAATACGACTGCTTGGGATACTAATCTTTACTTAACTAAAGATACAACAGACCCAGATGATATTGATAATGGTATTCAGGGTGGAAAACAGTATAATACAAGTATTTTTACGCTCGGAAAGACTACAACAACATCAACAAAGGATGTCAACGGAGTAACATTTACTGAAAATGAAGATGGTGACTTTGTAAATGCAGATGGTGACAAATTAGATGATTTGGTAGGTAAATTAACAGCTTTTACAGATAAAGATGATGCCGCTCAACTTAGTGCTGCAAACGATGCTGCAACAAAGCTGGGAATTACTACACCATATACAGGTGACGATGACGGTGTGGCTAAAGCAGCGGCAGATGCTGGAACCATTACAGCAATTACAGCAACCACAGCAACAACAACCACAGCAACAGCTGTAGATGGTAAAGCAATCTCCGGTCTTCTTGACAACGTAGACACTATGATCAAGAGTGTTACGACAGAACGTTCCAAACTTGGTGCTGTTCAAAACCGTCTTGAGTATACTGTAAAGGTTGATGACAACACATCTGAGAACCTGCAGTCCGCTGAATCTCGTATCCGTGATACTGATATGGCAGATGAGATGACAAGATTCTCGAAAGAGAGCATCTTGCAGCAGGCAGCTACTTCCATGCTTGCTCAGGCAAATCAGGCAAACCAGGGAGTTCTTTCCTTATTGCAGTAATTTGCATAATTCCATTCAATTTGCTTAAAGCGATTTGATGTAAAGTATATGTACAAAACAAAAGAGTCATTGCTTATCAATGTTAGTTAGCAATGGCTCTTTTTGTAAAGAAATATATTATTAGCTGTGTTGTTCTTTTTGCAATTTCTCAATCAAGGCGTAAGCTTTCTTGAGTTCATCGCTCTGATCCTGGATGGTATCCTCTTTCAGTTTCAACTCATCGCTCTGGCTCTGGATGGTGTCTTCTTTCAGTTTTAGTTCATTGTCCTTTTCCTGAATGATCTCTCTTGCTTCATCCAAATCCTTCTGCATTTCATCAACCATATATTCCGCAGTATTATGATCCATCTCGGCTAATTCCTTAGAAAACATATCCATCACCCTTTCTGTGTTTTGACAGAGACGGAAGATATCTTCATACATTTCCTTAAAAATTGGAAATTTTTGGATGAGATCATAGATCTGCTCCGGATCGTCTGTGCTTAAAAAGGTAAGCCAGGCCTCCAACTCTGTCTGGATAGTTTTATTTTCCATGGTTTTATGGAAAATGTCAAGGGGAAGTTTGGCATATTTAGGGGATTGTACAAAATATTTACAACAGAAAAATTCCCCACCGGCAATGCAGATGAGGAATCTTTTATGATGTTATGGAAACAGGTTTTTCAATACACCGTCACGGAGATGCTGTGTTGATTTTTTCCGGTTCCCAGCCAAATGGTTTGTAATAGGTGATGTCCAGAGAGTTGGCGGTTACATATTTTTGCAGAGTCTTGCCGATCTCTTTGTGTAAGTTCTTCGAAGAGGAAATAAAGTCAGAAACTGCTTTTTCATCTCCATTAAATAAGGTCACCAGATCTTTTTGGTAAAAACTTCCATCTCTTGGGGAAACTGTTTTTTCTACCTGGTATTCTCCACGAACCTTTTTGAGGTACATGACTGCAGGGCCGCCTCCCATATTTGATTCGTATAATGTTTTGCCCGATAATTCAAAGGAAAACCAGTAAAAGCTGCCGAGGATTTTTACCTTGCTGCCCTTTTTATCTACGGCTGCAATTTTTATGATCGGAATTGCGACGTCACCACCAGAGGTATCAACTGTATGGCTTTTTACACTAGAACCAAAACAATAGCCTTCATATAGAGAAGGATTTTGGTAAAAACAGGAAATGACTGCCTGTTTAAGTTTAGACGCATTCTCTTCCCTGTATTGTGGCAGAACGGTCGTCTTTTTGGGGGATTCAACTGCCTGGATAGAAAGTGGCTCCTGCGTTATGGCACTGTTATTATGGTCTTTTTTATATAAAACAATGGAGTAACCGGTATAGTTTTCATCCGGAATAAGGGCAAGGCAGATATCGAAAATATTATTTTTGTCCTTTTCCCAGATAAAAGAGTTTTCGCTGTATAAAACGCCTCGTTCAAGAAACAGGGTGCGGCAGTTTTTGTATTGTTCAAATGTATGGCTGTATCTTCCTTTATTTAACTTATTCCATGCTGTTTTAAGAGAAACGTCTGCCTTTTTGGATTCCGTTGGCAGAAGGGCAGTTATTTTCCCTGAAGTACCGCATTGGGAAAGGTCGTAACGATAATAATTTCCATATACTTTCTTATCCTTCTGGTTATATATCGTCAGGTTATTTCCAATTAATAGAAATTTTGTTTCAAGGGTATTGGCATTAAAATAGTTGCTTTCAATCGCCTGCAGGTCAATTGTGCCGGTAACCTGCCGGCTTTTCCTGTCATAAATTACCAGTCCAAATGTTCCGGCAAAGATCACTCGTTTTTCAGAATATTCGATGATTTCCGGTGCATAAACAGAGTCAAGTGTCACATGAAAATCGGTCATATTGTTAATGATCTGTGAGCTTTTTTGATCTGTCTGCCAGAGTACCGACAGAGCGTTAATAAGTTTTCCGGCACTTATTTTGTTGATTGTACAAAACAGACCTGCGGCTGCGATAAGGATAATCGCGGCTTTCATAAATCTTTGTTTGAGGTGGCTTTTTTTCGGTTTGTCTATTTGAACGGCAATCTGCTGCCATAGTAATTCTTTGTCCTGACCGGATAATTCTTTTCCGTCAAACATTTTTTTAAATTCATTCTTTTTCATATGCAATCGCTTTCTCCCTTCTCCAAAATTTTCTTTAATTTCTGTCTGGCGGCTGCCAGCCGGGATTGTATCGTGCTTTCTTTCCGCCCGGTCAGTTTGCTGATCTCGCGGATGGAATACTCTTCATAATAATATAGATACAATACCTCTCTGTATTTTTCCGGCAAAGTTGTAATAACATCAAATAAGTTTTCGCCTGCGGTTTCCTGCGGAGATGATTTTTCAGCAAACTCCTTTGGTTCAAAGCGGACTCTTTTTTTGTGCCAGCTGCCTTTTAATATATCAAGACAATAATTTTTTGTTGTCCGGATAAGCCAGGCCTGCGTATGCTGTTCATTTTTGAAAGAGGGTTTCTTTTCCCATAATTTTAGAAAAATATCCTGCAGGCCGTCTTTTGCGTCGCTTTCGTTTTTTAGATACAATAGGCAGAGACGGTATACCAGATCACTGTATTTTTCATATGTACGATGAAAGCTCTCTTTTGTCCACACATACATTTTCGGTGCTTCTCCTTTCTTTTGATTTCATTTTATATACGATTTACAACCATATAATATCCAATTGTAACAAAAAATTTTTCCCATTGCAAAACACCCCATTTTCCTGTATGATAGAGATAGATTAACAGTAAGGAGGCACACATTTATGTTGCAGATTAAGAATCCGGTTTTACCGGGATTTAATGCAGATCCATCCATTATCCGTGTGGATGATACATATTACATTGCGAACTCTACGTTTGAGTGGTTTCCGGGAGTTCGTCTGCACGAGTCAAAAGATTTAGTACATTGGAATCTTCTTCCATCCGCATTGTCCACGACGACATTGCTTGATATGAAGGGAAATCCGTCATCGGGAGGTATCTGGGCACCGGATCTTTCCTATGCAGATGGAAAATTCTGGCTGATTTATACGGATGTGAAAGTAACCGAAGGACCATTCAAAGATATGATCAATTATCTCACGACGGCAGAAGATATCCGCGGACCGTGGTCGAATCCGATCCGTGTGAATGGTGTGGGATTTGATGCGTCTTTGTTCCATGATGATGACGGACGCAAATACCTCGTTCAGCAGACATGGGATCACCGTGAATACCACCATGCATTTGATGGTATTACCGTTACAGAATTTGACACAGAGACGATGAAATTAAAACCGGAGACAGCGCGTACGATCTACGCCGGAACGGATGTCAAATTGGTTGAGGGACCGCATTTGTATAAGATCAACGGATATTATTATCTGTTTGCTGCACAGGGCGGAACCGTCTGGACACATCAGGAAGTAGTAGCCCGTTCGAAGACCTTGGATGCGCTGAGTTTTGAGACAGAGCCGGGCGATCCGTTTATTACAAACTTTGATACGCCGGAACTTGAGATCCAGAAGCAGGGACATGGTGCTCTCGTAGAGACTCCCGGCGGTGAGTGGTATTATGCAAGTTTGTGTGGAAGACCGTGGAACCATGAAAATGAATCCTCGATCGACCCACGCGGCTGGTGTCCGCTTGGCCGTGAGACGGCAATTCAGAAAGTATACTGGGATGAAGAAGGCTGGCCTCGTATCGAGGGCGGACATGGTGGAAAAGTGCTTGTGGATGCGCCGAAAGATGCAATCCTGACAGAAGCACCGGCAGATCATTCGATGCATGATGAATTTGACACACCAAAACTTCATGACGAGTGGAATACCCTCCGTGTACCATTTACCGAGGAAATGGGTACGACAGGAGACGGCAAGCTGACATTGGTCGGAAAAGGATCCCTCAGCAATAAACATGAGCTTTCGTTGGTGGCAAAACGCTGGCAGGCATTTAACTTTGATGCCGAAGTGAAAGTGAAATTTGATCCGTTCAACTATCAGCAGATGGCTGGATTGACAAATTTTTACAATGATAAACACTGGTCATTCGCTTTCGTTACGTGGAATGAGAAAAATGGCCGCGTGATCGAAGTGGCAGAGTGCAACCGTGGCGGATATCGTTCATTCCTCCGCGACGATGCGATTCCGGTACCGGATGATGTTGAATTTGTATGGCTTCGCACAAAAGTAAGAAAACAGTCTTACAGCTACGAGTATTCCTTTGACGGAAAGAACTATACAGAGATTCCGGGCACACTGGATGCCGCTGTATTGTCCGATGATTACGTACTCCAGTCATACGGTGGATTCTTTACCGGAGCATTTGTCGGTATGGCATGTGTGGACTACTCCGGATACGATCAGACAGCAGAATTCCGCAGTTTTGACTATAAAGAACTGGATTAATCAATAGCAAGAGCCTTTTTTAAACCAGGCTCGATCAGATGGCTGGCGATGCCGCAGAGGATTCCGGGAAAAAGGACGAAAAGTCCGGGAACCGGGAAGACGATGAGGCAGGCGCCGGCCATTGTAAATAATAGGATGAAAGTTTCTTTGATGTGATCTGCCATCAGGCGCACGGAGAGCAGAAGAACTGCCGGAAATGAAGCGCGCAGGTGTGAGATCACGGCAAAGATATAATTGGCGAGAACCCAGAGGACGAGGCAGATTACCATCCATAAAAAGGGCGGTAAAAGATTGCCGTTTTTTCCGGTAAAGACCTGGGAAAGATCTACAGCCATCGCGGCACCGTAACAAAGAAACAGGATCGTTGGTGCAAGAGACTGGAAAAAATTGGATTTGAATGCCGAGAAATATTCCCGGCAGATGTGAGCGGAAGTTTGTGTGTGACCGCGCGAGATACAGTGATAAAGCGCCGTCAAAGAAGCCCCTGAAGTGATAAGAGGGATACTCGTAAATAAAAATAAAAAGCCAAGCACGATCAACTGACATGCAGTAGTCAGCCAGTCGTACAATCTGTTTTCAAGTAATGATTTCATAGAAACCTCCCCAAATAAATGATAAATTAAGCGGATTTCCGGTTAGGTGGACGGCTGCAGTTTGAGCAGCTCGGAATACGAACTTCCGGTATATTTTTTAAAACATTTGCCAAAATAATTCGGATCCGGGATGCCGACTTCTTTTGCCGTCATATACATAAGCATCCGCGATTCCAGACATTTTTTGGCCTTTTCCATGCGGCAGGCAGTGATATAATCTGAGATATTCCGGCCGCAGTCAGCTTTAAAACGGCGGCTCAGGTAACTCGGATTGTAGCCGAATTTCTGCGCGATCGCGGTGAGATTTAAAGCGGAATCCGGATAGTGGTTATCAATATACTGCTTGACGCGTTCCATATCCGAAGGGACATCCTGCAGGACGGGCTGTTCCGGTACGGCGGCAGGCAGGGCATCCAGTTCGCGGATTGCCTTTTGGCAGGCTTCACGGATGTCTGTGCGGACGATCGGTTTTAAAAGATAATCCGTGATCCCAAGCCCGATGCACTGTTTTGCATACTCAAATTCATCAAAGGCGGTCAGGATAATGATCTTCATCTGCCGATACCGTTTTAACGCAATTTTGGAAAATTCGATGCCATCCATAAACGGCATACGAATGTCTACAAAAATAATGTCCGGACGAAGTTTATCGATAATATTGATAGCTTCAATCCCGCTTGCTGCTTCGCCAACAACTTCCAGCCCCATTTCCTGCCAGTCGACCGATGCTTTTAAAAGATTGCGAAGCGCCTTTTCATCGTCGATGATCATAACACGATACATAAAAACTACACTCTCCTTTTATAACAAATCTACCTGTTACCTGTTTTGCAGCGGTAATTTCAAAACAATCTCACAATATTCCCCTTCTACACTGTGAATCTCAAAGACGTCATCCGTTTTATAATAGTAACGGATTCGCTCTATGGTTCCCTGAAATCCAAAACTGCGGCTGTCTTTGCCGGAAAACAAAAGTTCCCGCTGGTGGGCAGACATGCCGATTCCATTGTCGTAAACGCTAAGAAGCAAAAAATCTTCCCGGCGTTTTACGGTGACACGGATAACCCCATGTTCGCCCTTTGGACGAATTCCGTGATAAATGGAATTTTCTACCAGTGGCTGCAGGATCAGACGGGGAACGCGAATCGAGGAAACCCCATCCTCAATGTCGTATTCATCGGTAAAAATGTCTTCAAAACGTGTTCGCTGCAGTGTGAGATAACTCTTTACAATTTCTATTTCTTCTCCCAGAGACAAGTCGGTGCTTCCTTTGCTCAAAAAGCGCCGGTAAAAATTTCCGAGAGTTTCTAACATATTGTATACCTCGTCCGTTCGGTTTTCTAAAGCCATATAACGGATCATGTCTAAGGTGTTGTACAAAAAGTGTGGTTTCATTTGTTCCTGAAGGGCATCCAATTCTGCCATCCGAAGAGTTTTTTCTTTTTGCAGAAGTGCTTCGATCAATTGGTTGATCTCGATCAGCATGGCATTGTAACTGTTTTTCAAAAGTCCGATCTCGTCATTATTTACGTTCATGCTGACGCGGTGCAGCCATCCGTTCTGCACCTCCGCCATACTGTCAACCAGCCGCTGGATCGGATAAGTGACATTTCTGGCAATATAAGTATTGATCAGCCACATAAAAGCAAGGAGGATAAAAGCCCCGATGATCAATGCGGCCAACAGTTTGGATGGAAGACCGTCTAAAATCCGTACTTCCAGGCTGGAAGCAAGGAGAAAATGCGAGTCGGCAAGTTTGTCGCATGTAAATATTTTCTTGGAAAATAGTTTGTCATCCGCCGTACGTGTGTTTTGAAGCAGAGTATCTGCTGTCAGGGAAGCAAACGGTTTTTCGCTGTCGCGGCAGATCAGGCGGCCGGACGTATCGTAGAGGGCAAAATGACTCGTCTCCCCGGAAAGTCCTTCATATACCTGCTCGAAAAAGCGGCTTGGCAGGTTGATCGCAAGGATGCCGATCGGTTTCTGGGTATTGAGGTCGTTGATGACACGGACAAAAGACACCATTTCGCCGATGTTTGAACGAAAGGCATCGCGTGTTCCGGCTTTGATGACATAGTTGCCCTTTTTCGCCATCACTTCATCCAGCCATTCGGTTTCGAAAATTTTGCCGGTATTGACATAGGTAATGCCCGGACCGGTATTGATATACTGGCCGTCCATACGCAGAACCACGACATTGCAGGAAAGGTTAAACGTGTTCAGAATGTCGTGGATCTCCTGTATGGCATTTCGTGTATGTGCGGTCGAATTTTCGGTCGAACCAAGAAAGGTAAGTACGCCGCTGCGCAGCATCGTAAGCCGGCTGATACTGTTGACGGATTTCATGGTGCCTTCCAGATTGTTGGAAATCGCAATCCGGTTGTTGTTCTCTTTGTCGCGGATGGACTGCTGCATTTGATTTTCCAGAATCAGGTAAAAGATGCCGGAACAGAACAAAATGCACAGAGCCATCGTACAAAGAAATAACATCTGAATTTTTTTCCGCAGCCCCAATGACAAAAAACGTTTCTTCATATCGTGCTATATCCCCCAAAAAAGTATTGCAATAACAGAAAAGTTATATGCTTTGGTTATAGTATAACACATTTATCCTTTAATTGCACCTGCCATTAAACTTTCTTGTATTTTTTTACTCATAAAACAATAAATGATGAGTGTCGGGAACGTGGCGATGACAAGAGCAGCGCCGATCGGCCCCCATTTGGTCGTGTACGCACCGGAAAGTGCCTGGATACCGACGGACAACGTACGGTATTTGCTGTCACTGATAAAGATAACGGCAAACATAAGCTCATTCCACGCTTGTAGAAAGGTAAAAATGCCAATGGTGGAAAGTGCCGGTTTCATGAGCGGCACAACGACACGAAAAAAGATTCCGTACACGCCGCAGCCATCGATACAGGCGGCTTCCTCAAGTTCGCGCGGAATGTTTTCAATGAAACTCTGGCAGATCATGATCGCCATTGCGAGGGCAAAGGCGGTATACGGGATGATCAGTGCCTGATACGAGTTCGTCATCTTTAACTCGCGTAAGATGATGAAAATCGGCAGGATCGCCGCGTGGATCGGCACCGTTAGACCGAGCATAAAAATGCTGTTGACAAGTCTGCGGCCGCGCCATTCCATGCGGGAGAGCGCATAGGTCGCCATCAGGGAAAAGATGACAGTCAATGCGATCGTTGCAAAGGTGACGATTGCACTGTTGGCAAAGTAAAGTGCCATATTTCCCGTGTCGAGGGCCTCGGAGTAGTTGCTCCACAGCCATTCTTTGGGCAGGCCGATGATGTTGTCGCCAAAGATCTCTTTATTGGTTTTTAGGGAAAAGGTAAACATCCAATACAGCGGAAACAGGTTTACCAAAGCCCAGAGTGACAGTAAGAGGTACATTACGCTTGTTTTTACTTTTTTCATTTAGTCCACCTCCGTTCGGAAACAGCGTTTGATCAGTATCGCAAAGAAGAAGCACAGGAAAATGATAAACATCGCGATGGAGCTTCCAAGTCCGTACCGGCTTCGGTCGAAGATCATGTTGATCATCAAGGTACTCGGTACTTCACTTGCGTGAGCCGGGCCGCCGCCGGTCAATACATAGATCAGGTCAAAGGCTTTCAGAGAGCCGGTTACGGCAAAGATCACGCACATACGCAAAACCGGTTTGATCATCGGAATCGTGATATAGCGTGATAACTGGTGGTCGCTGGCGCCGTCAATCTTGGCAGCTTCGCGGATGTCCGGCGACAGGCTTTTGATGCCGGCGTACATGAGGAGCATGTGGTAGCCAACGTACTGCCAGAGCATCGGGATAAAGCAGGCGGCAAGGGCGTATTTCTGGTCGCCGAGCCACGTTTTGCACCAGGTATCCAGTCCGACGGCACGTAAAAAGGAATTGACGATACCGTATTGCGGATTGTATATTTTCATCCACAATTGTCCGATGACGGTTGTGGATAACAGTACCGGAATAAAGAATACAGCGACAAAAAAACGTTCGCCCTTGATGCCCTTTGCCAAAGTCAGAGCCAAAAGCAGGGCGAGGGGAAGCTGTAAAAATACGGAAAGTCCGGCAAAGATAAAGGCGTTTCGCACGGTAGGACCGAAGCCGAGACTTTTTTCTGTAAATAATTCGATGTAGTTTTGTATACCAACAAATGTGCCGGAAGTGATGCCGTCCCAGTCTAAGAGACTATAATATCCGGACATAAAGATGGGTAAGATGATGATAGCCAAAAACAGCAATGCCGCGGGAAAGAGAAAGACGAAGATTGCTGTTTTGTTTTTTCTTACTTTATCCATGAAATCCTCCTTAAAAATGGTTAGAGCGACGACCGGGCGGCTCCCGGACTGCAGAACTTCTGCTGTCTGGGAGCCGCCCGGATCAAACCCCATTCACAAAATCAAAGTGTGATTATTTTTGCTGTGACTATTTTTTACTTAACTGTTTATCCATACCGGCAGCAAAATCCTCCGGTTTCAGATCGCCTGCAAAGAGGGACTGAAGGAGCGTCAGATATTCTCCGGCATCGTCGGAAGACATCAAAGTATCAAACCACAGAGTATAGGAAGTTGCTTTTCCGGCAATATCAGCTACCTGCTGTGTTAAGGCAGGGACGGAAGAAGCGTCATAGTCAACGGTCCATGCCGGAATGCCGGCACCGCTTAAGTACGCATATTTGGAAACTCCTCTTGTGATCTCAAACGCAGCTGCCGCAGCAAGATCTTTGTTTTTCGTATCTGCGGACACCATCAAGGTATCGGAACCGCCGCCCATGAAGTCGGTTACACTTGCATTTTCGCTGTTGACAACAGGAATTGGTGCAACGGAGAAATTGTCAGGCTTCTCAGCATCGGTCACGATGGAACCACCCATCCAGCTTCCGGTGAAGTACATCGGAACCTGTTCTGCATAGAAAGAAGCGCTTGCTTCATCATTGGAAAGACCGGTTGCGCCGTCGATGAAAGCGCCCATGTCAACCAATTCTTTGATGCAGTTAGCGGCTTTTACAAAATCCGGGTCGTTGTAGGACTGTCCCTGCTTCGTCAGTGCTTTGGTAACTTTGTCTGCACCGGCAGATTTGAGTGCCAGTCCATCGTGCAGCATCGCGAGTACCCATGTATCTTTTACGCTGGTTCCGATCGGTTTGATGCCTGCGTCGATAAATTTCTTGCAGACCGCTTTGAATTCATCCCATGTAGCCGGTACTTCAACGCCCTGTTTTTTGAACATTTCTTTGTTGTACCACATTACGGAAACCGGTGTACAAGTTACGGAACCATACAATTTGCCATCGTAGATATCGTTGGCAAGAGCGGTTTTGCTGATTTCTTTTTCGTAATTTTTGTAATAGTCATCCAGGCACATCACTTTTCCGGAAGATACGAAAGACTCGGAAAATCCGCCTGCCCACGTAAAGAAGATATCCGGAAGTTCATTGGCAGCGACGGCCGCCTTGATCTTCGTCTTATAGGATTCATTTTCGAATGTCTCCATATTGATCTTTACACCGGGATGATTTTTCTCAAACTCCTCGATTGCCTGAAGATACGGTTTGTGGAAAGAGTCGCTTTCCGTAGCGATCGTCCACATGGTCAGGGTTGTCTCAGCCCCTGATGAGCTGCCTTCCTCTGAACTGCTGCCGCAGCCGGTCAACGCTGACACGGCCATAACGACAGATAAAGCCAGAGGAAGAATCCGTTTTTTAAGTAACATAAAAAACCCTCCTTGTTCAAATAATGATATAGCCATTATAAGGAAAATGCAATCGAATTTGAACGGATTAATTTTACTTTAAGGGGTAAAATTTTTACTTTTGTAAAAAAATCCCCTGCCGCATTGCATGTAATACAGCAGAGGAATTTTGTGGTAACCATTCGGTTACTTCTTATCAGCCCATCGATTTTGCAGCGTTGATAAATTCATAGAAAGAAGCTTTCGGATCCGTGATTCCGGTGTCAAAAAGCAATGGGGAGCAGGAGGAGCGCCAGGAGATCGTGTCGTACAATCCCCACAACGTGATGCCGGTTACCCCTTTCGGATTGACATTTTTATCGCGGTTACGGTTTTTCTCCAGAATCGTCTTCATCAACTGGCCGACGTATTTGGCCTGGTCGGCATTTGTCTCATTTTCGTCGGCATAAGAATAACTTGCAGAAGAACCTTCGGTATCGTAGTTGATCGTTACGTCAAGTTCTGTGATCTGGACTTCATAGCCGGCTGCGAGGAATTTTTCCAATGCAGCGCCGTAAAGTTCGATCGTAGGCACTTTGATATCGACGTGGCTCTGCATACCGATGCCGCGGCAGATTTTTTCCGGTTCGTCTTTGTTGATAAATTCAACGAGGTTGAGCGTCTGCTGGATGCCAAAGTAGGTATTGTAGTCATTGTAGAATAAGGTCACCTTATCCTGAACATCATAGGTCTTTAACATTCCGTAGGCGAGTTCAAAGGCTTTCTTTACATAACTTGGAGAATCGCCGCTGTTTTTGTAAATGTTTGTCCAGGTTCGCGCAAAACTCTGGCGGTGCAGGTATTCATTTACGACATCCCACGCATAAACGATACTTCCGGCAGAGCCGGTAAGTTCTTTTTCTTTGTCCATCACATGCGCCATCACATTGTGGATGTAGAAATCTTCGCGGGCATCCATCGTCTCTACGTTGGTATCTTTGTTATCTTCGTATTTGTCGGAGAAGAACCAGCCCGGTGTCTGGCTGTGCCATACCAGGGTGTGGGCGCGCATCTTCAATCCGTTTTTCGCAGCAACTTCGAGTGCGCCGTCCACTTCACGGAAATTCAGAGAAGGCACGGTGCTTTCTTTGTAATTTTCCGGAATGTAGTAACCTTTTGCTTTTGCCTCGGCGACGGTCATCGTCGTAGGACGGGAACCGAGGATATTGTCCGGTTTCATCTCGTTTTCGAGGGTAAAACTGTTGAACTGATTCTTTACAAAATTCAATGTTTTCTCGTTCTGAAGTTCCCGTTTATAGGCGGCACTTCCGTAATTCAGGCAGGTTCCCATATATGGGATCTGGCTTTCATAGGTTTTCAGGATACTTGGCAGATTTGTGACAACTTTTGGCTTAACCTTCACTTTGCAGGAAAGCTTAAATGTCTTTTTGCCCTTTTTTACTTTGCAGCTGATTTTTGCGGATCCATTTCCAACGGCTTTCACTTTGCAGGAAGTTTTTTTCTTTTTCGTGATCCTGCAGACAGTTTTGTCCGAAGAAGACCAGGTAACTTTGCCTTTTCCGGCCTTTTTTAAGCGGATTGTCGCGGATTTGTCGCGAACCAGTGTCAGTTTCTTTTTTGACAGCACAGGCTTCTTTACTTTAGCGGCATCGACGGAATTTGGCGCCAGAATCGACGCACAGAGCGTAAATGCCAGAAGCAGGGCTGTCCCTTTCTTCGTTTTGATCATAATTTAATACCTCCAATAAGTAACTTTTTCTCAATTATAGCGAAAAACTATGGAAAAAACAAGTAAAATAAGATATACTTTATAGAAAATAAAAATTCAGGAAAGAGAGAAAAAAGATGAATCAGAGAGTAAAACAATTGACGTTTTGTGCGCTTTGTATTGCGCTTGGTGTAGTAACTTCTTATATTAAATTTGCGTCTCTTCCCTTTGGGGGATCGATCACGCTGTTTAGTATGCTGTTTGTGGCGCTGCCCGGATATTTATATGGTGTTCGGACAGGTGTTATAACAGGTGTCGCTTATGGAATCCTGCAATTTTTGATTGAACCGTATGTCGCAGCACCGATCCAGATTCTTCTGGATTATCCGCTGGCATTTGGGGCGCTGGGACTGAGCGGCTTATTCCGTACAAAGAAATACGGATTCACGGCAGGGTATCTGCTGGGAGTTTTTGGAAGATATGTGTTTCACGTGATATCCGGTTATGTATTTTTTGCCGCGTATGCACCAGAGGGGATGAACCCGCTTATCTACACGCTGGGGTACAATCTCACCTATCTGGTGCCGGAAGCAGTAGCGACCGTTATCGTGATTTCGATTCCTGCGGTCCGCAAAGCACTGCGATCTGCTCTTCCATCTCCGAATCACTGATCATCGTTACACGGCCATTGTCAAACTGTTCGGTAACCCATTCGTACAATTTTGTTACGAGTGGGTCTTTTTTTGTATATTCTTTTTCACTGCGGCGTGAATACGAATGATTCAGCCAAAATACGATGCCGGCTGTGCCGGAAGTGCTTGTGATCGATACTTTTGGCGGCCGGTTTAAGATGCTTTCGGTATCAAAAATATTGTAAATTTCCGGATTTTTCATCAGTCCGTCGGCGTGGATACCGGCACGCGTGAGGTTGAAGTTCTGTCCGGCAAATGGTGTCATCGGTGGGATCGGATACTTTGTATCGTTTTCAATATATCGCGCAATCTCGGTGATGTACTCCGGGTGCATGCCATTCATCGAACCGCGCAGGGAAGCATATTCAAAGATCATTGCTTCGACCGGCACATTTCCGGTGCGTTCGCCGATGCCAAGCAGTGAGCAGTTGACGGCACTTGCGCCGTACATCCAGGCGGTTGTGGCATTGACAACGCCTTTGTAGAAGTCATTGTGGCCGTGCCATTCGATCATATCCGAAGGCACGCCGGCGTAGTGCTGTAATCCGTAAATAATGCCGGATACACTTCGAGGTAGTGCAACGCCGGGATAAGGGACACCGAGGCCAAGGGTGTCGCAGGCGCGGATCTTGATTGGAACGCCGCTTTCGCGTGATATTTCCATCAGACGGCTGGCAAATGGTACGACGAAACCATAATAATCAGCGCGTGTAATGTCTTCAAAATGGCAGCGTGGGCGAAGACCGGCTTCGATACAGTCGCTGACGATGCCAATGTATTTGTCGAGAGCTTCCTTTCGGGTAAGTCCCATTTTATGGAAAATATGATAATCCGAGCAGCTGACAAGCACGCCGGTTTCTTTTACTCCGATCGAGCGCACCAGCTCAAAATCTTTTTTCGAAGCACGGATCCAAGTCGTAATTTCCGGAAAATTGTAGCCAAGCTCCATGCATTTTTCCAGCGCGTCGCGGTCTTTTTTTGAATAGACAAAAAATTCGGTCTGGCGGATCATGCCATTGTCGCCGCCCAGCTTGTGCAGCAGTTTGTACAGATGAACCATCTGCTCTGTCGTATACGGTGTGCGCGACTGCTGGCCATCGCGGAATGTCGTGTCGGTGATAAAAATGTCGTCGGGCATATTCTGCGGCACGCGGCGGTAGTTAAACGCGATCTTTGGCGTCTCATTATAAGGAAACATTTCGTGAAATAACGCAGGTTCTTTTACATCCTGAAGTTCATATGAATACGGATCCTGCTCAAGTAAATTGGTTTTTTGGCTTAAATTGATATCTGGCATAATAACCCTCCTGTCTTGCAATCATTATAAAACAGGTGTATATTATATGTAAAATAAATTATTTTGATTATAATAATCGAAAATGTCGATAACAGAGGAGGCTCTATGGATATTGAAACCATGAAAACCTTTCTGGTTCTCGCGGATACCAGAAATTTTACGAGGACGGCGCACCAGCTTTTTATCGCGCAGTCAACCGTGACAAACCGTATTCTGGAACTGGAAAAGGAGTTAAATGTAACGTTATTTGAGAGAAATAACCGGAGTGTTGAACTGACGCCGGAGGGCGAGAGGTTTTCGCTGTATGCTGCCAGTGTCATCCGGCTGACGGATACGGCGATGGCAGAGATCAGCTCCATCCATAAATTTGAAAATACGCTGCGTATCGGCTCATCGGATTCTGTTTATGAGGCACATCTGGCGCCGATCATTCAGGCACATCAAAGGAACCACCCGGAAGATGCGCTGAAAATCTCGATCGGATTGTCAAGCCAGCTTTTGGAGCAGCTGCAAAGTGATATATTGGACGTCGTATTTTCGTATATTCCCCTGCGAAACCCCAAGTATCATTGTGAAATTTACAAAGAAGATCCGATGATCCTCGTCACGGACTGGAACAACCGTAAGTATCAAAAGGGAATCCGGCAGAAAGAACTTTTGCGGGAAAATTATCTGATGTGCAATTTTGCGCTGCAGGATGTCGGCCAGTTTATCCGGAATCTTTTCCCGAAATATCACCAGTTTTCGCTGGAGATCGATGACTGTTCGAAAATTATCCCCTTTTTGACCGGACAGGAAAACTATACATTTCTCCCAAAAGATACCGCAGCTTCTTATATAAAGGAAAAGAAACTGCGTGAGGTGGCGCTGCTTGATTTTCAGACACCGGTCATCAATAGTTACATTATAGGCAAAAAGAACAAAAAAAGCCTGTGGGAAAGCATATTTCTTGTTGCAAATGACTAAAACTTATGGTAATATTTTCTTATATAAATAAACATTTATAATGAAAAGGAGAATGATGTAATGGGTAACAAAAAAGGTACAAAAGTCCTTTGCTATGCGGTCGTGACAGCGATGACATTCACTTCGCTTATGGCACCGGCGAATGCATCTGCGGCGAAAAAAGCCAAATTAGCAAAAAAGACGCTGGCAATCATGCAGGGAAAATCCAAGCAGATTGTGATAAAAAACAAAAAGAGCAAAGCAAAATACAAATTTAAAGCTTCCAACGCAAAGATAAAGGTGACAAAAACCGGAAAAGTCACAGCGGTTAAGGCGGGAAAAGCAAAAGTAACGGTAAAGGAAACGTATAAAAAGAAGACGCGTAAAGTCGGCGTGGTTACGGTTAATGTAAAGGCGAAGAAAGCAGTCGTGCCGACGGAAGTTCCGATTCCACCGGATGTGGTAAGTACACCGACAGCAGTTCCGAGCGCAGCGCCAACACAGACACCTTCTGCGACGGCAAGCCAGGCACCGACAGTAAGCCCGGTGACAACGCCAACGGCAGAACCAACCGCAGCGCCGCCGGAAGAGCCGGACGAAGATAAGACGGTAGTATATAATAATTATTTTGAAGATGGTGATTATAAAGACATTACTGCCCGTGGAGGAAAAATTGAAGTCTCCCAGTCCGAAAATCATACGGATGGCGGTATGAACAGCCTTTTGTGTACAGGCAGAAGTGCAGACTGGCACGGAGCGTCTCTTAACATCAGCAAACTGACACAGGCAGGCGAGAAATATGATTTCTCTACCTGGGTAAAACAAAACACCGGAAGTGATCAGAAGATCGCTATGAAGCTCCAATATAAGGATAAAGAAGGAAATACGCAGTACAAATCTGTTGTTGCCGGAGTGGACGACGGTGTCGTATGTGAAAGCGGAAAATGGGTTGAACTCAAAGGCTCTTACGTGATTCCGGAGGCAGACGGAGATGTTACCTTATATTATGAAATGTCATCGGATCCGGCAGCAGATTTCCTTATTGACGATGTGATCATCGAAGGAAAAGAAGTCGAAAATACAGAATTTAAGATGACAGATGAACTTCGTGCTGCGATCAAAGCAGACAGCCTTCTTTCCACAGGAAATAACGCACGTCTGAAAAATGTAATCGCAAAAGCAAGAAATGGTGAAGATGTGACACTTGCTTATATCGGTGGTTCCATCACGGAGGGAGCGCTTGCTTCTCCAAACTCCAATTGTTATGTAGATGTTTCTGCAAAAGCATTTGCGAAAAAATATGGAAAAGATGGCGGCGCAAATGTACATTTTATCAACGCAGGAATGAGCGGTACGCCATCGGATATCGGTATTGTCCGTTACAACCGCGACGTGATTGAACGTCTTCCGGAAGGCAGTGATCATCCGGACGTTTTGTTTATCGAATTTGCTGTAAATGATTTTGGAACGACATCCAAAGGTGGAGCCTATGAAGGTTTGATTCGTCAGGCATTGAAATCCGGTTCCGCAGTGGTACTTATCTTTTCAACGTTCCAGAAGGGAGCCGGTGGAACGGTTATGGAATCCCAGTATCGTCCATACGGTGAGCATTACAATATCCCAATGATCAGTATGGGAGATGGAATTACAAAGTACTTCGATGAAGATGGATTCTATGACTGGTATTTTGGCGATAAACTTCATCCAAATAACCGCGGATACAAATTGATGTCAGATTGTATCATGAATCTGATGGATACCGTTGACAACGCGCAGGCAGATACGGATAATATTACCGACATTGATGCAATGGCGCCAAAGACAACGGCAGCATATCAGGGAATGAAGATGATCGATGCCAATACAAAGGCAGAAGATGACGATGCATTGATCTCGATTGATGCCGGAAGTTTTACTGCCAAAGATTCCGCTACCGGAAATTTCCAGTATGAGTACAAGGGACAAAAGAGCGCTTCCTGGTTTGCAGATAACTGGATGCATACAAAAGATGCCGCCAACGATGCGCTGACCGTTAAATTGAATTGCAAGACGTTGATGTTTGTTTACAAACTTAGCAGTTCCTCTTCATTTGGCCCTGCTGAGGTGTACATCGACGGCGAGAAAAAGGGAACTTTGAACGGTTACGATTCTTCCGGATGGAACAACGGAAAAGTATTTGTAGCAATGACAAATGAGGAAGTGGCAGAGCATACCATTGAAATAAAAATGGCAGACGAAAGTGCCGCAAAGAACTTTACACTTATGGCAATTGGGTTTAATTAGAATATGTCATGAGGGGGGACCCACGAAGTGGGAATATGTCATGAGGAGGGGCCCGCGAAGTGGGAATATGTCATGAGGAGGGGCCCGCGAAGCGGGAGGAGTCCTGATGACGGCTTGTAGAAGAGTTGACTAGAATATGTCATGAGGGAAGAGTCCTGATGACGGCTTGTAGATGTTGAATAATTCAGGCAGGCAGCTGCCAGGGGAAACCTTGGTGGCTGCCTGTTTTTTTGGGGAATTAAACTATGAAGGGTAGGTCTGATTTTAACTTGCACATACAATCTCCGACCGTTCGTCGCAAAAAACGACCGTTCGTCGCAAATGAGTTGTAATAATATGTAAATGAATGATATCATGAATAAAAATTCAAAACAAAGGAGATTGATTTATGAAAGTTTTAAAAAAGTGGCTGATGTTAATGATGATTTGTAGTTTGGTGATATGTAATTATGGAACTGTGGATAATGTTAAAGCAGTATCGCAAACGGAATCATCTGAAGAAGAGGAGGAGATCCTATTGGATGATAATGAACTTTCTTCTTGGGAAGAAGAGGAGGAAGTATGGGATGACGACGATGAAATTGAAGAAGATGAAGAAGATGAAGAAGATGATGAAGATAGTCAAGAAGAGGACATTTATGTAGATGATACAATAATGGTTATTTCTGAAATAAAAGAAAAGTGGGAAAACCATTACAATGCGGAAGTTACAGTTACAAATTTAACAGATACTGTTATAGATGATTGGACAGTTAAATTTAAATACAAAGATCAGATAGAACATATTTGGAATGCAGAAATTATTGAGCATGAAGAAGACTATTATACGATAAAAAATTTGGAATGGAATCAGGATATAAAGGCCAATGGAAGCGTAACATTTGGGATAACAGCAAAATATAAAGATAGTATTGGTGAAATAAGTGAAGCCTATTTGGAAAATAGTACCTGTGAAGTGGCTGAGGAAAAATATTCAGCTCAATACACTCAATATTCTACATGGCCTGGATATGTTCTTGGAGAAATAAAGATAAATAATATTTCAGATGAAAAGATTGAAGATTGGAAAATTGAAATAACAACTAATGTGGATATTGAACAAATTTGGAATGCGGAGATTGAAAGTAAATATATAAATGACAATGATGAGACAACCTATATAATAAAAAATAAGGAATATAATCAAAATATAGCACCAGGAAACAATAATGCATTTGGATTTATTGCTAAAACAACAGAGGTTAACGTAAAAGTAGAACCGGTACAATTATTTTCAATAAGTTCAACATTACAAGACGAATTAGAGGAAGATGATTGGGATAGTGTTGAAGAAGTTGAAGGACTTACGGAAGATGACTTTATGGAATACTCGGATTATCTTGAATATTTAATGTTGCAGGCAGAAGAAAATCCCGGTATGCAAAAAGCGACAGATAATATGGGTATTCAAACTTTTTCAGCGAAAGAAACAGAGGCAAAACCTCAAAAGACAGTAAATGCAAAAGTGACAAGTGTATATAAAGTAATTGGAGAAGAGAGTGGATATAGAAAGAAAGCATTTCAAAATTTTTGTATGGGAAAAATAAAAGGAAAAAATGGGGAGAAATATGCTTATGGAATTGTACACTGTGGAAAAAATGCTGCAATGCTCCGAATGAGTTTGACAACTTCTAAAAAGAATGGTAAAACAAAAAAAGAGGCAGAAATTATCGATAGAATGGTTTTAAAAGATTTTGGGCATTCTCAAAGTTTAGAATCGTTTGTTTATAAAGGAAAAGAATATTTCTTATTGACTGGAAAAACGTATAAACTTACTGCCGATGAATTAAAGAAAGCAAAACAAATTGCCAAAAAACAAAAAAAGAAATTAAGTCAGGTTATTCCATATTTTTGTACACAAATTGCATGCATAAAATATAATGCCGGAAAGAAAACTGATGTAAAGAATTGTGGAAGATTGGTTGATGTTGCTCTTTCTAATGAAAAGCGGAAAGACTTTGGCAGACTGAACCGGGTAGATATAGGTTTAAAAGATGATAGCCGGATTGTTATCTGGAAACGAAGAAAAACTGATTCGGCAGTTCAGGTATCTACATTTGCATTTGATAATAAGATTAAACAAAAGTTAGTGGAAAACAAAAAGGTATCTTTTAAAAATAAAAAGTTACTTCAGTTTAAAACGTGCTTTACAATGAAAAAAAATACATCTAGCTATATTTTGCCTCAATCTATGCAATCCATTGATCAGGGAGGAGATAATACACTATATATCTCGTCTGGAAGGGAAGGCGAAAGCTCATTATGCATCGCAGAGTGTAGTGCTAAAAAAGGTGAATTTCGTAAAAAATATATGCTGCATTTTGGAGATGATTTTCCTATTCAGAAAAAGAAAGAAATTGAAGGGATGCATAGTAAGGGAAGCCAGCTTCAGTTTGTGATTGCAGATATTAAACCTGTAAAAGGAAAAAATAGCGATGGGAAAAAAGTTAAGATTAAAAGACAATATATATGCGTTATTGACAAATAGGAGGTTAGAATCATGCGAAAGTTAATATTATTTGTGATGCTTTTTATATTGTTTTGCATTCCTGCAAAAGAATCCTATGCAAAGCCGGATGTGACGAGCGGTAAGTGTGGGGCAGATGCCTATTGGAATTATGATGAAGATACGTTCACATTGACAATATCTGGAAACGGGAAAATAACTTCCAATCCATGGCGT
>DJNB01000168.1:39502-44373 GCA_002435545.1 Lachnoclostridium sp. UBA6475
CTTATATCGAAAAATTGGAGCTTAGTGATTCCGTAAAAAAGATTGGTGAATCTGCTTTTAATTCCGGTGGCAGATTAAAGGAATTGGATTTGAAAAACGTCGAAGAAGTAGGGGAGCGTGCATTTGAAGGCTTTACACATTTGGAGAAAGTGACTTTTGGTAAAAATCTAAAAAAGATATCAAAAAGTGCTTTTGAAGGATGCCTTTCTTTAAAAGAAGTTGAGTTTCAAGGGGGTGCACCCAAGATAGCAAAAAATGCATTTAAAGATGACCGCTTTCTGAAAGTGATTATAAATCATTCGGAAAGTTTCATACCACTTGGAAAATTAGATAAAGATCTGACTTGGTATCAGGAGGGAAAGAAAGTTACAACGATTTCTCCCGGAAAGACAGCAAAATGTAAAGGACGGCTGTTTAAGGTAAAGTACAAAGATTTGAAAGGAACGTTTGAGGGAAAACTTCCGAAATCTTACCGATATGCAGAGGATAAATACCTGCCGACAAAAGGAAAGCGAAAAGGATATTTTTTCTATGGATGGAGTGATAATGGATATTATTGGCTGAGTGATCTATGTGATCTGCGGGGAAATATTACATTAATGCCAATCTGGATCCGATACGATGTTAAGAAAATGAATGCTGCCACCAGAAGATTTTCTTATTCTATAGAGAAAAAATATGATTATTTCTATAGCAGGACAGCTCAGATTCGTTACTCCGCGGATAAAGGAATGAAAAAAGCAAAAACGCTTTGGTGTGACAATCTTTGGAAAGGAAGTTTTACAATTAAAAATCTGAAAAAGGGAAAGAAATACTATGTACAATTTCGAACCAGAGATGAAGATTCCAAATCGCCATGGAGCAATCCAATTAGGATTTAGGGAAAATCTGTAACATAATTAACCCCCATTTCTGCCAACTTCCATTGCCTTTTTGCAATTGTCAAATGTCAGAAAAAATGCTACACTTAAACCAATAGAATCCACTGAAAAATCAACGTTTGTTGGCAGTAAAATAACAGGGAGGCAAGTATGACGATGAATGTATATGCAAATGAAAAAACAGCACCGGTGATCGTGGAAACAGAAGCGGCTGCGGGATTGCAAAAATTGGCGCAGATTTTCTGCGGTGATATCGAGAAAGTGACCGGGCACCGGCCGATGTGTGTAAACGGCTGGCAGGAAAATACGTCAGACCACATCTTGGTGGCGACATGTGACGATAGTAAAATATTGGAAAAACTAGAGGCGCAGAAAGAAGTGGATCTAAGCCAAATCCGCGGCAAGAGAGAAGTGTATGGGATTTTCTGCCTTGAAAATGTGCCGGAAGCGGGAAAAACTACGCTCGTGATTGCAGGAAGCGATAAGCGGGGCGCAGCTTACGGGATGTTTTACCTTTCTCAGAAAATGGGTGTATCGCCGTGGGTATTCTGGGCGGATGCCGTGCCGGAAAAGAGAGAAACGATTGTATTTGATCAAAGCATCGAGACAATTTCCAAAGAGCCAAGTGTGCGTTATCGCGGTTTTTTTATCAACGATGAACAGCCTTGTTTTGGAAACTGGGCAAAGGAAAAATTTGGAAGCTCCAAACCGACACCGGAGCTTTATAAACATATATTTGAATTGCTGCTTCGCTTGAAAGGAAACTATATCTGGCCGGCGATGTGGCGTTCGGATTTTTCGATGGATCATTTTGAAAATGCGCTGCTTGCAGACGAAATGGGAGTCATCGTGGGAGCATCCCATCATGAGCCGTGCTGCCGTTCCGGCGGAGAATTTCAGACACTCCGGAAAACGCATCCGGAGTATGGAACAGAGTGGAGTTTCCTGTCGAATGCAGAGGGGATCAGCAGGTTTTGGCGCGACGGACTTCTTCGTAATAAAGACTGCGAAAGCCTTATTACAATTGGGATGCGGGGTGAATCCGATTCCTATTTAATGCCGGAAGATGCGACACTGGAAGACAATATCAATGTGCTCAAAGCGGCGATCACAGAACAGAAAAAATTAATCGCGGAATGCGTAGAAGCAAAACATCCACAGCTTCTGGCGATTTACAAAGAGGTAGAAGACTATTATCAGGGGGACGAAAATACGCCGGGATTGAAAGACTGGGATGTTATCCGTGACGACATTATGATGCTCTGCGATGATAATTTTGGACATGTGAGAACCCTGCCAAATGAGGAAGAACGCAGGCATCCAGGCGGTTTTGGTATGTATTATCATTTTGATTATTATGGCGGCCCGGTATCGTATCTCTGGATGAACTCGGCACCACTTTCCAAAATTTGGGAGCAGATGACAATGTGTTATGAATATGGCGTGTGTGATGCGTGGATCGTCAATGTCGGTGATATCAAAAACCAGGAATTGCCGCTGAGTTATTTTCTGGATCTCGCGTATGATTTTGACAGCTGGGGAAGTGCAGCGCCAAATACAACGCTGCATTATACAAAACAATGGCTGCAAAATCTCGGTTTTACGGGAGAAAAATACGAAGGACTGGAACAGGCAGTAGAGGAATATACACGCTGGAATGGTATGTGCCGCCCGGAAGTGTTGAAGGCGGATACCTATCATGCGGTTCATTATAATGAGGCGGCGCGAATGATCGAGCGCGCCGGCCGTGCAGAAAAGATGGTGGAAGAACTCCGTGGAAAACTTTCCGGTGACCCGCTTGCAGACTGCTTTTACGAGCTGATCTATTATCCGGTCATGGCATCTGCCAATATTTTGAAAATGAATCTGTATGCCGGGCTGAACCAATTTTATACAAAGCAGAGGAAAAAACTGGGAAATCGTTTTGCGCCGATGGTGCAGGCATGTATCGACAAAGATAAACAGTTGACTCACGAATATCATACGTTGTTAAATGGCAAATGGAATCATATGCAGTCGGTATTTCATGTGGGGTATATCGGCTGGAACGACGAAGAATGGCAGTATCCGGACTGCCACATCCTTCATCCGGTCAATGCACCACGGCTTCTTGTGAGCATTTCGGATGAGGAAGAAACAACCGGCGGAAATCCTTGGCGGAGAAAGACGTTACCGATGAATCTGGTGTCACCTGCTGCACCAAGTAAATGCATGGATGTGGCAAATGGTGGAGAAGGAGAACTCTCTTTCCGCATCTGTTGGAGTGATCCGCAAATTTACATCACTGCAATAGGTGCACAAATAGACGTAAAAACGACCGGAGAAAATACCTATGAAATTGCTGCTCAGACCGAAGATATCATGCAGTTTCAGATTACCTATCAGCCAAATGACGGGGATAGCGGTACATTTGATGCTTCTATTTGTATCTATGCTGACAACGCAGAAGAGACGGCAGAATTATCCGAAAATGACACGCAGGAGACTCGTGTCGATATCGAAGTACATGCGAAGTGTCTGAATCTTTCCGGCGTGAAAGCAAATACATTGGTTGAAAATGACGGCTGTATCTGCGTGGAAGCAATGGATTATGCCGAGGCGAAAAAGACCGGAAAGGCACATTGGCAGCATATTTACGGCTATGGAAAGACCGTTGGCAGTCTGAAAGCCGCACCTTCGACTGCCACATTTGAAAAGGCAGATGAGGCACCGGGGGTAACCTACCGTATTTATGCAGAGACAGCAGGAAAATACGAGATGGAACTTTTTACAGCGCCGAATAATCCGGTCGTATATCAGGGAAAAATGCGTGTGGCTTACAAAGTCAACAACGCAGAAACGGCAGTATTAAATACGATTCCGGACGAAGGATTTGTGCCTTGGCTCAGTTACAGTTGGGAGCGAGGTGTCCTTGACCAGATCCACAAAGCAGCCTGCACGGTGGAACTGCAGGAAGGTGAAAATGAAGTGACGATCTTTGCGATGGATCCGGCAGTGGTACTGGAAAAAATTGTATTTACAAAAGAAGGCTGCGAGAAGAAAAAATCTTATCTCGGACCGGTAGAGAGTTACCGCGTAGAGTAGAAGAGACATAAAAAAGGAAATGTTTGTGTAATAAGGCGATACGGAATGAGACAAGTCATTTTGTATCGTCTTGGTTTTTTTCTCTTTTCTATTGACAAACATCTTCAAATATTATATGATAGTCAGCACAAAGAAAATCTATTTTCTTTATGTTCGTTTATTTTGTGCATTTTTTTGTTTAATTTCCCTTACTTTTTAAAACCGATATGTAACAGTTAACAAAGTACTTACTAACACTAAAGGAGGCATATTATGCACAAAAAAACATTACAAAATTTGTTTTCTTATCGAAAACGTGAAGAGGTTTTGGCAGAAATCCAAAGCAGCTGGAAATTAAACAACCTCTTTATAAGCTGGAGCGAAACACAAAAGGAAGCGTTTCTTGACATCTGTACCGGCCAGCACGGAGTTAAAATTCTTTTTGACAGCTTTTTCAAAGAAGTTTTCAACCCGGAATACAATCCGCAGCGGCTCAGCCGGCTTTTATCACTCTTATTAAAAAAGAACGTCCGTGTTCTAAAGGTTCTGCCAAATGACACCACGCGTATTACCGTCGAACCCTCTTTTTTGATCACGGACATTGTTGTCGAGTTCGAAGATGGAAGCATCGCAAATATCGAGGTACAAAAGATCGGATACCGCTTTCCCGGCGAACGTGCCGCCTGCTACTCCGCCGACCTTCTGCTCCGGCAGTATAAGCGGGTAAAAGACCGCGATTCCAAGAACTTTAATTACAAAAACATACGGCCTGTTCATGTCATCGTTTTCTTTGAGCACAGCCCAAAAGAATTTCATGCATTTCCGGACACCTACCTGCATTTTTTTCATGCGGTCTCCGATACCAAGCTGGAAATGAATCTTTTGCAGAATTTTTTGTTCATACCCGGTTCTTTCCAACGTTAGTTG
>DJNB01000196.1:0-129 GCA_002435545.1 Lachnoclostridium sp. UBA6475
TACAGCAATTGTAATAATTTTCCAGCCGGAGTTTCGTAATGCGCTGGAACAGCTTGGG
The DNA here is from genome assembly GCA_002435545.1 of Lachnoclostridium sp. UBA6475. Lineage (GTDB taxonomy): Bacteria > Bacillota > Clostridia > Lachnospirales > Lachnospiraceae > Eubacterium_F. The sequence continues at coordinate 59 of DJNB01000196.1, forward strand.
CGGAAGTCGTTTTCGTCCATTAGTCCGTTTGATGAGAGTAAGTCAAAGGCGGAGAGATATTCGGAACGAAG
>DJNB01000196.1:176-6274 GCA_002435545.1 Lachnoclostridium sp. UBA6475
TGTACAGGGAATTGTAAAAGCTGTTTACGAGATGGCAAAAGTGAAGACGGGAGCACTGATCGTAGTCGAGAAGGAGATTCAATGCCGTGAATTTGAGAGAACCGGTATTCCGATCGATGCAGAGATCAGCAGCCAGCTTCTGATCAATATATTTGAACACAACACTCCATTGCATGATGGAGCAGTGATCCTGCGTGATAACCGCGTGGTATCGGCAACTTGTTATCTTCCGCTGTCGGATAATCTGGAACTTAGCAAAGAACTGGGAACCAGACATCGTGCGGGACTTGGCGTCAGTGAAGTATCGGACTCCCTTACGATCATTGTATCCGAGGAAACCGGAGCGGTATCGACGGCGATGAATGGCAAACTGACACGTAATATGGATGCGGATACGTTGACGGAGATGTTGACCCGTGTGGCAAAACGTTCTTCGGAAAACGCCAGAAAGAAATGGTGGAAGGGGGCAGACAAACATGAAAAGCAAGTGGATGAAAAGCAGATTGATGAATAATTTCGGATTAAAAGTGATCTCCCTTGTTGTGGCATTTATTGTCTGGCTTGTGATCATTAATACCACCGATCCGACCATTACAAAGAAGTTTACGGATATTCCGGTCAAAGTGATCAATGAAAATGTCATTACGTCGTTAAACCAGGTGTATGAAGTGGTAGATGGCGACGTAGTAGATGTCGTTGTGAAAGGAAAACGCAGTTTTGTCGAGGAACTGACGAGTGATGATTTTTCGGCATCGGCAGATCTGAGTAAATTGTCCACGGTAAATACGGCTGGAATTCAGGTGAAATTAAACAAAGCCACCAAGGAAAATGTAGAACTTGACTGGAACAATGAGGTGCTTCGTATCTCGCTGGAGGAAAAGCAGAGCCAGCAGGTACGCGTCCAGATCGATACGGAAGGTGAACTGGCAGAATCCTATGTTCTCGGCGATATTACCGCACAGCCAAATATTATAGAGATTTCCGGTGGAAAGTCGAAGATTAAAAAGGTGGAATCCATCGGTGCGGTTGTCCAGTTGAAGGGACAAAACAGCAATTTTTCGGCAGATGTGACGCCGATTTTATATGACAGTGAGGGAGAAGTGATCGATTCTTCCAACGTAACATTCAGCAATGATACGATCCATGTAGAGGTAGAAGTTGTCCCGACAAAGACCATTCCGCTTTATGTGGAACCGACGGGCACACCGGCTTCCGGTTATAATCATGTACAGACAGATTACAAACCGGACAGTGTAGTTATCTCCGGAAAGAAAGCAGATCTTGAGAATGTAAAATCAATTAAAGTTCCAATATCAGTGGAAGGTGCAAAAGCGGATGTGGAGCAGGAGATTGATCTGACGCAGTACCTGTATAATACCGGCTGCAAATTGACAGAAGAAAATACGACGGTTTCCATCCGCTGTGTGATCGAGAAAAATGGAAAACGCACATTTTCATTTGTAAATTCAGATATTAATGTAAAAAATCTTCCGCATAATCTGAATTTTGCGTTTGTAAATGACAATAAGCGTAACAGTGTGACCGTACAGGGGGGAGAGGACGATCTGAGTAAACTGACATTGACGACACTGGGTGCGTATATTGATGTGAAAGGATTGTCTGCCGGCCAGCATACAGTCGAAGTAAAATTTGACCTGCCGGAGAATCTCAAACTAAAATCAAAAGTGAGGGTAGAAGTCCTACTTACGCAGTCGGAGGATAACGCGGAGAAACCGACAGAAGAGCCGACTGCTACCCCGGAAGAGTAGTACTCATGTACTATGACTTGACTTTCCTGTATTTTGGTGTAAAATAAAGTATTGGAAAGAATTTGATTTGATGAAAAGAGAGGATGTAAGAGATGTTAAACTATAAACGGTATAAAAGAGTGCCGGTCGTAGATTTTAAAGAGCGTACCTGGCCGAATAAAGAGATTGAAAAAGCACCAATCTGGTGTAGTGTGGATTTACGAGACGGAAACCAGGCTTTGATCGAGCCGATGGTGGTAGAAGAGAAAATTGAATTCTTTAACCTGCTTGTAAAACTGGGATTTAAGGAAATTGAGATTGGATTTCCAAGTGCTTCCCAGATTGAATATGATTTCTTGAGACAATTGGTTGAGAGAAAACTGATTCCGGATGATGTGACGGTTCAGGTTCTGACACAGTGCCGCGAGCATCTGATTGAAAAGACATTTGAGTCGCTGAAAGGAATCAAGCGCGCGATCGTGCATATTTACAATTCCACATCGACTTTGCAGCGTGATGTGGTATTCCATATGTCACAGGATGAGGTAAAGCAGATTGCGATTGACGGAACCAAGATGGTTAAAAAATATATGAAAGATTACGACGGAGAAGTGATCTTAGAGTATTCTCCGGAAAGTTTTACCGGAACAGAACTTCCGTATGCACTGGAGGTCTGTGAAGCTGTTCTGGATGAATGGGGCGCTTCCAAAGACAAAAAGGTAATCATCAACCTGCCATCCACGGTAGAGATGAATACGCCAAATGTGTACGCCGATCAGATTGAATGGATGTCAACTCATTTCAAAGACCGCGAGCGCGTCATCTTAAGTATCCACCCACACAATGACCGTGGTACAGCCGTTGCGTCCGCCGAGCTGGCAATGCTTGCCGGAGCCGACCGTGTGGAAGGAACGCTGTTTGGAAATGGAGAACGTACCGGAAATGTGGACGTTTTGAATATTGCTTACAATATGTTCTCCCAGGGAATCAATCCGGAACTGGAGATTGAAAATGTAAACGAGATCATTGATGTCTATGAGAGATGTAATAAAATGGATATCGACATGCGTCATCCTTATGCAGGAAAATTGGTATTTACCGCATTTTCCGGTTCTCATCAGGATGCGATCAATAAAGGTGTGCAGGCCATGCATGAGCGTGGCAATGAGCATTGGGAAGTTCCTTATCTTCCAATCGATCCAAGTGATCTGGGAAGAGAGTACGAGCCAATCGTCCGTATTAACAGCCAGTCCGGAAAGGGTGGTGTTGCCTTTGTCATGGATACCTACTTTGGATTTAAACTGCCAAAGAGTATGCACAAAGAATTTGCGGATGTCATTCAGAAAATCTCAGAAAAACAGGGAGAAGTGGCACCGGATCAGATCATGTCAGAATTTAAAGCGCATTACATCGACCGCAAAGAGCCATATCATTTCCGCCGCTTAAAAGTAGAAGATCTCAGCGAAGAAATGCCGGAAAGCGGATTTGACACCAAAGTTTATCTGACCTATACATTTAAAGGAAATGAAAAGACGATCGAAGCCTACGGAAATGGTCCGATCGATGCGGTACAGCGTGCATTGCAGGCGGAACTGGATATGCCGATCAAGGTGCTGGATTACACCGAACATGCATTGCAGATGGGATCCAATGCCCAGGCAGCAGCATATATCCACCTGATGGACGAGAGCCGCGGAATCGTGACACACGGTGTAGGAATCAGTTCCAATATCACGCGTGCTTCCATCCGTGCATTGTTCAGCGCCGTAAACCGCTTTATTGCACATGAAGCAGTGAAAGAGTAATTTGAAGACGCTAAGCCCCCATATATTTCCATGTTCGCCGAATATGCGCAGGCGCATATAGGTTCCATAGAAATATATGGGGGCTTTTTTAAAATTTAGAGGGGAGAATAGGTTTATTTGAAGTTTTCATTATAGCCTTTTAAACACTTAACTTATAACACCCCACCATCCTTTCCGGTGAGACTATATGCGCTTGCGCATATTCGTCTTGCCCGAAAGGATGGTGGGGTGAACCTTTACTTCATATTCTCGTTCGCTGTCGCTAACATCAGTTTGATACGATTTAACTGATTTACTTCGCTGGCGCCTGGATCGTAGTCAACGGCTACGATGTTGGCGTCTGGGAAGGCGGAGCGGAGCTGTTTAATTACACCTTTTCCAACGACATGGTTTGGCAGGCAGCCAAATGGCTGCGTACAAACGATGTTTGGTACACCGCTGTGAATCAGTTCGATCATTTCGCCGGTAAGGAACCAGCCCTCGCCGGTCTGGTTGCCGGCAGATACGAATGGAGCAGCATAGTCAGCCAATTGATAAATATTTGCCGGTGGCTCAAAACGGCTGCTTTCTTTAAGTGCCTGGCGCATTACCTTGCGATAACGTTCCATAAACCAGATAGCGGCTTTGGAAAGCAGTTTCGTAGAGGCTGGTTTGCCAAGGTGTTCCGCTTTAAAAATATTATTGTAAGCACTGTACATGAAGAAGTCCAGCATGTCCGGACATACGGCTTCAGCGCCTTCTTCTTCCAGCAGTTTAACGATGTAGTTGTTGGCGGCTGGCAGGTATTTTACCAAAATCTCGCCGACGATACCAACTTTCGGTTTCTTCACATCATCGCGAAGTTCGATAGTATCAAAATCTTTGATAATTCCACGGATGTTTTTGTGGAATTCTGAACGTTTCGGATGTTTTACCGCTTCGATACAAATCTGTTTCCATTTTTCATGGAGGGCATTGACAGAACCCGGCACTTTTTCATATGGGCGGGTCTTGTAAACGACGCGCATAAACAGGTCGCCATATACCAAAGCCTGAATGGCGCCATTGAGAAGGCTGTAATTAATCTTAAATCCCGGATTTTTTTCCACGCCGGCGCTCAGTGAGATAACAGGCACCTGTTCCATGCCGGCTTTTCGCAGGGCACGGCGGATAAATCCGATATAGTTTGTCGCACGGCATCCACCACCGGTCTGGGTGATGATGATCGCGGTGCGGTCAAGGTCATATTTGCCGGAAAGCAGAGCTTTCATAAACTGTCCAACGACGAGAAGAGAAGGATAACAGGCATCGTTATTAACGTATTTGAGGCCGTAATCCAATTCATCCTCTCCGGTAGGAAGCTGGACGATGTTATAGCCGGCAGCGGCAAGTGCCGGAACGACCATGTCAAAATGGATCGGTGACATCTGCGGTGCGAGGATCGTATAGTTTTTACGCATTTCCTCGGTAAAGATGACGCGGTGGTAAGCAGCATCTTTGACCTCTGCTTTTACGCCCTTTCGTTCGCGGTCTTTTACTGCGGAGATCAGGGAGCGGATACGGATTCTGGCGGCTCCTAAGTTGTTTACTTCGTCAATCTTAAGGACGGTACAGATCTTATTGGAACCCGTCAAGATATCATTGACCTGATCCGTTGTTACCGCATCCAGACCGCAGCCAAAGGAAACCAGCTGGATCAGATACATATCCGGCTGTTCCGCCGCATAGCGGGCTGCCGCAAATAATCTTGCATGATAGGTCCACTGATTCAGCAGATTCGGCCGCCCGGATTCCGCAAGCGGTGCAACCGCATCCTCTGACAGCACTGCAAATCCGAGTCCTGCAACCAGCTTGTGGATGCCATGATTGATCTCCGGATCGATATGATACGGGCGACCGGCCAGGATAATGATTTCTTTTCCCTGCTTTCTCGCCTGCTCCGTGATCCAGATTCCTCTCTCCAGAACCTTATTCCGATATCCGTCATATTCCGCATAGGCGGCCTGACAGGCCTGTTTTATCTCCGCCTTTGTAAATGTGCCAAGCTTCTTCTCCAGAATTTTTCCGATTCGCTTCGGAAACTCCTTCCGCTCATGAGGACCTACATAGTCGTTTATAAATGAAATTTTTCCAAAGTTGATCGTATTCGCCTCGATCACCTCCGGATACCCTGAGATGACTGCACAGTTATAATTATTGGCACCCTTTTCCCGGTCGATATTAAAGGTCATACACGGATAGAAGATCGTGTCCACGCCCATCTCGATCAGGCGCTGGATGTGTCCGTGCATCAGCTTCGCCGGAAAGCATACCGTATCCGACGGAATCGTCCCCTGTCCCTTCAGATACATCTCCCGATTAGAAAACTCCGTCCGTACCACCCGGTATCCGAGACTTGTAAAAAATGCATGCCAGAACGGATACATCTCATACATATTCAGTCCCATCGGTATTCCGATCGTACCGCGCGTGCCTTCTCCCGGCTGATATTCCGCCAGCAGCTTCAGTTTATACTCGTAAATATTTAACGTATCATCCTGCGCATGGTTTGTCACCGGCTTCTCAC
>DJNB01000130.1:0-2301 GCA_002435545.1 Lachnoclostridium sp. UBA6475
CCGGTCAGCCAGCTGTTCTTTGCTTCACCAAAGAATTTCGCATCTTTTCCGGCAATCATCTGGGAATATACATAAGGTTCCGTACGATGGATCTCGCTGATATCCTCTAAGTAGGCAGGACATGTCTTCTGATAGATCTCAAAAGCACGGGTGCCTCGGCCAATCTGCGTCTCTGCGGCAGAGATCCAAGGGTTGTTGTGACAGAAAATACCGGCATTTTCTTTGTATCCCGGCGGATACGAAGAAATCTCGCCAAGATTCAGATAATATTTGGTATAAGCCGGCTGTAAAAGGACGATACCGTATTTGGTATCCAGTTTTTCTTTTACGGAATCCAGCGCTTTTTCTGCCATGCCGTTTTCCACACCGACACCGGCAAGAACACAGAATCCCTGTGGCTCGATGTAGATCTGGCCTTCTTCGCATTCTTTCGAACCAACCTTTTCTCCTGCAGCATCGTAAGCACGGATGAACCAGTCGCCATCCCAGCCGTCTTTCTCGATCGCAGCGGTCATATCGGCAATTTCTTTCTTTGCGCGGTCAGCTTCGTCGTTTTTGCCAAGAGCCTCGCAGAGGTCAGCATATTCTTTTCCGTATTTGACAAACATACCGGCGATAAATACCGATTCTGCTACCGGACCATCGCTCGGACCAAAGGTCTGGAACGATTCGCCGGGTTCTTTCGAGAAGCAGTTTAAGTTCAGACAGTCATTCCAGTCGGCACGTCCGATCAGTGGAAGATTGTGCGGGCCTTTGTGGTTTACAATATAATCAAACGAACGGGTCAAATGTTCGAATAATGTCGTAGCAACCGACATATCATTGTCGTAAGGAACCATTTCATCCAAAATGCTGTAGTCTCCGGTCTCGCGGATATAAGCGGAAGTTCCGGCGATCAGCCACAATGGGTCATCGTTGAAACCGCTTCCGATATCGCTGTTTCCTTTTTTTGTCAGCGGCTGGTACTGATGATATGCGCTTCCGTCCTGGAACTGCGTCGAAGCGATGTCGATGATACGCTCTCTTGCGCGGTCCGGGATCAGATGTACGAAACCGAGAAGATCCTGGCAGGAATCACGGAATCCCATACCACGTCCGATACCGGATTCATAATAAGAAGCAGAACGGGACATGTTAAACGTAACCATACATTGATACTGGTTCCAGATATTAACCATGCGGTTCAGTTTTTCGTCCTGAGACTGTACGGTGTATTTGGAAAGAAGATCTTCCCACGTCTCATTCAGATGTTTCAGTGCGTCTGCCACCTGGGCATCCGTCTGGTATTTGCTGAGCAGTGCTTTCGCAGGTGCTTTGTTGATCACATTCGGTGCTTCAAATTTTTCTTCCACCGGATTCTCACAGTATCCGAGAACGAAGATCAGAGATCTGCTTTCGCCCGGAGCCAGTGTGATATTGATCTGGTGGGAACCGATCGGATACCATCCGCTTGCAATTGAATTTGTCGCTTTTCCGTCTTCAACGGCTTTCGGATTGGTAACGCCGCGGTAAGCACCGAGGAAATCGTCACGGCTGGTATCAAAGCCATCAATGTCTGTGTTGACCGAATAAACGGCGTAATGATTCCGGCGTTCGCGGTATTCTGTCTTATGATAGATCGTCGAACCGATCACTTCTACTTCTCCGATATTTAAGTTACGCTGGAAGTTTGTCATATCATCCATCGCATTCCAGAGACAGAACTCCAGATAGGAGAACAGGGTAAACGTTTTCGTTTCCTTGCTGTTATTTGTCAAAACCAGCTGATTGATCTCGCACGGATCCGAAACAGGAACGAAAGCAAGAAGAGATGCTTTCAGACCATTTTTTGCGGATGTAATTTTGGTATATCCCATACCGTGGCGGCATTCATACGAATCCAGGTCGGTCTTTACCGGCTGCCATCCCGGATTCCATACACAATCCCCTTCTTTAATATAGAAATACCGTCCTCCCTCGTCGTTCGGGATATTATTGTAACGGTATCTTGTGAGGCGGAGAAGTTTAGCATCTTTATAGAAACTATAGCCGCCGCATGTGTTGGATATCAAAGAGAAAAAGTCTTTGCTTCCCAGATAGTTGATCCATGGAAGAGGAGTTCTGGGAGTTGTGATAACATATTCTTTGTTTTGATCATCAAAAAAACCAAATTTCATAGGAAACCTCCTTCAGTTTTGTAAAATCTTAATGAAAAATTCTACGAAAACGATTTCGTGATAAGTACATTATATCGGATATTTGAAAGAAATGCAAGAACTGTTTTTGTAACTTTTCAACAAAAAAATAAAAAAAGTTATTGAC
>DJNB01000130.1:2344-2518 GCA_002435545.1 Lachnoclostridium sp. UBA6475
TATTGACTATTTGTGAAATGTGTGATAATCTTAAACTACGAAAACGATTAAGGAAGATGTGAGGGATGGCAATGGTATCGATGAAAGATATCTCATCCAAATGTCATGTTTCCATAGCAACGGTAAGTAAGGCATTAAATAATCGGGGAGACATTAGTGATGAGACCAAGGAAA
>DJNB01000130.1:2567-2929 GCA_002435545.1 Lachnoclostridium sp. UBA6475
GCAAAAGAACTTGGATATTTGCCTAACTCCTCCGCAAGAGCATTGAAAACGAATCGTACTTATAATATCGGAGTGCTTTTCGTAGACAAAGCAAATTGTGGCTTGACACATTCCTATTTTTCCCACGTACTGGACAGTTTCCGGCGGGGGGCAGAAGAGGAAGGGTATGACATTACATTTATAAGTCAACACGCTGGTAAAAACAAATTATCGTATTACGAACATAGCAAGTACCGAGGCGTTGACGGAGTGGTGATTGCCTGTGTGGATTTTGAGGATGAGGCGATTTTGGAACTGGTAAATGGTGAAATACCTGTTGTGACGATTGATTATTCATTCCATAATAAAAGCAGTATCTTATC
>DJNB01000130.1:2959-3182 GCA_002435545.1 Lachnoclostridium sp. UBA6475
GATAATGTGACAGGAATGGAAGAAATCGTTCAGTATGTTGTCGATATGGGACATCGGGACATCGCTTACATACACGGTGCCGAATCCGGTGTAACAGAACATCGACTTCGAAGTTTTTACCGGACCATGAAAGAATTACAGGTTCCGGTAAGAGAAGAATGGGTGCGCGAGGGTGTGTATCATGATCCCGAAAGTGCAGCCAGGATAACAAATGAATTATTAA
>DJNB01000228.1:0-11533 GCA_002435545.1 Lachnoclostridium sp. UBA6475
GACTTCATCGCGGTCCGGCGGTCATACGCGTCGGCAACAAACAAAATAGCCGCTTCGACATTGCTTTTTACGGCTTTTGACACGCCATCGCCGTTGTTCACATACAATTCCTGCATATGAATGATCGTACGCAGAACATTTTCATCCATTCCACTGTAATTTCTCAAAATTTCAATTGTTCTTGTTCTGGCTGCCGCACGAAGCTGTAAATCCTCTTCTGCCGCCGTTGCCGGCACCATTCCTACCGCTCCGCAGTCATGCAGCAGGGCTGCCTTTACAAGAGCATTCATTCTCGTCGGAGTCATATTCATCTTTCCGGCGATCACGGCACACAGAATTGCTACATTAATGCTGTGTTTATAGGTAAAATCATCATTGCTCCGCAGATTCTGTATAAAATTGATCTTTTTCGGAAGATTGGCATAATTTTTTATTACGAGACTGCACAGCCAGTCCAGTCCTTTGTCCTTTTTATCGGCAATGATCAATTGCAAATCTTCCTTGATACTGAATACTGCCATCGTCTGAAACCGCTCAAAATTGATATCATCTTCTGACATCGGTGGCAACGGCTCTGCCGGTTCTAATATATAAAGCCCCATCAATCCAAAATTACGGATACCATAGATTGCCTGCACCGTAAGTTTGGTATCCCGGTCATACAGCAAAACACCATTTTTATTATAAATCGGTTTTCCAAGACGCATTCCCGGTTTTAATTCATCCACTTTTACAAATAACATTCCTTTTTTCCTCCTCACTTCATCGTTTCGTCACAAATCTATATTACTATAATCATAACAGTTATGTAATAAGAATACAATAAATATTTTGTTTTTTTATCAAATTTTTAATTTTAATGGGAGGTTTTTTCATGCTGAAACGTTTGACCGTTATGATACTTATTGCAAGTTTGTTATGCACAGGTACTGCCGCTGTTCCATCCCGCGCTGCGGAAAAAACAGACACCGGTTCTTCTGCTGTTGTACCGATCGATGGTGAGTATGCAGACGGCCGTGTTATCCTCTCCCTGATTTCCCCATCCCGCACCTCCCTTACGAAAAAAGGAACCACTTCTTTTGACGCAGACATCCGCATCAAGCAGTCTGCCTCCCTCGGTGCCGCGGATCGTCTGTTCGGCACTTCGAAAAACTCCCTTGAAAATGAATTTTTGCAGGATAAGACCGTCTATATTACCGAAGCCGTCTCCGATCGTTATTCGACCGAGGAGCTTATCCAGAAATTGGAAAATAAAGCTTACGTGGCCGAAGTTTCTCCGGACTATAAGCAGTATCTTGCTTCGGATGATCCCTACGAAAAAGAGCAATGGTATCTTGACGGCAAAGGTTCGTATCAGTGTTCCGGTTCGGGAATTTCTTTTTCTTCCAAACCGGACAATTCCACAAATGACGACCCTGTCATTGCTGTCATGGATACGGGCATTAACGCTTCCCACGAAGATCTTGCCGACCATCTGTGGACCAATCCCGGCACTGACCTGAAAGGCACTTATGGGTACGACTTTGCTGAAGATTCCACGGACTGTACCGATACGTCCGGCCACGGTACGCATTGTGCCGGTGTGATCGCCGCCACTTCGGATAATAAAAAAGGGATCTGCGGCATCTCAAACGCGAAAATAATGACTTTAAAAATTTTTGATGAGAACGAAGAATGTTATAATTCTTATATTATCAATGCATTAACCTATCTTAAACAGGCAAAAGATTCCGGTATTCCGATCGCTGCCGTAAACTGCTCCTGGGGTGGCGGTTCTTCCAATGCGGCAATGAAAACCCTGATCCGTTCCCTTGGACAATCCGGCATTTTATTTGTCTTTGCCGCCGGAAATGATACGCAGGATCAGGATTCTGTCTCAACCGCGCAATGCCCTTACGACCTGTATAACACCGCTGCGTACCCGGATCTTCGAAATTATATTGTGACAGTCGGTGCATCCACTGCCAATGACGAGGCCGCTTCCTTCTCGGATTACGGTCAGACTTCGGTGGATCTTTTTGCCCCCGGCGAAAACATTGTATCTACCTATATCGGCGATACCTATTTTCCGGATCTTTACACCACCACAGAAGAAGGGCTCCCGGAATTTACCAGTTTTTACCAGCCGCTTGATACATCGGATTCTATGGACATTTTTGCCTGCGATTCCGATGTTGGGAATAAAACTTCCACCACAGGCGAGATTCATTATAATTCAAATGATTTTTACGGGAAAACCTCGGCGGGCTGTCTGCAGTGGGATATCGATATGGGAAGCCTGTCTTTTCGGAGGAAACAATCCTATCTATACGCCGATGTAACAGACTTGGATCTTGATCCAGCCAAAGAGTATTATGTTTCTATGATGATGGGAAATGTTGACAGTACTACCGGTGCCATCCTCTGGGAACACATCACAATGCATTCCTACGGCATGTCCGGTTCCACAAACAACCGTTTTTATACGTCATCGGACGGCCGTGTATATTTTCGCATCCTGGGGATAGATTCTCCGGGGACTTCCCTTGGAACAACGACGATCTACCTCGATAATATCGGTATCTCAACCGGCGACCCTGACACTGCGGATTTTGGACAATATGAACTGATGAGCGGGACTTCCATGGCTGCTCCAATGATCACGGGTGCCCTGGCGCTGTGTGCCGCATATGCCCCGGAAGAAGATGCTTACAACCGCAGAAACCGTCTTCTGGCTTCTGTCCGCGAGACATCCTCTCTTGCCGGCAAATGTGCTGCCGGCGGTATTCTTGATCTGAGCAGACTTACGGTATACCAGACCCGGGAAACGCCGGATCTCACTCCTGCCGAACTGCCGGAAGATACCATTACCGCCATCCGTACCATACGCACCGGCTCGGATACTTCCGCAGACAAGTCTTCCGGTACGGATACTTCCGCTAAAAAAACTGTAAAAATTCGGAAATTGAAATTTAAGAAAAAAATCAGGACACTACGCGCCGGTCATACCTATAAATTAAAGATCCGCTATACCCCTTCCCGCGTGTCCAATAAGAAGCTCAAATGGACCAGTTCCCGGAAAAAGTGGGCAAGCGTCTCAAATTCGGGTGTCGTCCGGGCGAAAAAGAAAGGGATCGGACATACCGTGCGCATTACTGCGGCCGCAAGAGACGGCAGCCGGAAGAAGGCCAGTCTCTGCATAAAAATCACGAAATAGTTTTTCTCCTTGATTTTTCCCAGTTTTTTTCATATACTATTATATACTTAGAAAAACATGGAGGAATTTTGATGGTTCATTTTATCTGGGCGTGTAAAAAAATAAAGGAACAATTTGTAAAGAATACCATATCCATCTACGCTTCAAATGTGGTATTCTTTATTATGCTGTCCTTTTTTCCTTTTGCCATGTTCTTTTTTACCATATTAAAATACATTCCCGGCATTACGCAGGGAAACCTGATCCCGATGATCGGCTCACTCATGCCGGGCGAGCTGGGCGAAACTCTTGTTTCCTGGATTCAGGAAGCCTACCGCCATAGTTCCGGAACCGTATTGTCCATCTCGGCGCTTACTGCTCTGTGGGCAGGCTCCAAGGGATTTATGGGGATCACCTACGGTCTGAACCGGATCGGCGGCACGGAGCAGCGGGGAAACTGGTTTTTCAACCGCTTTCTTTCTTTCCTGTATACGTTGATCTTTGCCGCTATGCTGATCTTATCGCTTATCGTCATCGTATTTGGCAACCAGATCCTGCTTATTATTGACTCGTTTTTCTCGATCGATACCCCACTGTTTATCGGAATTTTTTCGCTACGTTCCATCGCCGGCTTTGCGATCTTTTTCTGCTATTTCCTGCTAATGTACACGTATGTCCCGCATCATGACGAACGCCCACGTTTACGAAATCATGTATCCGGCGCGTTGTTTACATCTATTACATGGATCTTATTCAGCAACCTGTACTCGATCTATATTGATTCCTTTTCGAATTATTCGTCGCTTTACGGGAGTTTTACTTCGATCGCGCTCTTTATGCTGTGGCTGTACGTCTGTGTCAGTCTGCTGTTTATCGGTGCTTTGATCAACCAATTCCACCTCGACGGCTATTCCCTGTTTTCCCGCAAAGCGAAAAACAAGATCAAGAACCAATTTGAGACATTGAAAGAATCGATACTCCCGGAAAATAATGAGAAATGATCTCTCGTTCATTCTTTCCAAAATTTGCCAGTTGTCTGGCTCCTGTCTGACTCATGCCGACACCGTGTCCATAACCGCCTCCCTTTATCTCATATACGCCCCCCACACGTTCCAGTGCAAAAAATCCACTTGGAAGCATGGATAATCCGGTCACTTCTTTTCCATCCTTCCGCCGGATCACCGCATCCCCGGAAAACAAAAGCATCCGGATATTGTATTCGGAAGTGATCCGCACCGTAGCTTCCGTCCCGACAATCACTGCCGTCTGCGCCACACCGCCGCAACCCCGCTTTTTTATTACCACGCGTTTTAATTTGCCAATATTTTCCACTTGTTCCTTTTCATAAATTCCCTCTCCCTTTCGGACTTCGATACGATCCGGCGTTTTTTCACAGCGTTCTGCAAGCCGTTCATTGATGTTTTTTTCCATCTGTTCCAGAGAGATCGTCGTGTTCCACCGGAACCAGGGTTCTTCCTTCTCCAATACGTCAGGTTCTTTTTCCAGAAATTCACAGAATAACGCATCCTCTGCGTACGTATCTGCCGCAAGCTGATCTCTTTCTGCCTTTTTCTCATCTGAAATATCGGTACTCTGCACTTGTCCGGCAAGATAAGGAATTTCTTTGTCGGAAAAAGCGACGCTGTCCGAAGAGGTTGTTACACCACAAGAGGTGGCAAAAAAATACGTCGATGCCAGCGTATTTCCTCTGCACACGACAAGTCCTTTCGTATCATCCACTGCCTTATTGGCCCTCTCATCCTCCGGCTGGCTCTGGTAGACCTGATACGCCACGCTGTCATCGACCTGTGCGCCGTATTCTTTTAAGCGGTCATTTTGCAACTGCTTTTTGGCATAACTCCGGGCGCAGACTGCCTGTGCGCGAAGTGCCGCTTCCGGGTATTCTGCCGGCATTTCACTTGGAAGCACTCCGTATAAATACTGTTCCAGCAGCAGTTCGTTGATGACCCGTATCTTCTCGCCGCTTTTTTTCAATTCCAATGTGCCGCGGTAAGATGGCGTCCGCTCACCCCTTTTAATGGAAGTTATTTCCAATTTTGCCCCTTCTGTGGGATTGATTTTTATTGTTTCCTCCTCCATGTCTGCAGCACGGATACAGAATTCTTCTCCCCCTTCGCACCGCTTTTCCTTTTCTCCTTCCTTTACGACAAATGGCTTTTCCGACCGTACCTTTACTTCGTCATGTTCTCTGGCAGCAAAATCTGTCGTCGTCAGAAGAACACGGATCGTCTCCGGAACTTCTTCCTTTTGCTCTACAGCCTTCGCTTTGCCCGGCTTACAGACGATCTTTCGCACACATTTTCCACGTACTTCGAGATCCGCGATCCCTTCGTATGTCTTTTCCCGCACAGCCCCTTTTACCGTATATTCCGTCCTTTCTTGTCCATTTACTACCCATAGGGTATCTCCTTCCGGTTTCGATATGTATACATCTTTCAGCGTTGTCGTCTTCCATTTACCGGACTGGGTAAACCACATCGCGCCTGCCGCCAGGGCAAAGATCAGAAAGATTCCCAACACACGCAATACTCGCTTCAAAAAAACAGCCCCTCTCGCATTTTTTACTACCTTATGCGAGACAGGCTGTTGTTATTCCTTTGTTTTTATGGAATTTTATTCTTCTTCCATGATATCTACGTTTTCACCGCGGAGAATCTTGTTGATGTTACGTACGGCACACATTTTTCCGCACATCGTACAAGTATCTTCTTTTTCCGGTTTGCTCTCTGCACGATAACGGCGGGCCTTTTCCGGATCAATGGCAAGATCAAACTGCTTTTCCCAATCCAGATTTCTTCTTGCTTCGCTCATCTGGAAATCCCAATCTTTGGCTCCCGGAATTCCTTTGGCAACATCTGCAGCATGAGCGGCAATCTTAGAAGCGATGATACCCTCTTTTACGTCGTCTACGGTTGGCAGGCGAAGATGTTCTGCCGGTGTTACATAGCAGAGGAAAGATGCACCGTAAGTCGCTGCGATAGCTCCTCCGATCGCACTTGTAATATGGTCATATCCCGGTGCAATATCGGTAACCAATGGTCCAAGTACATAGAACGGAGCACCTTTACATACCGTCTGCTGAATCTCCATGTTGGCACGGATCTGATTCAAAGGCATATGTCCCGGTCCTTCAACCATAACCTGTACATTATGGTTCCATGCGCGCTGGGTTAATTCTCCAAGTGCTACCAATTCCGAAATCTGGGAAAGATCTCCCGCATCCTCAATACTTCCCGGACGGCAGGCATCTCCAAGACTGATCGTAACATCGTATTTTTCACAGATGTCAAGAATCTCATCGTATCTCTCATAAAATGGGTTTTCATTTCCGGTAAGTTCCATCCATGCAAAGATGATCGAACCACCACGGGAAACGATGTTGGTATGACGAAGATGCTGTTTGAAACGCTCTGCGGTCTGGCGGTTGATACCACAGTGGATCGTCATGAAATCCACACCATCTTCCGCATGCATACGAACGATATCGATCCACTCATCTGTCGTAATGGCTTTCAATGCCTTATTGTAATATACAACGGCATCGTAAATCGGCACAGTACCAAGTACAGCCGGACACTCTGCGGTCAATTTGCGGCGGAATTTTTTCGTATCTCCATAGGAACTGAGATCCATGATCGCTTCGGCTCCCATATCAATCGCTGCCTTTACTTTCTCCATCTCGACATCCAGATCCAGACAATCTTTACTTGTTCCCAGATTGACATTGATCTTCGTCTTCAATTTACTTCCAATACCAAATGGTTTGAGGCATTTATGATTTTTATTGGCAGGAATTGCCACCTGTCCTTTTGCCACAAGATCCATCAATTCTTCTTTCCGAATATTTTCATATTCACACACGCGCTGCATTTCTTCCGTAAAAATACCTTTTCGCGCAGCATCCATCTGTGTCGTATAGTTCATTCAGTTTTCCTCCGTTATTCTTTCTTGTATTACATGCGATCCAATGTATCGCGAACTGCCTTGATAAAGTTCTCACTGTTCAATACGGTAACATCTTTCAATTCCGTGATAAGAGCAAGATCCTTTGTCATCTTACCTTCCTCGATCGTCTGCAATGTCGCTTTTTCAAGCTTGTCCGCAAATTCCTGAAGTTCTTTGATGCCATCCAGTTCTCCACGTTTTCTAAGCGCTCCCGTCCAGGCAAAGATCGTCGCTACTGAGTTTGTAGATGTCTCTTCTCCTTTGAGATGCTTGTAATAGTGTCTCTGGACCGTTCCGTGTGCTGCCTCATACTCGTATACACCGCTTGGGGAAACCAGTACGGAAGTCATCATTGCCAGAGAACCGCACGCAGAAGAAACCATGTCACTCATAACGTCACCGTCGTAGTTCTTGCATGCCCAGATAAAGCCGCCCTCAGTCTTCATAACACGGGCTACCGCATCATCAATCAGCGTATAGAAATACTCCAATCCTGCCTCTTCGAATTTGTCCTTATATTCTTTTTCATAAACTTCTGCAAAAATATCTTTGAAATTATGATCGTATTTTTTGGAAATGGTATCCTTTGTTGCAAACCAAAGATCCTGTTTGGTATCCAGTGCATAACTAAAGCATGCTTTGGCAAAACTTGTGATCGATTTATCCGTATTATGTACGCCCTGGATGATTCCCGGTCCGTCAAATTCATGAATCGTCTCACGCATCTCGGTACCATCTTCTGACGTAAATACCAGTTCGGCTTTTCCTTTGCCCGGAACTTTGATCTCTACATTTTTATACACATCACCATAAGCATGACGTGCCAGCGTAATTGGCTTTTTCCAGTTTTTTACACATGGTTCGATTCCTTTTACCTGAATCGGCGCACGAAATACGGTTCCGTCAAGCATTGCACGGATGGTTCCGTTTGGAGATTTCCACATCTCTTTCAAATCGTACTCTGTCATACGTGCTGCATTCGGTGTAATCGTTGCACATTTTACCGCAACACCGTATTTTAATGTTGCATTTGCAGAATCTACCGTCACCTGGTCATTTGTCTCATTACGATATTTCAAACCGAGGTCATAGTACTCTGTCTTCAGATCAATATACGGAAGCAAAAGCTCATCTTTGATCATCTGCCACAAAATACGTGTCATCTCGTCTCCATCCATCTCAACCAATGGGGTCGTCATCTGAATTTTAGCCATTTCTTTTTCTCCTTTACAACATATCTATATTCCTGTTCTCCATCATAACATACTCTAGCGCATATTTCAAATAGATTATCCAAAATATACAACTTCTTCCTGCGGCGGCTGTGCCGGCTCGATCTTTTCCGCATAGAGCACCGGAAATTCTCCGCCGTGCTTTCTGCTCTGCTGTGTCTTTACCGTCACCGTTACCATCACCCAGCTGTCGTTCTTATATTGATCCGCCCCCTCGGCGTGGCACATATAACCGATCCGCGCAATATCGTCTGCACAGCAGGTCATTGCCTTGCGGGATGGGACAAACGCCCCGGCCGGAAATGTCTTATTGCGGTATACCTGGCCTTTAAAGGTAATTTTCTTACCCATATATTTTCGCGGATTTTCACCGATATCCAGATACCACAGACCAAAGTCGTCATCTTCCAGTGTGATCTCTGACGCATTGACATCGTACGGGAGTTCCTCGTCAATCTTACTCTCTACCGTACCATCTGCGGATTCAAACAATACCTGTGCCTGACGGTTGATCGCTTTGACATTTCGTCTTGCCGCCGGTTTGTCAATATTATCCGATTCACAGCGGTTAAAAATGACAAGATCTGCCATTTTAAAATGTGACATCATAAGGGATTTCATGTTGGCGCTGTAAATCTGGAATGTCTGTGCATTTACCGTCGTAAATGTCTGTACAACAATCCAGTTTTCCGGAAATGTCTCGCGGTACATTTTATCCAGATCCCACATTCCATTGCACTCAACCACAATGCGGTTTGGTTTATATTTTTCCTGTAATTTCTTACAGCAGTCTTCCGTAAGTTCGTCCTCATCCTCCAACACGACACAGGAGATCCGGTTTTTCATCAGCAGCTGATCGTCGATCTCATGTTCGCCTTCTTCACACAGGATAAGCAGCGTCTTTGCTCCATCGGCAAAATTTCCCTCTTCGATCACTTCTTCGATACAGGTACTTTTTCCACTCTCCAAAAAACCGGTAAAAAGATAAACCGGAATTTCTTTTTTCCCAAACATATCTGGCGTCCTCCTTTATTTTCCGGCAAACAGACCGCGAAGACCTGCTTCATCCAGTTTCGATCCGATCACACAGATTCTTCCCGTGTAATCCGCTGCCCCGCGGCGTACTTCGTATTCACCCGGAACGAGATCAAAATGATACCATTCGCCTTCTTCGGAAGCGACGATTCCTTTGGAACGAAGAATGGTTCCCATCTGTACTTTATCGTTGGCAAGCTTGTCCAAAATGTCTTTCAGCTCTGCTTCATTATATTTGTGTGCTGTCTCAATACCAATGCTTGAGAACACTTCATCCGCATGGTGATGGTGATGATGATGTTCATGATCGTGGTCGTGGTCATGGCAGCCACAAGTGCAGTCTTCACCATGTTCATGATGATGGTCGTGATCATGGTGATGCTCATGATCGTGGTGATGCTCATGGTCGTGATCGTGGTGATGCTCATGATCGTGATCGTGGTCGTGATCGTGGTCATGGTGATGCTCGTGATGGTGGTCGTGGTCACACTCTTCGCCATGCTCATGATGATGTCCACATTCCGGACAAACGTCCTCTTCTTCGAGCAATTCTTTCACAAGATCGTTTCTCTTCTCCATCGCATCCAGAATCTGTTTTCCGTTGATCTGATCCCAAGGCGTCGTAATAATAGAAGCCTCTGTGTTCTGTGTACGGATCAGATCGATGCACGCCTGTAATTTATCTTCTTTCATATTGGCGGTACGGCTGAGTACGATCGTTCCGGCATGTTCTACCTGATTATTGTAAAACTCACCAAAGTTCTTCATATACATTTTACATTTTGTTGCATCAGCAACGGTCGTAAAACTGTTGAGTACCACGCTGTCCTCTGCTACTTTTTCCTTCACACCGAGAACGGCTTTGATGACATCCGAAAGTTTACCAACTCCCGATGGCTCAATGATGATACGGTCCGGTGCATATTTTTCAAGCACTTCTGCCAATGCGGTGCCAAAATCTCCTACAAGGGAACAGCAGATACAGCCGGAATTCATCTCTGTAATATTGATTCCGGAATCTTTCAAAAATCCTCCGTCAATTCCGATTTCTCCAAATTCATTTTCAATTAATACAAGTTTTTCTCCTGTAAATGCTTCTTCAATTAATTTTTTGATCAAGGTTGTCTTTCCGGCTCCTAAAAAGCCTGAAATAATGTCAATTTTTGTCATTTTTATAATCTCCTTTCAACTGATAATTGTTTCCATGTATATCGATAAAACAGCAGCGAAATAATCGCTGATATACTCCATCCGACCGGCCAGGACATCCAGATTCCGGTACTTCCAAATATGCCGGCAAAAACATACGCCAGGATCACTCGCAGGATCAGATCCGTAAAGGTAGAAACCATAAATCCGATCATTGCACTGCTTCCGCGAAGCAATCCGTCTGCCAGCAGTTTAACTGAAATGATAAAATAAAACGGGGATACGATCTTCAAAAATTCCATTCCCGCTTTCATTGCACCGCCCGTCGGATTTTCCATAAAGATCCGGAGCATCTCATTTCCAAAAAAGAAGAATAAGACGAAAAACGGAACTGCGATGATCCAGGCAAGCATCGTACCTGCCCGAAACCCTTTCCGCACACGGTCTATCTTTGCCGCACCGATATTCTGGGCGGAAAAACTCGACAGCGCGTTGCCTAAGGTCGAAAAGGATGTGATCGTAAACGTATTTAATTTAACCGCCGCGGAATATCCGGCGATCACTGCAGATCCAAAGGAATTTACAAGGCTTTGGATAAAAATATTTCCCACAGACACAAAACTCTGCTGCAAGATGCTCGGCACCGCAATTTTAGCGATACGGCGAAGCATGGATTTCGAATACAGCATTACTTTTCCATGCCCGGTCGGCAGTTTTGCCACCCGCCGTAGCAGCGTAACTACTGCCAGAATACCGGCAATTCCCTGTGCGAGAAAGGTCGCCCAGCCGACACCGGATACCCCGAAATGAAACACTGCGACAAAGAGATAATCGAGCACCACATTTCCGACGGAAGATCCGATCAGAAAATACAGCGGTGTTTTGGAATCTCCAAGCGCCGTAAAGATCCCGGTTGCCACATTGTAGCAAAACAGGAATACCATGCCTCCAATGTATATTTTAAGATAAATATCCC
>DJNB01000228.1:11631-12338 GCA_002435545.1 Lachnoclostridium sp. UBA6475
TCAAAACCGCCGCAAGTACCGTACTCGCGATCAGCGTCGTGGATATGGCGGTTTTCATCCGCCGGATATCACCGGCTCCAAAATACGACGAGATCACGACAGCACATCCGACATTGCAGCCGATGGCAATTGCCATAAAGATCATCGTGATCGGATACGATGCTCCAACCGCCGCCAGCGCATCTTCTCCGGCAAAACGGCCGGCGATCGCACTATCCGCAATATTATACAACTGTTGAAATACAACACTGATAAACATCGGTATCGTAAAACTCCACAATACCGGCCGAACGTTTCCTTTGGTAAGATCTTTTACCACAAGGATACACCTTCTTTCTAAAACTTCCTATCTTTCAAAATGCTGGTAATCTTTGGAATATTTCCAGTCACCGCCCCAGGAAAAACCATATTTTTTAAAAATGCGGTATACCTCATCTCCCCGGTGTATCATATGATCCCGGTATTTGCCGCGGCACGTCGCCGCATCCCGGTTACGGTACACCTTACTGTTTGCCGGCGCGATGCCGTACTTGGTAATATAAGGGTTGATCCTTGGATTGATATCAATGGCAAGTCCCTGGCTGTGCTTGGACATTTTGGAAGAATTTGCCACTTTGCGGTAATTAAAGGCGGACGTATTGTTTGCCGCCATCGATGCCTCGTCATCGGCATCGTATTCATCCACCAGCTGCATCCGGGCAATCGGA
>DJNB01000228.1:12352-23319 GCA_002435545.1 Lachnoclostridium sp. UBA6475
ACGGATACTTTATCTGATACAAATCGTAAAATACTTTACAGGCTGTTTTGGCGATCTTTTTATGAACCACCATCTCGCCCTCCTGCTCCATTCCGTCAAAATCAATGTAACGGATCCGAAGATACCGGAGCTGGCTGAGCGGGATCTTTGCCCCTTTTTTATAGGATTTTCCACGCATCCGCGCAATGGTTTCCGAATCCAGTTTCTGGTACGTAAATCCATCTTTATAGGTATGTACTTTCGTCGTTTTCGCCGCTGTCTTTGCCCGGCAGATCTGACTGCCGAAAAAAAGAGAACAGCTGACACAGACAATGGCAACGGTAAATGCTTTCTGCATCCATCGTTTTGAAATCATATCCCAATCCTTCCTTTCCCAGGCTTTGTGTTACAAAAAGAGAAGCCAATCGGCAGCTGATGTGACATCTGCCGCTTCGTAGCTTCTCCTTCCTAATCATCGGGGTAACAGGATTCGAACCTGCGACCTCATCGTCCCGAACGATGCGCTCTAGCCAAGCTGAGCCATACCCCGTCTCTTATCCTCCATCCAGTCAAAATCAATAACAGGCGTTACATCTCGTCATCGTCTTTTAATGAATCTTTCGCAGCAGCTACAATCGCAGAAACTGCCCCAACAACAATTACCACTGCTATAATAGCGACACCTACGCCGACTCCAAGTAATACCATGCCCCTCATCCTTTCTCTTGGATTTTGAACTTGCACTATTTATTATACCGCATTTTCAAAAAAAATCAAGACCTTTTCCACGAAAATATCACTGCATACATTCCGGCCGTTTCAAGCTCCCTTTTTCAAACGTATACTCCGGCGTCTGGAGCGGATAGGTAAGTTCATCCACATAATACCACGGATCGTCTTCATGCAGCGGATTTTTCAGCACATGAAACTGCTGTGCCGGCATAAATCCCTGTCCAAGCAAAAATGCTTTCCGTCCGTTGTCGTCCGTACACACATCCAGCACCATAACCGCATGTCCCGGACTTCCGCCCTGCACAAAGATATCTCCTGCCTGAATCTCTGCTTTCTTTATCTTCTTAGACTCATCGCTCAATGAGATCGTGCTGGCATACGCAAACACAAAGCGAAGATATTTTTCAAAAACCGCCTCATCGTCATTGGCTGACGCACTCTGCGTCCATGTCGTCGATGAACCGGAAACAGCCACGCGCATCCCCTCTGCCCATTTGCTGAACTCACAGGCAAATCCATTGACAAGATGGAAATTCATCTTATCGTACATTTTATTTTGGTAAAAATATTCTGCATATAAACGGATAATGGAATCGGCACACTGCTGTAAATCGCCCTCTACGAGTTTCATCTTCAACACCGCAACGTGCGCATCCTGATTCTGCTTCAATGACTTATCGTACAATTTCACTTTTTTTCCATCTTTATACAAAGCATAGTTTTCCAAAAACGCCGCAAAACTGTCCTCTTCCACCTCTTCCCGGTGAAATCCTTCGGGCGTATGAATCCGCTCTTTTAACGTCATCGCCTCCGTGTCATAAAAGCCGGTAAACGGTTCTTCTGTCGGCTTTGGCGTCGCCGCCTGCGTCGGCTGCGGTGTCGCCTGTACTTTCGCCGTCTCAAAACTGCTGCGATAACCCTCCGATGCCGGATTCATATAACGCATCCCTGCGATCGCTGCGATCAGAAGCACCGCACCAAGCGCAATGGATAAAAATACTGTGGTTTTATAATTCATAGGTACTAGTCCCCTTTTTTCGTCGTTTTCCTACTTGTGATTATACCTATTTGAGGGAGAAAAGTCAATGGGGTTTGCGGGAGCAATTGAATCTTTGAAATGACAGGGCAGCCTGCAAAGACATTTTCTCTGCAGACTGCCCGTTATCACTTCATTATGTAATGAATTGTTAGATTAATTTTCTAATTTGTTTGTAAAGGTAATGGAATACAGTGTTGCTTCTTTGGCTACTCCTGAATCCATATCACTTTCATCTTCCCCCGCGGATCTTAATGTAAAGCCAATTGCTTTTGCTTTTCCAACTCTGTTTTTTCCAAATATTGTAAGCATTTCAAAAGCAACCGATACAGTGCCATCTTCATTTTCAATTTCCGAGACTGCCCGTTCCCAGGTATCGGTCTTATCCCAGAAACTGTCGGCATCATCATTTCCGCCCCATGTCATAACCTTAAAATCTTCAGCATTGTAATCTTCTTTCTTGATACGAAATACTGCATAATGATAGGCTGACAGATCTGCTGTGGAATCTGCGTCCTCTCCAATATAGAAACCACAGCCGTTGTTGTAGACATTAACCTCCTTAAGTTCTCCCGTCTCTTTATCTATTGGCTGAGAATTAAATGTCACACTTCCATCTGAATGGAACGTCATCTGTCCATAGTCTCCGTTTGTAGACCATGGAGTAACATTATCCGAGTATATAATCACTACTCTGTTTGGCTGAGACTCATCATAACTGAATGGGTCTGGCGACGGAGTTGCCGTAAAACTTGGAGTTTCCGTTGGCTCTGGCGACGGAGTTTCCGCAAAACCCGGAGTCTCTGTTGGTTCTGGTGAAGAGTCGGGTTCCGCGGATAATAACTTATTGGTAAATGTAATCGAATACACTTCCGCTTCTTTCGCTTCCTCATCGCCATCATCACTACCTGTCGTACCTTCTTTGTTTGACTTCAAAGTAAATCCAATCGCCTTGGCTTTACTTACTTTCTTTCCAAATAGTGTCTTCACATCATAAATATAGGTGCTGGAACCATCTGCGTTGTCAACAATCGCAGTTGTATTTCCCCATGTATCAGACTTATCCCAGAAGTTGTCAGCATCGTCGCCGCCTGCCCAAGTCATCATCTTAAACTCCGGAGCGTCTGTTTTGAGACGGATTGCAACATAATGATAGTCGGAAAGATCTGTCTGGGTATCTGCATCCTCACCTATATAGAATGAACAACCATTATTGTAGACACTGACCGGACATACCTGATCGGTTTCATTTCCATCAGCGTCTTTTTGTTTTGCCGTCGGCTGAGAACTAAATGTCACGGTTCCATCCGAATTAAACTTCACCTGCCCATATTTTCCATCTGCAGCCCAGCCGGATAAATGCTCTGCGTCCAAGCTGACGCTTTGATCTGCCAGGTTTTCATCATATACACGAGGTGTAGCTATCGGTACTTCCGTTGCGGGTGCCGGACTGGTTGTCACCTGCCAGTCATCGTCCTGATCTTCATTAAAGAATTTAATCGAATGAATATCATAAACTACCTCTTCAAAATCAGAGCCATCTTGCGGTTTGCTATTCGTTGCAATGGCAACATATGTTGTTGGCAGCCCGGTATCATTTTCTTTAATGCTGCTCAGAGCATATATTTGTCTTTCAATTCCCATTTCTCCTGCTGCTCTGCCGTCTTCCAAACGTCCCGGATACGATCCCTGATAAAATGGAAAGGCCATTAATTGTGATTTCTCCCACCACGAATCTTCTGTTGTGTCTAAAGTCTCATCAAAAGTATAGAAACTAAGTTGTCCCGGCACATTTGCCACAATCTGCACATTTTTATAATCGGATAGATCAATCGCCGCCGGCAATTTGAAAAATGCATACTGATTTAATTTGGAAAACTTTATCTCCATATATTCGCGGCCTTTTGCATCTGTACATACAGAGATATCTTTTTTGGTTATGCCAGACAACTCTTCATCAAACATTTCCGGTGTGATCGCATAACCATCTGAAACCGGCTCCGGAGTCGCTGTTTCGTCCGGAACATCCGGGGTGTCACTTTCAATCGGTGCCGGGATATCCGGACGTGCACTTTGTGACGGTTCATCAGATACCATCGGTGTCGCGGATGCCGGTACTGCCGGTTCCGGTATTGCTGTTTCCGGTGCCTCTGTTGCTCGTGGTGCTGTCGCCGGTACGTCTGTTTCCGGTGCCTCTGTTACTGGTGCTGCTGTCGCCGGTGCGTCTGTTTCCGGCGCTTCTGTTGCTGGTGCAGAAGCTTCCGGTTCTTCACTTGGGTCTGCAACAGGAGCATCCGGAACTGTCGGCTGTCCACCATCAGGAACCGTTGGCTGTCCACCATCAGGAACTGTTGGCTGCCCGCCGTCAGGAGCTGCCGGAGCAGGTGCTTCTGTTGTCGGCGCTGCATCTCCATCCACCTCGTTTACCGTGATCTTACAGGTTGCGGAAGCGCCTCCGTCATCTGCTGCAAAGCATGTGATGGTGACAGTTCCTGCTCCGTTGATATTCACAAGTCCTTCTTCATCAACATCTGCTACTTCATCGTCGCTTGTATCCCATTCTACATCTTTATTCTTAGCATTTGCCGGAAGAATCTTTGTTACGGAAAGCTGGATGCCGTCTTCATTATTTTCATTCGTCACAACATTCGTTTTATTTAATGTAATGCTTTTTACCAGAATATCTTTTGTCACTGTTACGGAGATAACCGCCTTCTTCTTTGGATCTGCCACTGATTTTACAGTAATTTTGGCTTTCCCGTTTTTCTTTGCTTTTATCTTTCCCTTTGAACTGACAAAGATAACCTTTTTATTGGAAGATGAAAAATTTAATTTTCGGTTTTTCTTTTTATTAGGAGACACCTTAATGGCTGTTTTCAACTGAAAACTCTTCCCTTTTTGAATTTTTAATTTTCCATCTTTTACATTTGTTACCTTAACATAAGAAACATTTGCACTCTTTTTCTTTTCTTTCATGTCTGCTGTCTGGCCGGTTGTACATAACCCAAGAGTCAATGCCGCCGCCAGGACAAAACTACAAGTTTTCTTAAATCGTCTCATACGTTTTCCTCCTCATACAATCATGAAACATTTTCTTTAATACAAAACATCTTTTTCCTGATACAATAGACTTTTGGCCCTGCCCTTGCTGCATTTTGTGTTGTCTTTTTCACAATCTTTTCCTCCTCATAATAAAGTGTTTTCCTTTATCATAGCACATCAACGTTCGGTTTTTTTTCCGTTCTTTTCACTTTTGAGGAAAATTGTCTACTTTTCTTTACTTTTTTCCTATTTTTTCCTGTTTTTTTAAATTTAACTTTGAGAAAAGTCAATGGAATTTGCAGGCTTCGCAAACTTACTGACCGCATACACAGGGTATACTAAAATATTATCATATTTGGAAAAATTCTCCAACGACACCCGGATCCCCTGCGACGCCAATTCGATTGTATCCAGAAAACGATACATACTCTGCATTCTTCCTTTTCCAGAGGCCTTTACTTCAATCGGTACAATTTTATTTCTTAGATTAATAACATAATCCACTTCGGCACTTGCCCCACCTCGATACCAATAATACAAAGCTGCTTCGCTATAAGGACTTGTGTATTTGATCAATTCAAGTCCGGTCTGCATTTCCACCACATCACCCTTATTTATATCATCAAATAGCTGTGCAGAAAGCAGTTCTCCTACATCAAGTCCACATTCGGTAAGATACACTCCGGTATCAAACACAATTAATTTCTTATTCGTCTCTTTTTCCGTAACACCAAGCGGAAGCACCGTACATCCGGAGGCTTTTACCGGATAAACCAATCCTGCCCTGTAAAGCAGTTCAACACTTTCATCGAAATAGTATGCACTGACTCCTGAAATCGCTGAAGATGCCTTGGTCTGACTGCATACATTGTGAATCGAATATTCAAATACTTTACGGATAATATCCGGTGAAACATTTTTATTGTATTTATTAAAATCATCCATAAAATTGAGTATAATATCACGGTGCACTTGTTGACATTCAAGCAGACTTCCCGTTGTCATATAAGTCAATACAGCTTCCGGCATACCGCCAACCACCAAAAAAGTTTTATATGCCTCTATCAATTGATCGTGTGCTGTATTTTCCTGGTGCCCTGCTTGAAATTTTTCAAGATAATCCGCAATCATCTCTCCTTCCACAGCACGTAAATATTCCATAAAAGAAAATGGATACATATAAATACTTCTCACTCGACCTACCGGGAAATCTACTCCCCGGTCTTTCCCATGCAAAACAAATTCCAGTAGTGAACCGGCTGCAATCACATGAAGTTCCGGCATTTCTTCATAAAAATAACGCAAAGATGTAACGGCTCTCGGACACTCTTGAATCTCATCAATAAATAACAGCGTTTCCCCTGCTGTAATTTTCTGTGAAAACTGCAATTCTAACTGCATAATTATTTTTTTAATATCAATGTCGCCCTCAAACAAAGTACATAGTTTGGGCTGCTTTTCAAAATTAATTTCCACAAAATTTTTAAATTCTGCAGAAAGATTCCGAACTGCAGAGGTCTTACCACACTGCCGAATCCCTCGCAAAAGAACAGGCTTTCTGCGACCAGCCTCTTTCCAATTCAAAAGCACATTATCAATATCACGTTTTAAATACATTTCAGACACCCGCCTTAGTCTCTTTTTATGTATTTTAGCATAATATTTTAAATTTGCCAACCGAAAATCAAAACTTTTTTGAAAATTGCCAACCGGAAAAATGCATTTTTTTCAAATTTGCCAACCGAAAATCAAATTATTATTTTTTCAATACTTAATTTCTGTGGCATCATATCTCTCCGCACTCAGTATTGCCTTAAAATATCTGCAAAGTTTTTCCCTGCGTTGTTGGAAAAATTTTTCTGTCGGAATTTTATGTCCTTCTATTTCATTAAATAACCGGGAATCTGAAAAAGCATTTTTGATATCCTCGATCATCCAATGTGAGATTCCGCTAAACATACAGTCATAATACCCCATAGCATCTTCAAACCTTCCATTGCTTTTCTTATTGTTGTTGTAATCATCCAAAAGCATAAAATTCCCGATCCCGTTTACAATATCTTCCCGGTTTCTTGGATTTTCCATACCGAAGTACCCATGACCGCTTTTATCTTCCGGATTATCCGGTTCCAGATGATCTAACTGTGCATCTTCCGGCTTTTTAAATGTAATTTTCGTTGCATTATTCATTTGCAATTTTCCACACGTTGTATCATTATTTGTCTGAATCAATCGGAAAAATAATACTTTTAACCGTATATTATATTTGTTACTCCTTGAATATCTCCAAGTAGTGATCCAGCTTTCAAACTCTTCGCCTGCCTTTGTTAAGTCAGCAGCAGAAATATCACAAACCGAATTACAATCCGAGCTTTGATGATATTTTTTAATCATCTCAACAGAATACTTCCTTGGCAGTTTATAATCCTTTGAAAGCAATGCAAGACGCCACATATTGTGTGACATTGTACATATCATTTCATACGCATCCAGATGACAGGAATTATTGAAATATATTTGATCAATATAATTGTTTTCAAAATCGCTCACATCAAACTCTCCCGTACGGTCTTTCAGATAAAAATGCAGCAGTACATTAACCAAACCGGAAAGAACATTGGTTATTTTCATAGTCCGCAGTAACGAAATTGTTTTACAGACAACGGTACAATTGGCATCGTTTTCTTTTTTAAGAAGATTATCATTTAATTTTGTCCCGGTTAAACTTTTATCCAGAATGATACGAACCATTTTATATATTTTGATATCATTTAATGCCTGCTGCAGGGAATACTCTTGTTTATTTTCAAGATAATCGTCCACGGTTTTGCGGATACCATCGTCATTTTTTCCGTCCAATTCACTGGATCCTGTAAGATAAACCGTTCCAAGAAGTGAAACCTCGCTGCGGTTTGCCTTTGTAAAAATGTGATCATCCCATTGTTTTGCAATCAGATCCAGGCCATTTTCTCTGACTTTTTCGTCATCACCGGACTTATTGTAATAGGATCTTAAATATAAATTTTTGATCAATTCCAAATCCCCGACTTTCTTACTCCGGTCATTCAAAGATTCAAACAAAATATAGGCATCTCTCTCGTTATCTGCGCACACTGCACATAACTTTACATTTTCAGCCATTTTTTCCATCAGATCAAGCATTTGCATTGTATAATCTCTTCCGGATACCCCCTGCATTTTCACGATGGAATCACATGTTTGATAAATAATATACATCGCTTCCACATACTGTCCGACAATCTCATTTTCCTTTTTTATTCTCTCAATATCTTTCTCTTTGAGAAGAAAATACGGTTCTTCTGAAACAACATCTACTACACACACGATCCTGCTCAACGCCATTTTGAGTTTTTCATTATAAGCACTCATGCAATATTGCAGTGCCAGATCGTACTTCTCATACAACTCATAATTTGCACTCTGATTTGCTTCAATATATTCGGAATTTTGTTGGGATAACGGCGTTGTGCACATCGTTTTTTCAAACATCTTTATAAGCTGATCCGCCTGTTCCGAATGGTCTTCCCGTGTCGCAAACATAGTATAAACCTGTTCCGACAATTGATGCAGCATCTCCTCTGTCGTGCTCCAGTCATCTGCAATAAATACTTGTTTCATCACTTCCAATAACTTATTACATTCTGACGAAACGCGGGCAATATTTTTTGTATTTCTAATATCCGCATCCATTTGTGCACGCATCAACATAAAACGAAGGCAATTAAGAAGGTACATGGTTGTGATCCTCTGCTGT
Source organism: Lachnoclostridium sp. UBA6475 (assembly GCA_002435545.1). GTDB lineage: Bacteria > Bacillota > Clostridia > Lachnospirales > Lachnospiraceae > Eubacterium_F. The sequence continues at coordinate 20,917 of DJNB01000228.1, forward strand.
CCGTCAACCACTTCTAATTCATCTTCTTTCCCAATCACAAAAACAACCGCTCCCGCAAAATATTCCAAACTGGTGTTCTTTATATTTAATTTTCTGTTTTTGTCAAAATCCTCGATCAAATTTGAAATATGTTCTTCATCCCATTCATAAGGCCGCTGATAAAAAGGAATCTTATACACCTTATTTTGCTTGTCTATCCCTACTTTTTCATGTAATTTTAAAAACGAATCATACTCATATTTTACTATCTTCATATCCTATTCCTCCATTAGTTCCTTCACTGCCTCTACCAGTGCCTGTACATCCGCTTCCGTCGTGAACCGTCCCATGCTCACCCGCACCGTGCCGCCATATTGTACACTTCCAATGATGTCATGGACAAGCGGAGCACAATGATAGCCGGTCCGGACTGCAAGTTCAAAATCCTCGTCCAGGATCATGCCGAGTTCATCTGCCTGGTACCTGTCGCAGACAAAGGACAGGATGCCTGTGCTCTTCTCCAGCGGCTGTGTTCCTAAGACGCTCACTCCTTCGACATCCGAAAGACCTCTGCGTAAAATTTCCAATAATTTCCTTTCGTGCAGAAGATCTCTCCCGGCACATTTTGCTGTTAATTCCAGTGCTTTTCCGAGGGCTGCGACTGCCGCAATGTCGGGACTCCCCACTTCGTAACGGTTGTTTCCGTTTGCCGGAAGCGACAGATTGAGAGAATCGCTTCCCGTCCCACCAAAATACAGCGGCTGCAACGGAATTTGTCCGGCATTGACAAAACCACCGGCTCCAAACATTCCATATAGGTTTTTATGCCCGGCAAAGATCAGAAAATCAATCTGTTCTTCCACCACATGAACCGGGCAGATGCCAAGTCCCTGAGCACTGTCCAAAAAAGTCACAGCCCCTGCTTTTTTTGCCGCATGAAAAATTTGTGCGTAAGGCAGAAGATAGCCGGTCACATTGCTCACCTGCGTCACGCAGACAAGACGTGGTTTTTCCAGTTGAAAAAACGTACTCGTTTTATCCAGGTCAATCTGCCCATCTTCCCTGACCGGAAGCACCTTAATCTGTATCTCATACCGCTCCTGCATCGCATGAAGGGTACGCATGACTGCATTATGTTCGTAGGGAGAGACGACCACCACATCCCTCTTATTCCATGTGAGTCCCTGCAAGATGACATTTGCCGCCATTGTCGCCGATGCGGTAAAATACACATCGTCGTCCGAAAAGGCATGGACATACTCCGCCATGGTATGACGCGTGTATTGTATCTGCCGCTCTGCTTCTGCCGCCAGCCGGTAACTGCCTCTGCCGGCATTGACGCATTTTTCACATCCCCACAGCACATAGGCATCTCTTACCTCTTTTGGCTTCGGATACGTCGTCGCCGCATTATCCAGATATATCAAATGATCACTCCAATTCCTGCTGTAACAAATCCAGCAAAATCTTTACCCTCTGTTCCTTTTCAAGACTGTCTCCAAATTCAGAGATGGCATCTTCCATCGCCGCCTGTGCAAATACCATGACAGAATCCGTCTCCACGTCTTTAAAATACTTGTCTAACTGCTCTCCCTGCGAATTGACAAACGTCAGGTGGCAGGTATCCTCCGCCTCGGAAGTATTGGAAGATTTTTCCAGTTCTTTGCAGATGTTCTGTAATGCCTGTTTGTATTCCTGCACGGTATCCTGGCGAAAATCTTCCGGATATCTTCCCGTAATCTGTTTGGCAAGTCCGGAAATCACTTCTTCCTCTGTCTCACCGGAAAGCGACATCATATACTGCAATAACATCGATGCCGGTGTTGTAAGAACACTCGTCTGCGTCAGCGCCGATTTCTTCCGCGCCCATTCTTTGAGTGCCGGCTTGATCGTCTCGTCATCAATATCGAGACAGGACATCGTCACCTTACGCAGCTGTTCCATCAGATTCTCATAAAAGGAATCCAGCTCCTCTTTTGCCTGAACCAGTTTTTTGTAAAATAATTCGTAATTCACATTCGTCTTCTTCTGTTCGATCAAAAACGGCATTTTTTCAAAAATAAGCTCTCTCGGATTGACCTCGCCTTTAGCAAGCAGTCTGCAAAATTTTTGATTCATCTCATCCGGGTAGGCTGCCATACGGCTTGACGCCGGAAGATGCGTAAACCAGTACTGCATTCCATTTACAATTATTTCCAGTCTCGTTGGCGGCTGTGCCGGATTTTGATACCCCTTCGGAAGTGGAAACAGTTTTTCCAGTCTTTTCAGATAATGTTCCTTTTTCGAACTGCCGCGCTCGATATAAAGATCATATTTTTCCGGATGCTCATTCACAAGTTCCAACGTATCTGCCTGAAATGGAAGCTCCCGGCCGCCTTCATAAAAAACCGCACTGTTTCCCCAATCCCGGACGCAAAGAGCCAG
>DJNB01000209.1 GCA_002435545.1 Lachnoclostridium sp. UBA6475
ACAAGCCACCGAGGTTTATCCATGGAACCCAAATGGTTCCAAAGGCGGACTATGTGGATTCACGAGTGAGGATGGGCGTGCCACGATTCTTATGCCGCACCCGGAACGTTCGTTCCGTGCGTTACAATTGTCGTATGATGACGGAACGTTTGCAAATGGTGAAGAGGGGCCTTGGATGCAACTTTTCAGAAATGCCTATTTGTTCGCAACTCAAAACATATAAAACACGATATCTGACAAAACCACGCATTGGAAAAACGCCCGTTCATATTTTAGGAGACAAAGAATGAATAAAACGGTTTTAATGGTATTGAGTTGTTCGTTATTCGTTCTCTTCATTGGGTGTAAGCGGGATTCTGTGGCTGAACGAGAACAGCATGAACGTTCTGATGCGTTATTTGCTGAAGCCATGGCGGCGGAAGCACGTGGAGATACGCGCGGAGCAGAAACGCTTTATCGTCAATTGCTCGCTCGCGATGCAGCCATGGCTTCAGCCCATTTAAATATTGCGATTTTACTCCATGATGTTCGCAAAGACTATATTGAAGCCATTTATCACTATCGAACCTATTTGGCGCTACAGCCAAAGTCTGAAAAGAGTGCAATGGTGAACGAACGCATAGCCTCGGCAAAAGGATTACTGGCGACACAACTTGCGGCAGAAATTATTGCACGCGAACAAGCGGTTTTAATGCGTGAACGAGATTCTCAAGAGAAACAGCTCGCACTTCTAGAACAAAAGTATTCGGCTTTACAGGAAGAGAATACAAAGAAAGAAGCCGCCCTCTCTGACTTGAAAGCTCAACTTAATCATTTGCGTGCGCTCATAAAGGACATAAAAGACGTTGAGTCTGCACAATCTCCTACGTCCCCTAATGAAATTAAACAACTAAAAGAATCTATTGTTTCTATACCGAAAAAAGATTCTGAATCGGATGTTGAAACGGTAATCCATTCCTTCATTGGTATAGGATTTTAGTATTTCAGATACCACAAAAGTTTCAAACATATTTCCGGCTACAGCGGAACATTTCAAGGCATCTGCCGTCAGCCAGCGAGTAAGATAACAAGCAAGGCCGGTATCACGAAAATAAATTTTTGGTGTTTTTACGGCACGCTTTAAGGCACTTGCACTATAAGGCTGTAATAAAAAAACAATGCCGGTTCGTTCCAATATAGAAACCCAATTTTTGATCGTTGGTTCGCTCACCCCTACTTCTCCTGCTAAATTTGCATAATTAAGCATTTCACCTGTTCTTGCCGCTGTGGCAGTCAAAAACTTTGTAAAGGTAATGCTGTCTGCGGATATTAGTTCATTGATGTCTCTTTCAATATAAGTAGCAACATACGAAGAATAATATTCCTGCCAGTCACGTTCAATATCGTATAATTCAGGGTAAGAACCTTTGTGTATAATCTCCCAGATATTTCTATATGATACAATGTTTTTTTCACGTCCCACAATATATTTGTCCGTAGGAATAAAATGTTTGTTAAACGTAACACCATAAATTTCACGCAAGGATAATCCGGTTAATTCAGAAACAGATACCCTTCCGGCAAGTGATTCACTCATGCCTTTCATTAATTCGAGATTTTGTGAACCGGATAAGAGAAATAATCCTCTTTCATCCGATTCATCTACCACCAACTTAATCTCTTCTAATATAGTACTTTCTTTTTGTACTTCATCAATAAAAAGAGGGCAAGGATTGTTTAAGAAGAACAATTTAGGCTCTTCTCGTGCCTGTAATCGAGTCAGATGGTCATCAAAGTTTGCTTTATTATACTTCTCAAATTCATGTTTAACAAGTGTCGATTTTCCAGCTTGTCTTGCACCTGTAATTAAACTACATTTGCTTGTAGATGCTCTTTTTTTTAAGACAGGTGTAATTGCTCTTTTAATATAGGACATAGCATAACCTCCGACAAATCTAAAATATAACTTTATTATAGTCGAAACCATTTACTTTGTCAATAAGTGACTCCCCCTACTCATCTTTCTCTTCCAGCACATATTCATACACCGAATACTGCTGACCATCCAGATCAATTTCCTTATCTTCCCATTCTTCATAGGTTTCCTGAGATACGCTTTCATTATTGATCCAGTAACCTGTGCCGAGAAGAAAGTCTTCCGTTTTTCCAACGATAAATTCCTTCAGTTTTCCGTCCTTGTATTGTAATCTGCTGATAATACTGGCGCAAATATTGTCGTTGGCATCGGTTTCATCATAGCTAAAATAGCCACCGGGTTTAAGCTCAAATGCTGCCTCACTGGATAAAAATGCAGCATATTCCCCGTTTTGATAGGAGAAAATAACATCTTCTTGAAGAAAAAGTGAAAGTATTAATTCTTTGATTCCGTCCCCGGTCAGGTCAACCAACTGGACCTGACGATAAATATCTTCCTTCCCTGTCAGATATTCTTCTAAAGTCTGTTCTGTTCCATCCGGAAAATGAATTTTCTGCTCATTTTTCAACATAGGTAAATATTTGGCCAGCATGGTATAATCTTCGGGACACATGTTATACTGTTGTTCTTCCCAGTCAATATTTTTTAGGTTTTTCAGAAAATCATACCCGCTATATTCCTGAAATTGTTTTACTTTTTTGCCAATCGCAAAATTTTCCTGAGATTTTTGCAATTTATGCAGAAACTGCGATTCTGTGACTTCAGACATTGGCTGTTGATAAGAAAACCATTGAATCGCAACGGATTCTTTTTTCAATTTCCCATATTTTTCGGACATTAACGAATCGATATTCAAGTATTGCTTTTTCGTTATTTTGGCGGTTTTCTTATTTCCATTTTTTGTCAGTTTATAGTAACTGTTCTTTAATTTTCCTTTTCCTTTTTTAGAAACAATATGAGAGCCTCCTGCAAGGTAATTATCGGTAAATGTACCATTTTTCAATTGCAGAAATCCGAGTGACTCATAATTTTCGCCGCCGGACACATGGGTGATGCCATACACTCTATAGTAGTAATTATGCTCTTTTTGATCAATATAGACAGTATTAATGGCATCTAAAATGTCATGCCCTTCTTTTTCAAAGGCTTTTCCTTTGCATTTTTTCAATTTTGAACCATCTTTGCTGATCTCGTAGTACCAGTTATGGGTAATATGACCCGTTCCATTCATTTCAGTTGCAATAATCAATTCCAGCCGTCCATTTTGATCCAGATCGGTCACGGCATAATGATAGTTTGCATCATATTTCCCACGGGTCACAATCTTATCTTTTGCTTCGGCGATGGTTTTTAACTGCCCTTCTATCGATAATGGATCTACCGGCTGCATCACAGAGGATGACGAGCTAATTGCAGAAGATGTGGTACTAATTGCAGATGCTGTAGCAGTAACCGCAGATGTGGTGGCCTCTTCGGAAGACTTTGGATTTGAATTTTGCGCGGAATCTGCACATCCCGTCAAGATCAAGCCTGCCAGTAACAGGCATAGGGGGAAAATGGTTGTTAGTTTTTTCATAATATTTACTCCTCACTGTGGATAAAAACGGCAAACCTAAAGTCTGATTTTAGATTTGCCGTCATGTAATTATATGCTATAATTTCATCCTATTTCTTATTATAATTGATCAGACAGCCTTTCAAGATGATCTCTCTCTCATCATCGGTCAATCTGCCGAGTTTGAATTCCATCTCTTTCATGCCCTTATTTACAACGTAAGCTTTTACGCTGTCCTTTTTATTGGCAATGGCATCTTTCACATCTTTGACAAGGATGTAGTCATCTTTATCAAATGGAAGGTCGCCATCAAAGATAAATGGAAGCATACCCCAGTTGATCAGGTTGGAGCGATAACGTTTTGTCGCATATTCACGCGCGATATTTGCCATACCGCCGAGAACTCTCTGGCAGCTTGCTGCCTGCTCACGAGCGGAACCATCTCCCGGTTTCACCGCAAAGATGACACTACCGATTTCTGTTTCTTCCGGTTTTACATCGAAAGATTTCCGGATTGTGTCGTATACGTCTTTGAGCTGTGGATCTACGGCGTAGATATCTTCTCCGGCAAGGCGGGCTTTCTCAGCCTTCTGCACTTCTTTTGCTTTTCCAACGTATGCCGGATCTTTACGGGAAAGAGTAAATTCGGCAAGTCCAAGCGGATTGGAACGGTAAGAAGAAGTTTCTCCGGATGGGATCAATTCGTCAGTTGTAGTAACCGGGTCATGGATCATCGAAACGGTCTTCAAAAGCACGTTGTCGGTAAGCGGGAACATTTCCGGCCAGTCTACGATGTTTGGACCAAATTTGATCTCAACCGATGGATCGGCTTTTCCGACACCATTGTATACACGATTTTCGTAAATGTTCTTATCAAAGAAATATTTTGGCTTTGTAAAGTTGACATCCACGTCAGTTGCTGCCGTAAGATATCCTTTGTTTGCGGCAGTAGCTGCGATGGAACGGGCATCCATAAGGGCAACGGAAGCAATCTGTCCGTTGGTAACCTTAGAACCTTCACGGTTCGGGAAGTTACGTGTCGAATGACGGATGCTGAGTCCTTTGTTGCTAGGCACATCGCCGGCACCAAAACATGGTCCGCAGAAAGCGGTACGTACGGTAGCACCTGTTTCCATAAGATCTGCGATAGCACCATTTTTTACCAATTCCATGAAGATTGGCTGGCTGGCCGGATATACACTCAGTGAGAACTCATCCGAACCGATGTATTTGCCGCGAAGGATATCGGCTGCATCACAGATGTTTTCAAATCCACCGCCGGCGCACCCTGCGATAACACCCTGCTCTACGTACAATTTTCCATTGTGGATCTTGTCTGTCAATGTAAAGTTAATGTCTTTGTTATTGTCAAGGCTTACAAGAGCCTTTTTCTCTACATCGCGTAAAATATCTTCCAGATTGTTGTTCAATTCCTCAATGGAATATACATTACTTGGATGGAACGGCATCGCGATCATTGGTTTGATCGTTGAAAGATCTACTTCTACCACGCCGTCATAGTAAGCTACCTGCTCCGGCTTGATCTCAGCGAAATCTTCGCTTCTACCATGAATGTCGTAAAACTCTTTTACTTTATCATCGGTTCTCCAGATGGAAGACAGACAGGTTGTCTCTGTTGTCATAACGTCAACGCCGATACGGTAATCCACGCTCAGATTGTCGATTCCATCACCGATAAATTCCATTACTTTATTATTTACATAACCATTTTCAAATACAGCACCGATGATTGCCAGTGCGATATCCTGAGGGCCGACACCTTTTTCCGGTTTTCCGGTAAGATGGATCGCTACGACACCCGGCATAGGGATATCATAAGTCTGCTCCAGAAGCTGTTTTACGATTTCCGGACCGCCTTCACCCATTGCCATCGTACCGAGGGCACCGTAACGGGTATGGCTGTCGGATCCAAGGATCATCTTACCGCCGCCGG
>DJNB01000009.1 GCA_002435545.1 Lachnoclostridium sp. UBA6475
CTGGGATGTCAAATCATCTACCGTCCAGCCATGTTCCAGAGTTTTTTCCAAATACCATACATATTCTTCTTGGTTTGCTACTTTCCCCATCAATATCTGATGATGGCTCCAGGTAATTCGACCAAGACCATATTTGTCCACATCATCTTCTGTGAATAACTGTGCAAACTTCTTCATATATTTTAGATTTCGTACAGAATACCCCTTTGCGCCAGGAAATGCCATCTTCATATCTTTGGATAGGTTATCTACAAATCTATTTCCCCACTCAGAATTACGAATAATCACATTTCCTATAAAAATATTAGTCTTCATTATTTCACTGTTCACGCTAACAGATGCTCTCTGCTTTGCCTGATTCACATACTCATTTATCTCTTGCACTGCCTGCAAATACTCATTTGATGTAGTAAGCATGTAACCTCCTTCCTAATTGTGCAGACCGTCTGCACAATTTTATTTTTCTAAATATACTGGCAATCAAATACTCAATATTACTGTCAACCTGATAACGATCTATTGTCTGCGTACGATAATTATCAATCATCCTGCCACATCGTTCCGAGTTTTTAAAAACGTGTTCATTTAAATATTCTTTTTGGTCCGCCGAACACATTTTTTCCATTCTTTTCCGATTGCTTCATTTACTTCGTCTCGTATTTCCTGATTCTCTTGAATTACTCCATCAATATCACTCCAAAAATATTGAATCAAAAACGCGCAAATCTAAAAATCAAATAACTCCCATTGTGCTATGATAAATATTATACTTCAAACCATAGCACAAATCAATGAAAATCAGCATTTTTGATTTGCTTTCTCGAAGTTTCGCTTTCTATTTTCTATCTCTTTATTTATAAATACTCTCTTCAACACCCTCCATCCCCCTGTCTCACCCATCTCCGGTACTCCAGCGGTGTCATTCCATACACTTCCGAGAACACCTTTGCAAACTTGCCCTGGTTTTCATACCCGACTGCATTTGCAATCTCAATTACTTTCAGAGTTGTTGACGAGAGAAGTTCTGCAGCTCTTTCCATCCGTTTCTTGCGGAAATAAACAAGATAACTTTCTCCTAAAATTCCTTTCACATACAATTTAAAACTGCTTTCACTGATGCCAAAATGATCTGCCATTTCCTTTGCTGTGATCCGTTTGGATAGATCTCGCAAAATCATGTTTTCTGCTTCTTTGACGATAGCAATCTGCGACCTGGTAAAGCACGCAGCAGTTTCACTTTTATACGGCAACTGCATCCATTCATGCAGCAGCCGTATTGCAGCATACCGTAACATCCCCAGCTGCGGATGCTCTTTCATCTCCCATACGTTTTCCACAAATTTTTCCATCCCGTCATTCATGCGGTGCAGATAAAGTCCGTTATTGGTACAAAATACGTGGATCAGCTGCTCGATATCAAGTCCCATCTGTGAGAGGAGATCATTTCCTTCTGCCCTTCGCACGCAGCTGCGGTCAATATAAATCTGTACCCCTTCATAGTATCTTCCGGGATAATAAAAATCTTTCGTAGGCAGTATTGTGCTGGCACACACCTGCTTTTCTTTCACGATCGCATAACGACTGCCGGTAAGCGAAACATCGCACCGTCCATTCCGGCAGAAATTCAGAATCAGCATTTCATCAGAAAATATTGAGCTGTCTCCCTTCGTCCAGCTGCTTGTAAATATCTGATCAAACATAAGAAAGATTCCCGGTGCAAGCACATAGCACTCCACGCGCCCCTCATTTTCTTTTTCATAGATAAAATAAGTTTCTTCTGGCCTTTTCATATTGTCATTTTATCACAGCCTCCTTCAAATAACAATTAGCCAACACAATTTATTACTAAATGGATTCAAAATGACTAAATGGATTTTACACATATCTTATATTCTGTTACTATTCATTAAAGTTAGATATTGCTAACTCGATTACTATTTGGATTGGAGGAAGAAAAAATGGAAAATCATACACTTTCCGAGACAAAACCGGGACAACGGTATATTGTCAAGGAGATCAAAGACGAAGCCCGTCTGGTAAACCGCCTTTCATCCATGGGATTACTGTGCGGAAGTACCATTGATGTCTGTCAAAATAACCGCAAACAGCCGGTGCTTATTTTCACACGGGATACCCTGATTGCCATTGGGCGGGAAGAAAGCAAAAAAATCATGGTAGGAGGTTTCGAAAATGAATGATAAAAAAGAAAATAAAACTCCCGTTATCGCCTTGCTCGGACAGCCAAATTCCGGGAAATCAACCATTTTTAATATGATTACCGGATCGCATCAGCATGTAGGAAACTGGCCGGGGAAAACCGTAGAACAAAAAGAAGGCGGATTCAAATGGAACGGACAGCAAATGGTTTTAGCCGATCTTCCGGGAAGTTACTCCCTCTCTGCCGGATCGGATGAAGAAATTATCACAAAAGATTATATCTCTTCCTGAAATGCCGATCTCGTACTTGTTATGGCAGATGCTTCGCAGTTAAAACGAAGTTTGTATATGCTCGCAGATTTTGTCGGGACACAGGTTCCTGCCATCTTAATTTTAAACATGATGGACGTAGCCAAAGATCAGGGCATCTCCATCAATACGAAACTTCTTTCGGAAAAGCTCGGAATCCCCGTTGTTCCGATGTCTGCTATTCAGAAAAAGGACTATTCACTGCTTTACGAAACGATAGAACGTAGTTTGGTTTCCCCAAATATCATAAAAGAAAATGCTCTCACTTCTGCCGAAGAAAAGATGAATTATATTGATCTGCTGCTGGCAGATGTTCTAACCACGTCAAAAACCGCGCAGCGGGCATTTACAAATTTTGACAAAACTGCACTCTCTCCGGTAAAAGGAAAATTGATGGCATTTGGTATAATTCTTGGCATCTTCCTTTTAGCGATGCTCTTTGCCGGAGTGATCTCCGGAGCCGCCTCTGCCATTCTCACTCCTGCTTCTGCCGGACTGCGTACACTGATGGAACATATCCGGGTTCATCCGCTATTTGTGTCATTGATCTGTGACGTGCTTGTCAATGTACTGTATTTTGCCCTTATGATGGCTTCCTTTGTCCTTGGTATCACGCTGGGATTCAATCTTATGGAAGAAACCGGCTATCTCGCCCGCATTTCCTTCCTCTTTGACCATACGATGTCTAAGGTCGGATTGCAGGGAAAAACAATCATGCCGTTTTTTATGGGACTTGGCTGTACGATTGCCGGAACGACCGGAACCCGTGTCGTCGACAACTGGGGGCAGCGTGTCCTCGCGATCGCAATGTCATGGGCTGTTCCGTGTGCGGCGACATTGTCCGTAGTTCCTACGATTGCCATCGCCTTATTTGGCAGCAATGGCGGCTTTTTCGTCATCCTGTCCATCTTTCTTTTCATGTTTTTAATGATGTGGGCGGTTTATAAAATTTTTGGCAGCTCCCTCTCTCCAAAGGAGGACCGCGTAGGATTGATCATGGAACTGCCGCCGTACCATAAACCAAATTTTGGAAATATTATGTTCGTAACTTTTCACCGGACTCTGGATATCCTCTTTCGTGCGCTGCGGGTAATTTCACTCGTATCCATTGTCTTTTTCGTTTTGACCTATGGCTTTGGAGGAGATCCGCAAAGCAGTATTTTATACCGTATCGGTGTTTTCATCGAACCAGCAACCATGTTTTTAGGCTTAAAATGGCAGGCATTTTTGGCGTTCTGTGCGTCCGCCATCTCAAAAGAATCCCTGCTCGGCGTACTGAACACCTTATACGGTGCGGGTGGAAATCTTATCCACTCCACCTTCGGAGCAAAAGCTGCGGGAAGTGCCACCGATATTTCACAGATCTTATCCGCGAATTTTACCAAAGCAGAAGGACTTGCTTTTATCTTTGCAATCAGTTTTAATATGCCTTGTGTCAGCGCTCTCGCCGCCACTGCCAGAGAGACGCATTCTGTAAAATGGACCGCTAAGATTGGCGTATTTTACACCTTATCCGCACTGCTTGTCTCCTGCATTGTCTATCATGTCGGTTTGCTTTTTTTCTAAAATAAAATGTATGATCTGCCTCCTTTTGGACACTCTAATTCCAAAAGGAGGTTTTTACTATGGAAGACGATACGATCAAACTTCTGCGCGAGTGCAGTGCCGGTCTTAAAATGGGAATTTCTTCCATTGACGACGTTCTGGACAATGTGGAAAACAGCAGTTTGAAAGGCATCTTAAAAGACAGCCGTGACATCCACTGCCGTCTGGATGCTGAGACCGATGGATATCTCGAACGCTATCATGACGAAGGGAAAGAACCGGCGCCATTTGCAAAAGCCATGGCAAAGATGAAAAGCAATTTTAAAACCATGAGTGACAATCCGGACTGTGCCATCGCAAGCCTGATCACCGATGGCTGCAATATGGGCATCAAGTCCCTGCACCGCTACCTGAACCAATATCCTGCTGCCGACAAAGGTGTCAAACATCTGACAAAGCAGATCATCAGCACAGAAGAAAAACTTCTCACTGCATTGCAGAGATTTCTTTGACATGGGTATTTCACTTATTTAACTGCCAGACCGCAAAATTCAAAATCCCGGCAAAAGCCACCCACAAAGCATAAGGGATCTGTAATTTTGCCGCAAGTGGATCCGTTTTGTACCATTTTTTGATCATCGCAAGAATAAGCGCCAGCATGACAAGAAGCCAGAAAAAAGCAATACCATACGCTTTATAATTGAAAAACAAAATGCTCCACATAAAGTTGAAAAAGAGCTGGAGCCAAAAGAGATTCAGTCCCTGGTTTCTTACTTGTGCTGCCTCGCTTAGAAAAATTCTTGCCAGACCGATTCCCATAAGTGTGTACAAAATCGTCCAGACAATCGGGAACACGGCTGCCGGCGGAGAAAAAGCCGGTTTCGCCAGTTCGGCATACTGCATTGTCCCTGCCCTTGTCAATAGACCTGCCACTGTCCCCACCGCTAACACAAGCAAAATTGAACCGATATAATATTTCCATTTCATAAAAAGCACCCGGTACTCATATATTCTTTACAATATATGAATACCGGGTATCTTACATACCTTACTTCTGTTACTGTTTCTTTATTTTGACTGATTTTTTCAAACCGCTCTTTCGGAACAATTTTTTATATTGCTTATATTGATCCGCCGGAACCTTGATCACCGTTTTTGAAAAAACGCCCTTGAATGCTGCTTTATCCAATTTTTGTAATTTTTTGGATTTTACAATAATTGTCTTAAGCTTTTTACATTTTTTAAATGCATTTGCCCGGATTGTCGTGACATTTTTTCCAATCACTACCTTTTTCAATTTTTTACATCCTGAAAAAGCATTTTTTTCAATACCGGTTACTTTCGCCTTCTGACCATTTTCCAAAACAACCGTGTTACTTATCGTTATCGGCACAGCCTTCGTTTTAGAAGCTGGTCCCGCATAGAATACTTCAATGTCATCGCCATCCATCGTTTTAACGATATAATAGGCTTTCTTCTTGGCATCTTGTACTTTGTCTCCCACCTGCAAGTCATCTTCATCATCTTCGTCCTCTTCTGTTGGGTTTGCAGAAGGTTTCACGGTCACCTGAGGTGTCGTTGGAACATCCGTCGGCACTGCTGTCGGATTTACGGTTGGTTCCGTTGTCGGCAGCACAGTCGGAACATCTGTCGGCACCGCCGTTGGTACAGCCGTTGATGGCGCGGTTGTCGACGGCGGAGTTGGAACTGTCGTCGGTATTACAGTCGGAACTGCTGTCGGATTTACGGTTGGGACAGCGGTCGGTGCCACAGTCGGCATTGTTGTCGGAACCACCGTTGGAATTACCGTTGGAACTGCTGTCGGTACCACGGTCGGTATTGCTGTTGGGATTACCGTTGGGGTTGCTGTTGGCACGGCTGGTGTCTCCGTTGGAACTGCCGTTGGAATTACCGTTGGTGTTGCCGTTGGCGCCACGGTTGGGGTTGCCGTTGGGGTTACCGCCGGTGTTGGTGGTGTCGTCGGTGGCACCGTTGGAGTTACCGTTGGGGTTGCCGTTGGGGTTGGTGGCACCGTCGGTGGTGTCGTTGGCACAACCGGTTTGGCTTTTACCGAAACCGAAAGTTCGATTTCAATCTCGTTATAATTCGCACTTATTGGTTTAAATACCGCTGTGTATTTTGTCTTATCGCTGTCACTTAGAGAAGGCGTGATCTCCGGATCTTTCCAGACAAAATTTCCTGCCACTTCTTTGCCTTTAATCACACCGGTGACACCGCCTCCGCTAAATGTGGAATCAGCCAATGTCTGCCCCTCTGTAATTGCCGTACAGACCGGCATCGTTTCACACTGTGGAGTGGCTTTCTCAATCGTAAATGTCACTTCCCTGGTTCCGGTATAATTATAAGTTCCTGAGGCCACAATTGTGACCGTTGGTGATGTTTCTTCTCCATTACAATTCACATTGTTGGAGTACTCAACATAATAATCGTAATTATATCGCAGCTCCGTATCTCCATCTTTCACCGTCACTTTTGGTTCGATTGGTACTCCGGTATATGGATAATTTTGTTGTTCCAGTTCAACGGTCCACGACTGTATGTCTTTTTTGATAGATATAGAAACAGGTATCCCTGTAACCGGCTCATAATGAACCGGATCCTCCGGTATAAACGACATGCTGCAGCTCTCCGAAGCTCCTGCTTCTCCAGTCAGAACATAATCATTTCCTTTTTCCCATTCAATGGTTCCGGATATATTTTTATTACCTGTCCCATATATCCTTGCCAGCAGGGTTGAATCTATCGATGACAATGGCTCGCCTTCTAAAATATCCGCATAACGTCTTAGAATTGCTGGAGTTGCTTTTGTAATTGTAAATGTCTTTTTCAGCGTCCCTGTATATTCTCCAATCCCTCGAACAATAACGGTCGGTGGATTGGTGGCATCTGCGGAAGCCGGTTCAATATTATTTTCAAATTCACAAATGTAATCCCAGCCTCGATACAGTTCGTCCTGCTCTGGTGAATATACATAAAAATCCGGTGTCCACTCAAAGCCATTATAAGCAACCTCATATGTCTCATCAGCCAATTCTCCTGTAAAAGTAAAATTACTGATATCCTGACGCTCCCCCTCTTCAAAACTTGCAATAACCTTAATATCTCCCGGTTCTTCAAGGTCATCTACACAAAAACAAATTTCTGCGGTATCTTCAGATTCCCCTTCCAGATACCAGCCTTTAAATATATATCCGTCTTTTTCTACCGGTGGAAGCGAATCATCATTTCCATACACATAGGAATCCAGTTTCTCTTGAGCATCCATAAATGTACCATCTTGAGTATCGTATGTAATCTTATACTCCTTTGCAAAATACACTTTGATGTAGTTAGCCTTATTTCCATCCAGACAAAAATACAATGCACAATAAGGTTCGTCTTCAAAGTCATCCTCTAACTGAAAATACTCATTTAAATCATTTCGATATTTGGAAACCGGCAGCCACTCATCTGTTTCTTCATCTTCATCCAAAACCGGTGCGTATGCCGTGATTGAATCATGTCCGTCTTCATGGTTACACAGATCGTTTTCTACTACTTGATAATCTACGATCTTTACCGACCGGAAATATTCTCTCCAATCCGCTCCACCATCCACGGCAACCAGATCGAATTTTCCCTCATACGTCTGTTGTTTACCATTTATTTCCAATGTCACTGACTCAAGCTTGCATGATTCAGCCTTTTTTCCTGCTTTGACCTCCACACAGGATCCCAGCATAAAAAGAACTGCCAGCAGGCACAAACTTCCCAGCCATGCAAATCGCTGTAAATATGTTATTTGTTTTCTTTCCTTCATTTAATCATTCTCCTTTCCATTATCTTGATAGGCGTTTGACAAACGCCG
>DJNB01000015.1:0-4906 GCA_002435545.1 Lachnoclostridium sp. UBA6475
TCAATCTTATTGATTCTGAAAATCCAATAATTTATTTGAATTTTCAGGGTTGTTTCACTGTTCAGTTATCAAGGTTCTGCGCTGTCGCTTTATTACGTCAGCAAAATTTATTATATCAAATCTTTTTTGCTTTGTCAACACTTTTTTTATTTTCTAATTTCGTGTCTTTACCGCGTCAGCAAGATATATACTATCAGACTTCAATACTTTTGTCAACACTTTTTTTAAATTTTTTTGATTTTTTTCGCATATTTTCCAAAAGTACTGTAATATCGTCATTTTCTAGTTAAATTTTTTCTCAATTCCTCTTGTTTTTTGTAATACAGCGGAGATAATATAAAAGGCGATTATATTTACCACGGATTTAATCAATAAGCCCGGTGCCGATGCAAGTCCTGCTGCAAATCCATTCATAACCATACCGGCAGCAACATATCCGGCAACCATAAACAACATTCCGGCAATTGCTCCAATAAATGTTCTTATAGAAAGAATTTTATAAGTGCCGTCTTCTTTCCTTGCGATCGCTGCCATGATCAGCGCCATAAATCCTTTTATGATAAACGTCGGAAGGATCCACTGTGGAAATCCGGAAAGCAGATCCGACAACGCAGAACCGATTCCTCCGACGATAAATCCGTTCTTTCCTCCATAAAAAAGAGCAAATGTAAGAATGATACTGTCTCCGATATGTGCATATCCAAGAGGAATCGGAATTTTGGTAAACATTGTTACAATACATATAATTGCCATATATAAAGCAAATATACTTAATTGAAGTGTCTTTTTTCCTGTAATTGTATTTTGTTCCATTTTTTTCTCCTTCTTTCTGCTGCCGTAACGGTTCATTGCTCTTGATATTCGGGTAAACAATGGTTATCAGCCGCTTTGATAAAACAAAAGGAACTACTACATATTGTAATAGTTCCTTATAACGGAGAAGGAGGGATTTGAACCCTCGCGCCGCGCAAACGACCTATACCCTTAGCAGGGGCACCTCTTCAGCCACTTGAGTACTTCTCCAAAGTTCTGAAATTTGATAAATATTAAGTTTCAGTGCATTGACTATTGTATCAGATTGTAAATCATTTGTCAAACATTTTTTTACGCTTTTTGATACTCTTTTACTGCTGTCTCATACAAATTGTTTCCTTCACAGTCAATTACCGTGATCACAGGCAGATTTTTTACCTCCAGGCGGCGAATCGCTTCTGTACCGAGATCATCGTATGCGATCACTTCGCTTTTGGTAATACATTTTGATAAAAGTGCTCCGGCTCCTCCGACGGCGGCAAAATATACCGCTGTATTTTTTTTCATGGAAGCAATGACTTCTTCGCTGCGTTTTCCTTTTCCGATCATTCCTTTTAAACCGCGGTCAAGCAGAGAAGGCGCATAACGGTCCATACGGCTGCTTGTCGTAGGGCCGGCAGAACCGATCACCTGTCCTTGTCGGTTTGGCGTAGGCCCCAGATAATAAATTACCTGATCCTGCATATCAAAAGGCAGATCTCCGCCCTTTTCCAGCGTCTCGATCATCCGCTTATGAGCAGCATCTCTCGCTGTATATACGATTCCGGAAATATATACATAATCTCCTGCATGAAGTTCTTTTACTTTTTCTTTTGTCAATGGTGTCTCCAAATGCTTTTCCATCTCTTCTTCATCTCCAATATTTGTATTCAGATCTTGAGGTCATATTTTGAAAATAATTCGTTTACCGTGATCTCGTATTCTGATATTTTCTGCGCTTTCTTTATCTTTTTAGCGATTTTTTCGTCTGCATCAAAGGATTGTATAAGGTAATGCCATAATTCCTTCATTTTGAACAAAACAGGGCGCTCTCCATGCAATTCTGACTGGTATCTTTCGCACAATTCCGTAACAAATTCTTTGATTGTTTCTTTTTCCGGTGGTTTTTCTTCTTTTATAGAAGCAATGACTGCCGGATTTTGTAAAATACCCCGTCCGAGCATAACACCCGGAAGATCCGGATATTGACCGGTAAGACGTTGATAATCTTCTTTGCTGAATATATCGCCGTTGTAGCACAAAACATTTGCACTGTGTTTTATGGCATACGAAAATGCCTGCATATCCGGTGTATTCTGGTAGAAATCTTCTCTTGTGCGCGGATGCACGATCAGTTCATAAACCGGAAACCGGTTAAATATGGAAAGAAGTGTTGGAAATTCTTCTGCACTTTCATAACCAATCCGCGTTTTTATGGATATTTTCACATCGGTTCCTTCGTAAATTTCTTTTAAAAAGGATTCCAGCTTTTTCGGTTCTGTCAGAAAACCGGAACCTTTTTTACGCGAAACTACCGTACCCGCCGGACATCCCAGATTCAGATTCACTTCGCTGTAACCAAATTCCTGTAGATATTCTACGGTCTGCAAAAACATTTCTGCCCGGTTTGTCATAATCTGTGGTACGAGATACAGACCGGTATTATTTTCCGGCAGAATATCCTTTTTTTCGCGTGTGCGGCATATTTTCTTTTGATTGGGCGAGATAAAAGGGGAAAAATATTTATCGATTCCACCAAAATATTTCGCATACGTTGTTCGGTAAATATGCCCGGTGATTCCTTCCAGAGGCGCCATGTAGTATTTCATCAGTTCTGTTTTCTCACAATCTTATATTCATCGTCGTTCTGATAGTAGGGGCAGGAACGGTATGAGGTATTCATAAAACGGTACATTTCATCCTCATCCAGATTTACCTGGCATTCCCCATAACCATCGTCATCGACGTAGTAAAGAGCACAAAATTCGCAGTTTGTCTCCATATTTCTCTTCCTTTCGGATATTTATACCGTACGGCGGATATGACGGTTTACATGACAGCAGATGTTGATGGCAACCGGCATTCCGGCAATATGCGTCGGATAGGTTTCAATATTTACACCAAGTGCTGTCACCGTGCCTCCAAGTCCTGCCGGCCCGATGCCAAGATTGTTAATTTTTTCCAGTATTTCATCTTCCAGTTTCTTTACGTAAGGGATTTCAGAAGATGAGTTTAAGTCGCGGGTAAGTGCCTTTTTCGCAAGAATGGCACATTTTTCAAAGGTTCCGCCGATACCTACTCCGACAACGATCGGAGGACAGGCGTTGGGACCTGCAAGTTTCACTGTCTCTAAGATGGCATTGCGGATTCCATCCAATCCGTCTGCCGGTTTGAGCATATAGAGACGGCTCATATTTTCGCTGCCGAATCCTTTTGGCGCAATCGTAATCTCGACCCGGTCCCCCGGCACGATTTCATAATGAATGACCCCCGGCGTATTGTCCTTTGTATTGACACGGTCTACCGGATCTTTTACCACAGATTTGCGGAGATATCCTTCCTGATATCCCTGGCGGATTCCTTCATTGATGGCATCTTCTATGTAAGCGCCTTCAAAATGAACTTCCTGTCCAACCTTCAAAAATACAACGGTCATACCGGTATCCTGACAAATTGGAATCCGGGTATCGGAAGCAATCTCCATATTTTCTTCCAGCTGGCCTAATATCTGCTTTCCAAGCGGAGATTCTTCCTTTTTTTCTGCTTCTTCGATGGCACATTTTACATCTTTTGACAGATGGATATTAACATCCATACACATTTCTTTTACCTGCTGTGTAATTAATTCTGTATTAATTGTTCTCATCTGCATTCTCCCCGGCATCTTCTTCTGCCTCTTCTTCCGGTTTTTCGTTTTCTTCTTTCCGCACTTTGGCAATGCTTGCGACAACGACATCCTGAGAAGGATCCAAGTTCATCAGTTTCACACCGGAAGTAATTCTTCCAAGAATGGAGATATCAGACACCTGTATGCGGATGACGATACCTTCGTTGGTAATCAGCATGATCTCCTGGTCGTCATGAACGGCTTTTGCACCTACAACATTTCCGGTCTTTTCGGTGATCTTATAACATTTCACACCTTTTCCGCCACGATGCTGTACCCCAAATTCTTCGATATTTGTGCGTTTTCCTAAACCATATTCGGATACGAGAAGGAGCTGCTCTCCCTGCGTATCTAACTGCATTCCGACTACTTCATCGTCATAAGACAGATTCATACCACGTACACCCATGGAAGTTCGTCCTGTCGTACGTACGTCAGTCTCCTTGAACTTGATGCACTGTCCCTGTTTTGTCACAAGGATGATCTCTTTGTTGTCGTCGGTTACTTTTACTTCGATCAATTCATCCTCTTCGCGAAGATTGATTGCCTGCAGTCCGGTCTTACGGATATTCATGTATTCTGAAAGGGAAGTTTTCTTAACCAAGCCATGCTTTGTCGCCATGAAGAGATATTTATCTTCTTCGTATTCGCGCAGCGCAATGACAGCCGTAATCTTTTCTTCCGGAAGCAGCTGTAATAAATTTACAATTGCTGTACCACGGCTTGTACGGCTTGATTCCGGTATCTCATATGCTTTGATACGGTATACACGGCCTTTGTTGGTAAAGAACATCAGGTAATGATGCGTCGTCGCCATAAAGAGATCTTCGATATAGTCTTCTTCAATGGTCTGCATTCCCTTGATTCCTTTTCCTCCGCGGTGCTGGCTCTTAAAGTTATCACTCGTCATACGTTTGATATAACCCATATGAGTCATTGCGATCACCGTATTTTCAACCGGGATCAGATCTTCCATGGAGATGTCAAATTCATCAAAACCGATGGATGTACGACGTTCATCTCCATATTTATCGCCAATTAATGTAATTTCTTCTTTGATGACTCCAAGAAGAAGTTTGCGGTCTGCCAAGATAGCACGGAATTCCTCAATCTTCTTCATGAGTTCTGCATATTCATTCTGCAGTTTCTCCCGTTCCAAACCGGTCAATGCACGCAGACGCATGTCTACGATCGCCTGTGCCTGTACGTCATCCAGTTCAAAACGTT
>DJNB01000015.1:4938-5100 GCA_002435545.1 Lachnoclostridium sp. UBA6475
TCAATTTTTCTTTTGCTTCATTGGTTGTCTTCGAACCGCGGATAATACGAATTACTTCATCAATATTATCAAGTGCGATCAACAATCCTTTGATGATATGTGCTCGTTCTTCTGCCTTGTTGAGGTCGTATTTAATACGACGTGTCACAACATCTTCCTGAT
>DJNB01000033.1 GCA_002435545.1 Lachnoclostridium sp. UBA6475
AAAAATGGACGTCGTTTGAAAGAAACGGTAGAAGCCATCCCGCTTTCGCATATTGTGCTGGAGACGGACTGCCCGTATCTTTCGCCGGAACCAAACCGTGGCAGGCGAAACGATTCCACAAACTTAATTTATGTGGCACGCGAAATTGCCGCAATAAAAGGAATTTCCGAACAGGAAGTGATCACAGAAACGAAAAAAAATGCCAGAAAATTATACCGTCTGGACGAGAAAAACAGGAGGTGAATATGGAAAAATTAAGCAATCCCAAAGAGACGATACAAGTGCTTCAAAAGCATGAGTTTCAATTTAAGAAAAAATTTGGACAAAATTTTTTGATCGATCCGCATGTGCTGGATAAAATTGTCGATGCGGCACAGATCACAAAGGACGATTTTGTACTGGAGATCGGACCGGGAATCGGCACATTGACGCAGTATCTCTGCGAAAATGCGCGACAGGTGCTTGCGGTAGAGATTGATGATAAACTGATCCCGATCCTGAAAGAAACGCTGCAGCCTTACGACAATGTGGAAGTGCTGCATGGCGACATTTTAAAACAGGATATCCAGCAGATTGCAGACACTTACAATGAGGGAAAACCGATCAAAGTAGTAGCAAATCTGCCGTATTATATTACCACGCCGATCATTATGGAATTATTTGAAAGCCACGTTCCGCTCGCCAACGTTACCGTTATGGTGCAGAAAGAAGTGGCAGACCGGATGAAGGCAGAGCCGGGAACAAAAGATTATGGGGCGCTGTCTCTCGCGGTTCAGTATTATGCCAAACCATATATCGCCGCCTTTGTGCCGCCGAACTGTTTTATGCCGCGGCCGAATGTCGGAAGTGCGGTCATACGACTCGACTGTCTCGCAAGAGTTCCGGTCGAAGTACACAATGAAAAACTGATGTTCCGCCTGATCCGTGCCTCCTTTAACCAGCGCCGGAAAACGCTGCAAAACGGAATTGCAAACAGCGCAGAGCTTTCATTTACGAAAGAGCAGGCGGCGCGTGCGATAGAACAGGCAGGATTTGATGTAAGGATACGCGGTGAAAAATTAGGACTGGAAGAATTTGCCAGATTGGCAGATGAATTGGAAAGGATGACAGAAAATGGATGAAGAAAAATTGACAATGGCAGATTTTGAAGATGAGATCAATGCCTCTTTTGTAAAATTCCGGCCGGGACAGGTGATAAAGGGAACCGTTGTGGCGATTGACGAGGAAGA
Source organism: Lachnoclostridium sp. UBA6475 (assembly GCA_002435545.1). Taxonomy (GTDB): domain Bacteria; phylum Bacillota; class Clostridia; order Lachnospirales; family Lachnospiraceae; genus Eubacterium_F. Next base: position 1,230 of record DJNB01000033.1, read on the forward strand.
GATCGCTCTTGATCTGCAATCATACTCCCGCGGGATCATTCCCAAAGAAGAATGGAGCAACGACCCGGATTTTCACGCAATGGATGAAATTCGGATTGGAGACACGCTGACCGTGATCGTTTTATATGAAGACGAATCCGGGCAGACGATCACTTCCCTTCGGCAGGCGAAAGAAGAGGCAGCCTGGGAAACCCTGCAGGATGCTTTGGAAAACCATACCATCTTTGAAGTGAAGATCAAAGAGGCAGTTCCTTCCGGAGTAGTCACGTATCTTGAAGGGATCCGTGCATTTATCCCGGCTTCCAAACTGGCAGCGGAATATGTTGAGGATCTGGAGTCCTATGTCGGCAAAAAGGTGCAGGTACAGGTGATTACGGCAGACGAAGAAGAAAACCGCCTTGTGCTTTCCGCAAAGGAAGTGGCGAAAGAACGTCTTGCACAGGAACATGCGGCAAAGTTAAATGCGCTGCAGAAAGGCTTCATAACCGAAGGCACGATCACGCGCATCGAATCGTACGGCTGCTTCGTCGAATTTGGAGACGGACTTACCGGACTGGTTCATATTTCGCAGATCTGCAACCGCTTTTTGAAGTCGCCGAAAGAAGTAGTGAAACTGGGAATGAAAGTAAAAGTGAAAGTGCTGTCTGTCGAAGACGGAAAAATCCGCCTGAGCATGAAAGAAGCAGAGGACATTGCGCCGGAAGTTGTTGAGGAAGAAGTGAATCTTGAATATAAAGATGAAGAAGCGACGACCTCTCTCGGTGCACTTTTACAGGGAATACATTTTGAAGAATAATATGGAGGAAAAGAAAATGAAAATGAGAAAAATAATAGTAACCATGATGGCAGCAACGATGGTTTTGACAGCCTGTTCCAACGAAAAGCCTTCACAGCAGGTGGATACTGCTCCGACAGCAACCCCTGAGCCACAATGGCGGGCAGGGAAAACATTTGCAAGCGGTGTTATGACAACAAGCCGTCAGTCAGATCCGGTCATTGTATACATTGATGACAAAGACGCAATGCTGTACTATGATGATTATAATCAGAGCGTCTATGGACAGGCGAAGTTTCCAAAACCTGTACAGGACAAAAAGTTTGCGGAGCAAAATCTCTCCTTCCCGGACATTGATAATGATGGAGTGTCGGATCTTTGTATCCCTTGCAAAATAGACGCAAATGATGTTTACAATTACTGCTACCGCTGGGATGAAGAATACCGCAAGTTCAAATTGATCAAGGGAGCGGAAAAACTTCCTAATCTGTCATTTCAGAATGGAATCATTGTAAGCCAGAAAGATTCCGTGCAGAAAAATTATCAATATAAAAAAGGGAAATTAAAAGAAATGAAGGAAAAAACAGCAAAATAAGCTGTGTAAATGATGAGATTGTGGCACTTTTGGAAAAAAACACAAAAAAATGAAAAAAAGTGTTGACAAAAGTGCCACCGTCTGATATTATATATCTTGCTGACGCGGTAAAGCGACAGCACAGAACCTTGATAACTGAACAGTGAAACAACCCTGAAAATTCAAATAAATTATTGGATTTTCAGAATCAACAAGATTGA
>DJNB01000019.1 GCA_002435545.1 Lachnoclostridium sp. UBA6475
ATACGACAATTCTTTTGATGGCAGGTATCATGGGAATTGACCCGGCACTGTATGAAGCTTCTTCGATTGATGGAGCCAGTGCAGGACAGCAGTTTAAGAAAATTACGCTTCCAATGTTGAAGCCGATCATGTTATATGTAATGGTAACTTCTATGATCGGTGGTCTGCAGATGTTCGATATTCCAAACCTTTTGGTGAAAAACGGTGGACCGAACGAGGTTGCAAAGACCGTTGTTATGGACATCAGTAATGGAATCAGCGGTTCCGCAGACGTCGGATTTGCTGCGACAGAGTCCGTTGTATTGTTCTTTGTAGCAGGTATCATCGGTATCTTCTTATTTAAACTGATGGAAAGTGATGACGACAAAGAAGCGAGAGCAAATAAAAAAGCACAGAAAAAAGCATTGAAAAATGCGAAGAAGGGAGCGTGACGATATGGCAGCAGTTCATGATGATATTGCCGGAGGTGCAGAATTGACAGCACAGGAAAAACGCGGACATCGTATCTTGATTTTCCGTCGTATCGTTGCTTACGTTGTGCTGATCTTAGTTTGTATCATAGCACTTTTCCCGTTTGTTACTCTTTTGATCAACCTGACAAAAGACCATGCAACATTGACAAGTACATTTAACCTGATTCCGGGTTCTAACTTTTTGACAAACTTGAAAAACGCACTGAATGACCCCAATAAACCGGTTATCCAGGCGATGGGAAACAGTTTTATCGTAGCAGCTATTACCTGTATAGGAAGTGTATATATCGCAGCTCTTACGGCATATGGTTTGTATGCGTATGATTTCCGTTTGAAAAAAGCAGCGTTTATCGCCATCATGTTCGTCCTGATGGTACCTACCCAGGTATCTGCACTTGGATACGTAGACCTTGTAAAATCCGTAGGAATGTACAATCATCTTCTTCCATTGATCTTCCCTACCCTCGCGGCACCGGGTGTATTCTTCTTTATCAAGCAGTATATGGAGAGTTCCCTGCCGATGGAGATCGTAGAAGCCGGTCGAATCGATGGTGGACACGAATTTTACATCTTTAACTTTGTGGCAATGCCGATCTTGAAACCGGCAATGGCAGTACAGTTGATCTTCCAGTTTGTAGCATCCTGGAACAACTACTTCCTTCCACAGCTGTTGATGGATACCAACAGCAAAAATGCAACACTTCCACTTGTTATCGCCGGCCTCAACGCCGAGGCAAATGGTAACTTTGACTTAGGTAAGGTATATATGGTACTTGGTATCGCGATCATTCCGTTGATCATCGTATACCTCTGCTTATCAAAGTTCATCATCCGTGGTGTAGCACTTGGATCTGTAAAAGGTTAATTCGCGAATTCTTTGGTAAATATATAACAAAATATGTTGTGAATGGAGCCGCTCTGTAGTTGTTAAGCAGAGTGGCTCTTTTCACGTTTTTTTCGTTTCCGCATACATTAATAATAGGAGAGTTTTGCAAAATGTGAGGCGAAAAGATATGAAACGTTTGTTGTATGCTGTTGGGGTAGTTGTTCTCTTGACATTGATCGTGTGGCAGTGGAAAGAAAATAGTTCTACAAAAGTAGAAAACGTAGCGGTGACGGGGCCGCAGCCGGCAGAGAAAGTTGCTTACGTGACATTTGACGACGGACCCAGCGAGATTACACCGGATATCCTCGATACATTGAAAAAATATGATGCGAAAGCGACTTTTTTTCTGATCGGCGAAGAGATCACAAAAGAACGGGAGGAGATTGTAAAGCGTGAAATCAAAGAGGGGCATAGTGTCGGAGTACATACCTATTGTCATAAAAAAGATGAGATGTACTGTAATAAAGAATATTTCTGGAGTGATTTTGAAAAATGCAAGGCAAGGATTGAGGAAGTGACCGAAAAGCCTGTTTGCCTGCACCGCTTTCCGTGGGGGAGCAACAACGGTTATGTGTGTCCGATCGTGGATGATCTGATGGAGGAACTGCAAAAGCAGAAGATCACGAGCTATGACTGGAATGTATCGGGCGAAGATTCGGTCGCGGTGGGAGTTCCGATGGCAAGCATCTATCAGAACGTAAAAAAAGACCTGGAAAAATATGACAATCCGATTATTCTGCTTCACGATTCGAATACGATGAAAAATACGGCGGCTGTACTGCCGGAAATCCTGCAGCTCATCAAGGAAAAAGGGTATCGTTTTGACACGTTAGCGAACCGCGAAGGGTATGTGTTTCCCAAAAGCTGGCGGTAAGAATTTGGTAACAAAATGGTTAGACAGATTAAATAAATATAAAATTGAGAATTTTTCTTTACAACCGAAAAAATATTTTGTATACTGTTACAGCAATTTAGAAATATAAGGAGGCACACACATGAAAGATATGACGAAGGGATCCCCGATCCGCTTAATCTTAGGCTTTGCCATTCCGCTTTTTTTCGGAATGCTGTTTCAGCAGTTTTACAATTTGGTTGATATGATCATCGTTGGACGATTTTTAGGCGCATCGGCTCTCGCGGCAGTGGGTGCCACCGGTTCGATAAATTTTATGATCATCGGTTTCTGCATGGGGGTATGCAATGGCTTTGCAATCCCGGTTGCGCAGAAATTCGGAGCAAAAGATGAAAAACAGCTGCGGTATTATGTGGCAAACAGCGTCTGGCTGTCGATCATTTTTGCCGTTGTAATGACGGTCACGGTCAGCCTGCTCTGCCGCAATATTTTGGTATGGATGGATACCCCGGCTGATATTTTTGACGCATCTTACGCTTATATTATTGTTATTTTCATCGGAATCCCGGTTACGTATCTTTATAACCTGCTTTCCGGTATTATGCGTTCTCTCGGCGACAGCAAGAGTCCGCTTATCTTTTTGGTGATTTCGTCCGTGTTAAATATCGCGTTTGACGTCATCGCCATCGCCGGGCTGCACCTTGGTGTTGCCGGTGCTGCGGGCGCGACCGTGCTGGCACAGGCAATCTCCGGCGTATGCTGTCTGGTCTATCTGATCAAGAAGTTTCCGATCCTCCGCGTGCATGGCGAGGAATGGAGATGGCGCGGGCGCTTTGTGGCGAGACTTTGCAGCATGGGAATCCCGATGGGACTCCAGTATTCGATCACCGCGATCGGAAGCGTGATCTTGCAGACAGCGGTCAATGGTCTGGGTTCGGTCGTTGTCGCATCCATGACTGCCGGTGGAAAGCTGAGCATGTTTTTTTGCTGTCCATTTGATGCCTTTGGCTCGACGATGGCAACGTATGCCGGACAAAATCTCGGCGCCGGGAAACTGGACCGTGTCACCAAAGGAATGGTGCAGTGCAGTTTTGTGGCAGCCGGTTACAGCGTCGTGGCAGCCATTGTCATGATCTTATTTGGAAAGAGCTTTGCCCTGCTTTTTGTGGATTCTACAGAAGTAGAAATAATAAGAAATGTGGCAAAACTTTTGGTTATCAATAGTTTGTTCTTCATCCCGCTGGCACTTGTCAATATTATCCGTTTTGCCATCCAGGGACTTGGTTTTGGAAAACTTGCCATCTTCGCCGGCGTGGCAGAGATGGTCGGACGAAGCATCGTCGGTTTTGGCTTTGTGGCACGCTTTGGATTCATCGCAGCCTGTCTTGCCAGCCCGATCGCCTGGATCCTCGCGGATGTATTTCTGATTCCTGCCTACGCTTACTGTATCCGCAGATTAAGACCGATGATTCAGGAAAAAAAGGGGTAAAAAGCAGGGATAGATTTTAGTTGATGGGTAGTTGATGATTAGAGTGTATGTGACTCAAATGAATGTCGAAAACAACGAAAATAGGCATAATATACAAATTATATTTTGTTGATAATTTACATGAAAAAAACAGCTTGGAATAACACTTTGTTACTCCAGGCTGTTTTTTTCAGTATTTTTCAGGGGCGTGTCTGCCGCGCGGATAAGGTTTTTTATAATCTGTAAGGTTAGCAAGATAATCTAAACTTGTCTCATAATATACCGCAAGGCGAATCAACTGCTCCAAAGGAATGCTTCTGCTGTCTGTTTCGTAGTGAGAGTAGGTTCGTTGACTTATATGTAAATAATCGGCAATATCTGCCTGCTTTAAATCATGATCTTCCCGCAAATCGCGGAGACGCTGTAATTTCATCCAAAAGCCTCCAATCAATTGGTATAATATTCCACCGCATATTTTATTATTATAAAGAGGTAATAAAGAAATTTATAGACACAGAACAAAATGGACTGTTGATTCATAGAACAAAATGTGCTATGATAGACTGGGATGGGAAAAAGTGGAAAATAAGGAGGAACATTTAATATGAGAAAAAGAATTTTAGCAGCAGGTTTAATTTTTGCAATGTTAATTTCTTCCGGTACAAATGTAAGTT
>DJNB01000237.1 GCA_002435545.1 Lachnoclostridium sp. UBA6475
GTCCCATGAGATCAAAGCCGGCATTGCAAAAGGCGGATATCGCGTGAAATACTGCATAGTATAATCCCTGACCGAAACCCATACGCGGGATAAAACGGATGGCAAGCAGAAGAGCGCCGCAGCCTTCGATCAAAAACGTACCGGACACAATGCGCCGAACCAGTTTTACCATACCGCTCAGTTGTGTATTGCCGGCGGCCTGCATCAAAAGCATACGGTCCTGAAGCGATAATTTTCGTTTCATAAATATGAAAAACATCGAGATAAAGGACATGAGTCCGATGCCTCCGATCTGAATCAGGATGAGAATGACAATCTGCCCGAACAAGGACCATTTGGTAAATGTATCAGCCACAATAAGTCCCGTCACGCAAGTGGCACTTGTCGCCGTAAAAAGAGCATCCAGCGGGGTGGTAAAACTGCCGTCACGGGCAGAAACGGGCAGACATAATAAAAACGTACCGGTAAGTATTAAAATAACGAAACTCAGTGCGATCAACCGGGAAGGACCAAGTTTCCGTGACCATTTTCCTAACATAAAAAACTTCCTTTATTATTGATATTTTGTAAATCTTGTAGTATGCTTTCTATTATACAAAATATTTTAAAAAATACAATTATATTTTGAAAAAAACTTTACAAGAAAGTTAAATTGTGTTAAACTAATTCCGTTAGACAACCAATACTCAGAGCGTGGAACACTCCAACCCGTTCTTGGTACTTGGCTTTTAAAAAATTTATGGAGGTACATCAATCATGATGACAACAGAAAGAAAAGCAGAAATCATTAAAGAGTATGGAAGAACACCGAACGATACAGGATCACCTGAGGTTCAGGTTGCCCTTCTTACAGAGAGAATCAATGTTTTGACAGAGCATTTGAAAGAGAACAAAAAAGATCATCATTCCCGCCGCGGTCTTTTGAAGATGGTTGGTAAGAGACGTGGTCTTCTTGACTATCTCAAAAAGAATGACCTGGAAGGCTATCGTGCTTTGATCGCAAAACTTGGAATTCGTAAATAATGATGGTGCTCGTTATGAGCAGAGTAAAATGGTACTGCTGATATGCTTTTACCCGATATCAGTAGTATCATTTTTGACTATGTGGAGGATAAATTATGAAGAGAGATCGAAGTCAGTCCATGGTGATCCGTGGCAACCGCATCTTATTGGTAGAACACCAGTTGTTTGGAAGAGATTTCTTTAATCTGCCGGGCGGCGGGATTGAGGAAAATGAGACGCCGGAACAGGCAGCACTTCGTGAATTGGAAGAGGAGTGTCAGGTAAAGGGGACATTGATCCGTCCGTTGACGGTAGAATACAAACCGGATCTGGAAAGCCGGGTATTTACCTTTTTGGTCGAAATTCCAGAAGATGCCGTGGCAAAAACGGGAATTGATCCGGAACTCCCTGCGGATGAACAGTCTATCATCGATGTCAAATGGATGCGTCTGGATGAGATTGCAGAGCGCGACCGTGCCTACCTTTTTGGAGCCGGGCTGATGCGCGTTCCGTATTTTCATGATGAGGTGCTTATGTGGGATGGAGAAGACATCAGCTATCCGATCAAAAAAATGATATAAAAAGAGGTTTGCTTTATACCAAAGATATGGTATAATGAAGTGTGTTGATACACACGCAGGTCATCAAGCTCCGCTTGGTGACAAATGGTATAATATATAGTGTATGTATTAAAAAGGGCATTATCCGAGACTTCTGAAAAGCCGATTTATCGCAGGGTAAGTAGGTTTTTCAGTTGTTTCGGATGCTCTGTAAAAAGATAAATAAAGGAGACTATAAGTATGTACAAGACATTTTCAATGGAACTTGGAGGCCGTACTCTTTCCGTAGATATCGGACGAGTTGCCGCTCAGGCAAATGGTGCAGCTTTGATGCATTATGGAAACACCGTTGTGCTTTCCACAGCAACCGCATCGGAGAAACCAAGAGAGGGAATTGATTTCTTCCCACTTAGCGTAGAATATAGCGAAAAGATGTATTCTGTAGGAAAGATTCCGGGAGGATTTACTCGTAGAGAGGGAAAACCTTCGGACAATGCGATCCTTACGGACCGCGTTATCGACAGACCGATGCGTCCGTTGTTCCCAAAAGATTACCGTAACGATGTAACACTGGAAAACCTCGTTATGTGTGTAGATCAGGACTGCAGCCCGGAACTTACGGCAATGCTTGGTTCCGCTTTGGCAACCTGCATTTCCGATATTCCATTTGATGGACCGACTGCTGCAACACAGATCGGACTCGTAGATGGTGAACTTGTGGTAAACCCAACTTCTGCACAGAGACTGGTTTCTGACCTTGCTCTTACCGTGGCTTCTACCAGAGAAAAAGTTATCATGATCGAGGCCGGTGCCAATGAAGTGCCGGAAGACAAGATGATTGAGGCAATTTATAAAGCACACGAAGTCAATGGACAGATCATCGAATTTTTCGATAAGATCGTAGCAGAATGCGGAAAAGAAAAACACGAATATGAACATTTTGATATTCCGGAAGACATGTTTGAAGATATGGTCAACTTCGTTACACCGGAAGCGATGGAAGAGGCTGTATTTACCGATGTAAAACAGGTTCGTGAAGAAAATATCCGTCAGATCAAAGACAAATTGGAAGAACGCTATGAAGAAGAGCATCCGGACTGGTTTGCTCTGATCGACGAAGCCGTATATAAATTCCAGAAAAAGACCGTACGTAAGATGATCCTCAAAGACCACAAACGTCCGGATGGCCGTGAAGTAACACAGATCCGTCCATTGTCCGCAGAAGTCGATGTACTTCCTACCGTTCATGGATCCGGTCTGTTCCAGAGAGGACAGACACAGGTTCTCAATGTTACGACACTGGCTCCTCTTTCGGAAAAACAGAAAATTGATGGCTTGGATGAAAATGTAACTTCTAAGAGATACATTCATCACTATAATTTCCCATCCTATTCGGTTGGTGAAACTCGTCCAAGCAGAGGTCCGGGACGTCGTGAGATCGGACATGGAGCTTTGGCAGAGCGTGCCCTGCTTCCGGTAATTCCTTCCGAAGAGGAATTCCCATATACTATCCGTACGGTATCTGAGATCATGGAATCCAATGGTTCTACTTCTCAGGGAAGTATCTGTGCTTCCACACTGTCACTGATGGCTGCCGGTGTACCGATCAAAGCACCTGTTGCCGGTATTTCCGTAGGACTTGTTACCGGAGAGACCGATGACGATTATCTGATCCTTACGGATATCCAGGGACTGGAAGACTTCTTTGGCGATATGGACTTTAAAGTTGCCGGAACACACAAAGGTATCACAGCCATTCAGATGGATATTAAGATCCACGGTCTGACTCGTGAGATCGTAGAAGGTGCGATCCGTCGTACGAAAGAAGCAAGAACGTATATCCTTGACGAAGTTATGAGCAAAGCAATCGCTGAGCCTAGAAAAGAAGTAAATGAATATGCTCCAAAGATCAAACAGATCATGATCGATCCTTCGAAGATCGGTGAAGTGGTTGGACAGCGTGGTAAGACGATCAACACATTGATCGAGCGTACCGGCGTGAAGATTGATATTACCGATGACGGTGCAGTTTCCGTATGCGGTACGGACAAAGCAATGATGGATGAAGCCATCCGCCTGATCCAGATCATCGTATCCGACTTTGAAAAAGGCCAGATTCTGGAAGGAACTGTTGTAAGCATCAAAGATTTTGGTGCATTCATCGAGTTTGCTCCGGGAAAAGAGGGAATGGTTCACATTTCCAATATCTGTCAGAGAAGAATCAATCATGTAGAAGACGAACTTACTTTGGGTGACAAAGTCAAAGTCGTTTGTCTTGGAAAAGACAAGATGGGAAGAATTTCTTTCAGCATGAAAGATGTGAAACAATAAATCTTGGAGATGAGAACAGAGTGAAGATTGCACTTACCAATATGGACATTACCTGGGAAGATAAGTCTGTAAATCGGGATAAGTGTTTGGAATTGATAAAGCGAGCTTCGGAATGCGAGGCTCGCCTTATCCTTTTTCCGGAGATGACACTGACCGGATTTACGATGAATCCGCAGGAGTACGGCGAGACGGCGGGCGAAGATTCCGAGACAGTCAAATTTTTTAAACGACTGTCAAAACAATATGCCATTGCGATCGGCTTTGGCTATATCGAAAAAGGAGAAAAAGACGGTCTTGCGAAAAATCATATGGCAGTCGTAGATGCCGGAAAACTTCTTGGAGATTACGCAAAAATTCATCCGTTCTCCTACGGAGAGGAAAACCGGCATTATTGCGGTGGTGACCATTTGGTTACCGTTTCCGTCGATGGCGTAACTCTGGGGTTATCCATCTGCTATGATCTGCGGTTTCCGGAACTTTATCAGGCCATGCGAAAATGTGATGCGATCGCTGTGATCGCAAACTGGCCGAAAGGACGTGTCGCACATTGGAATGCACTGCTTCCGGCAAGAGCAGTAGAGACGCAGTCGTATCTGTTAGGTGTGAACCGGATTGGCAGGGATGTGTCGCTCGACTATGAGGCTTCCAGTGCGGCCTATGATTATGATGGCAGACGGCTTTCTGTCGCTTGCAAAGCGACCTCTTATGGTGATGAATGTCTTATGATAGAGATAGAACCTGACCGTGTCCGGCTCTGGAAAAAAGATTTTCCGGCAGCAAAGGATCGTAAACCGGCCTTATATGCATCCTTTCTCCAAAGTGACGTATAGGATCTGCAAAAAACTGTCATACTACTTCTTAACAGGAGGTTATGACATATGAATACAGATCAGATCAAAGAATTTGGAGAATGCCGCATCGGAGGCATAGAGATCATTACGATCATTGGAGAGATTGAAGGACATGAGGGCAGTTCCGAAACTGCCAAAACGACAAAATATGAACATTTGCTGCCCATGTTAGCAGCTTATGATGAAAATAGTGAGATTCAAGGGATATTATTTATTCTTAATACGATCGGCGGTGACGTTTCCTGTGGACTGGCACTTGCCGAGATGATCAGCGGATTAAAAACTCCAACGGCGTCTTTTATCATAGGAGACAGTCATTCGATCGGAGTTCCCCTTGCGGTAGCGACAGATTTTTCCTGTATCGTACCGAGTGCGACGATGATCCTCCATCCGGTGAGGATGAGCGGCATGATCCTTGGGGCACCGCAAAGCTATGATCAATTTGAAAAAATTCAGGCGAGAATCGTTGATTTTATCGTCCGAAAACGGGGGATCAGCAAAACACATGTGGAAGAGTTGATGATGAACACTTCCATGTTTGCCAAAGATCTGGGAACGCTCCTTGTCGGTGAGCAGGCTGTGAAAGAGGGGCTTGTAGACAAAGTAGGAACGCTTTCCGACGTGATGGACTTCTTAAAAAAGTGTCCGCAATAAGTACCCCCAGAAAACAAAGCGAGGTTTGAAAGAGTATGGCGTCAAAGACAAAAAATTCAAAAACAAAAAAGAAAAGACAAAATTCAAAACAAACAAGTTCTCCATTAGCGAAAGAAATCACATTGCTTGCGATCATTATATTTTCCTTACTGGCACTGCTTAGTTTATTTGGAATGTGCGGACCGGTAGGGAATCTGATCGGAAGTCTTTTGTTCGGATTATTTGGAGCTGCCGCTTATATCTTTCCACTGGCATTTCCGATTGGAAGCGGTTTCTTTATCTCCAATCCCGAAAATCCGGAAGTACGGCGCAAGATCATTTATCTTGCCCTCCTTTACATATGTTTATGTGCGATCTTTCAGTGGGTGATCGATCCCGATATCTCAAATCTGATCGAAATTTTTAAAGAATCCGGTTCCGAGCATATCGGCGGTGGATTTATCGGCGGGATTCTTTCGACATTACTGGGTACAATGCTGGGAAGAGCCGGGGCGATCATTATTATTTTAGGACTGACCCTTCTTTTTGTTATGCTGACGACGAGAAAACTTATCTTTTCAGCAATCCGCGAATTGTATGTAGAACACAAAGAAGACCAGGAAGAATATATCGAATATGAAGAACCGGACACTCGTTATCCGGAAGAACATGAGCGTACGATGCAGACGCATACCTTTGCAGACAAAAAACGTCGTAAGAGAGTGGATAAGGGAAAAATGAAAGAGATTTCCAATCCTCAAAAAGTAGCGGAAAAACAGGCACCGGAGATGCCGGTAAAAGAGGAAAAAGCTGCCAAAGAGGAGATTCCGGAAATCTCGATCATTCGCGAAGGACAGCAGGAGCCTACCGTTTACAAAGAAGAATTAGAGACAAAATTTGGAAAATCAAAAAAACCGACTTTGGAAACGACCGAACGGAAAGAATCCACAGCTGTAAAAAAAGAACAGCCAAAACCGGACAAACAGGAAACCGTTCCGGCCGATACGAAAAAAGCAGAAGTGGAATCGCATACCAATCCGCAGCCGGCACCTTCCCAGGATTCGGAATATGAATTTCCGTCGCTTGATCTGCTTTCAAGGCCCAAGAAAGGAAGCAGCGGACAAAGTGACCGGGATCTGCTGCAGACGGCGAAGAAACTTCAGGATACCCTCGACAGTTTCGGCGTTAAAGTAAAAATGGGAGATGTCAGCTGTGGACCGAGTGTCACCCGGTATGAACTGGTTCCGGAGCAGGGGGTTAAAGTAAACAGCATTACCCGTCTGGCAGACGATATCAAACTGAGTCTGGCGGCCTCCGATATCCGAATCGAAGCACCGATTCCGGGAAAAGCAGCAGTCGGAATTGAGGTTCCAAACGCCAAGAGAAATACCGTCACCTTACGGGAACTTCTCGAAAGTCCGGAATTTATCAATGCAAAATCGAATGTTACATTCGCTGTCGGAAAAGATATCGGCGGAAAGACAATTGTAACAGATATTGCAAAAATGCCGCATATGCTCATTGCCGGCGCAACCGGTTCCGGTAAATCGGTATGTATCAATACGCTGATCATGAGCATCTTATATAAAGCCAATCCGAATGATGTTAAATTTATCATGGTTGACCCGAAAATGGTAGAATTAACGGCATATGCCGATATTCCGCATATGCTGATCCCTGTTGTCACGGATCCGAAAAAAGCATCTGCCGCATTAAACTGGGCGGTTCAGGAAATGACGGTTCGTTATGAAAAATTTGCTGCTCTTGGAGTACGTGATATCAAGAGTTATAACAAAAAAATCGCCGGTCTGAAGCACAACGACGACAATACGTACGAAAAAATGTGCCAGATCGTTATTGTGGTGGATGAGTTTGCCGACCTGATGATGGTAGCTTCCAACGAAGTGGAGGATGCGGTATGTCGTCTTGCACAGCTTGCCCGTGCCGCAGGAATCCATCTGGTGCTTGCCACACAGCGGCCATCTGTGAATGTCATCACCGGACTGATCAAGGCAAATATCCCGTCGCGTATCGCCCTTTCCGTGTCCTCCGCGATCGATTCGAGAACGATCATCGATGGTTCCGGAGCGGAAAAACTTCTGGGAAATGGTGATATGTTATTTGCTCCACAGGATTATCCAAAACCGGTTCGTGTACAGGGAGCGTTCGTCTCGGACGAGGAACGTGATAAGGTAGTTGCTTTCCTGAAAGAACATATGAATGGTCCGGCTTACAATGAGGAGATCAGCAAACATATTGAAGAAAATCCGGTCGGCACGAAATCCGCCGGAGCCTCCGGTGCTGTCGTAAGCGGCCCGGAACGCGATGAATTGTTTGTTGAAGCTGCCAGGTTTATTATTGAAAAAGACAAGGCTTCCATCGGTATGCTGCAGCGTGTATTCCGCATTGGATTTAACCGTGCCGCAAGAATTATGGATCAGCTTTCCGATGCCGGTGTCGTTGGACCGGAAGAAGGCACCAAACCACGCGTGATCCTGATGTCGATGGAACAGTTTGAAAATTATCTTGAGGAAGAAGGCTAAACCATGCAGGGCTGGATCATTGTAAACGGCTTTTTATATACATCCAAGTTTTCCGAATTAACCGGTCTTTTTATGAACGCAGCCAAAGAACACAATATGGCGCTTTGTGTGAAGACAAACAGCGAGTGTTTCTTAGGAATGTTTGAACGGACAACGGAAGAACGGCCGGATTTTGTTCTCTTTTGGGACAAAGATATCCTTTTGGCAAAATACTTTGCCGCATGTGGCATTCCGGTATACAATCCGGCAGAGGGCATTGAAATCTGCGATGACAAGCGAAAGACCGCATTGGCACTTTCGATGCATGGTCTGCCGCAGCCGTTGACTTTCCCGGCACCAATGACCTATGAAAATATCGGTTTTCCGCAATTGGATTTTCTGGCACAGATTGAGAATGAATTACAACTTCCAATTATTGTAAAAGAGGCGTTTGGATCTTTTGGACAGCAAGTGTATATGGCAAACGATCATAAAGAATTATGTGAATTGACAAAAAAACTGGAAACCGTGCCGTTTTTATATCAGCAGTTTGTCCGGGAGAGCAGCGGCCGTGATATCCGTCTGCAAGTGGTCGGAGACAAAGTCGTTGCTGCGATGGAGCGGACATCCGAAACCGATTTTCGTGCCAATATTTCCAACGGAGGCACAATGCATGCCTATCAACCGGATCAAGAAGCCGTTGACCTCGCTGTAAAAGCCTGCCGTGCTGTGAAATGTGATTTTGCCGGTGTTGATCTGCTTTTCGGATCGGACGGCTATCTTGTATGCGAAGTAAACTCCAATGCACATTTTAAAAATCTTTTGGATTGTACCGGGGTAAATACGGCCTGGTACATCTTACAATACATAAAAGAACAAGGGGAGAACCGGCATGGGAAAGGAACTATGGATGATCTATGATAAAGCAGGGCTTGCCCGCAATTCTACTTTTGTAGAACTA
>DJNB01000239.1:0-139 GCA_002435545.1 Lachnoclostridium sp. UBA6475
CACGTTGGCAAAGAGTTCCTTTCTTTTATTCCTGCATTTCTTTTAATTTTTGTTCAATCGCATCGACTACCGTTTTCAACACCTTGATCCGGGCATAATACTTACTGTTTCCTTCTACCACGATCCATGGGGCAGACTC
>DJNB01000239.1:231-3173 GCA_002435545.1 Lachnoclostridium sp. UBA6475
TTCCACTGTTTTTCCGGCGTCTGTTCTCTTTCGTGAAAACGCCGTTCCTGCTCATCTTTATCAATATGCATCCAGAATTTCAGCAAAATTCCTCCCGCATTGGTAATCTGTTCTTCCATGTCATTGATCTCGCGG
Organism: Lachnoclostridium sp. UBA6475; assembly: GCA_002435545.1. Taxonomy (GTDB): domain Bacteria; phylum Bacillota; class Clostridia; order Lachnospirales; family Lachnospiraceae; genus Eubacterium_F. The sequence goes on from DJNB01000239.1 coordinate 367, forward strand.
TAAGCCCGTTTCCACTCGCTCTCTGTCGCAAAACCTTCGACACGTTCGACCAGTACTCTTCCGTACCAGGTACGGTCAAAGATCGCCATGTGACCGGCTTTTGGAAATTTTTCCCAGAATCTCCACAGATAATGATGTGCCTTTTCAATATCATTTGGCGATGCGGTCGGAACCACTTCATACCCACGCGGATCCATTGCCTGTGTAAGACGTTTGATCGCGCCTCCTTTTCCTCCGGCATCCCAGCCTTCAAAGGCAAGAACCACCGGCAGACGTTTCAAATACATCTGATTGTGCAAAGAGCGCAGTTTCTTCTGCAGCTTTTTCTTTTCAGCCTGATACTCTTCTTTTGTCATTGACTTTGACAGGTCAATCCCATGAAGCACACCATTGCGGAAACATTCTTCCGTCTCCGGCAGTCCGGCAGCTTCTTTTTGAGGCGACCGCCCGGCCTGAAGCGCTTCTTCCATACGGGTTACCAAGGTGGATACGATCTTGCATGCAGCATACAGTTTATCGGTACTCTCCACAATGACCCACGGTGACTCTGCGATATCGGAATGCACCAGGATCGAATCCTGCCTTTTCAGACACTCCGCATAATTTTTATTATTTTCTTTTTCCTGCTTACACACGCGCCATCTGGTGTCTTCATCTTTTTCCATCTTTTCCAGACGTTTTTTCTGCTCTTTTGCTGAGATTAAAAGGAAAAATTTTACAATCAGTGTACCGTCCTGTATGAGCATTTTTTCAAACTCCGTGGCATCTTTTTCCCCAATCTCGCCCTCATACACACCACGGTACCAGCTTTGGTCAAAGATGTGCATTCTTCCTTTTTCCGGTGTTTTTGTAAAGAAGCGCCAAAAATACGGACGCATTCTCTCTTCCTCCCCGGCTTTTCCGGTTGTAAAGACCCGGTAGCCGCGGGGATCCAGAAATTGAATCACGCGGTTGATCATCGTGCCTTTTCCTGCGGCATCTACTCCATCAAACGTCACCATAACCGGGATTTTCTGCTCCCGGCATTTTCGCTGTAATTCCCCCAGTCTCGTAGACAGAGACTCCATCTTTTTCTCGTATTCGTCTTTCGACATCTTTTTGTCTACATCCACTTGTTCAAGCATACGCAATACCTCCTATTTTCCGGTAGATCCAAAACCACCTTCCCCACGTACCGTTTCATCCAGTTCGTTTACTTCTTCATAAACGGCATAAAGATACGGAGCGATCACCATTTGTGCCACCCGCTCTTCATTTTCTACGACGATATCCTGAGTAGAATGATTATGTAATGCCACCATAATTTCTCCGCGGTAATCCGAATCAATGACACCTACTTTGTTGGCCGGTGCAAGACCTTTTTTACATGCCATACCGCTTCTTGCATAGATAAGCCCTACAAGTCCCTCCGGGATCGACATTGCGATTCCCGTCGGTATAAATTCTGTCTTACCTGCCGCTACACACACCGGTTGTTCGAGACACGCATAAAGATCTGCTCCTGCGGCATATTCGGTCCCATAGGTTGGAATATGCGCATTTTTATGTAATTTTTTAAAATCAATTTTGGTTTTCTGCACGTTTTTTTCCTCACTTTTCTTTATTCTTCCCAGAGAACGATCTCTCCGGCTTCCATCGTCTTTTTGACATCAATGATCCGCTGGTTATCGGAACCGCGAAAACGTATTTTCAGGTTTTTTCGTTCTTCGATAAATGGTCCATCGATCAGAACATCGATATAAGACAATAATTCTCTGGTTTCCGGCACCTGATCCAGCATTTTTCCACAGATATCCTCATCAAACAGGTATCCGGTATAACACCAGATATTTTTGTCCGGATAAACCTCTTTTGCTTTTTTTACCAGCGGCAGCAGTCCCGGCTGATTTTCCGGTTCAAACGGTTCTCCGCCGAGCAATGACAGCCCCGATACATACGACGGCTTCAAATATTCCAGAATTTTTTCAATCTCTGCTTCGGTAAAGGGATTCCCAAACTGGAAATCCCAGGTTTCTTTATTAAAGCAGTTTTTACAATGATGCGTACAGCCGCTGACAAACAACGAGACGCGGATTCCCAAGCCATTTGCCACATCATATTGCTTAATATCTGCATAATTCATAGTTTTTATTCCTCACCGCTTAGATATGGAGTACACGGGCATTGATCTCTTTTGTCTTTCCGACATTCCAGAAATTCTCTCCCAGATATCCACACGTTCTTCTCGTAACATTCATCTTGTTATGGTCTTTATTTCCACAATTCGGGCATTCCCATTCAAGATCTTTGTTGATCTTGATCTCGCCGTCAAAACCGCACACATGACAATAATCCGACTTTGTATTAAATTCCGCATACTGAATGTTATCATAAATGAATTTTACAATTTCTTCCAAGGCTGGCAGGTTGTGCTGCATATTTGGAATTTCCACATAAGAAATCGCACCTCCGGAGGAAATCGTCTGGAACTGGCTTTCAAACTCAAATTTATGGAAGGCATCGATCTTCTCACGTACATCCACATGATAGGAATTGGTATAATATCCTTTGTCAGTCACATCTTCGATCGATCCAAAACGTTCTTTGTCAATCTCCGCAAAACGATAACACAACGATTCTGCCGGTGTTCCGTACAGACCAAATCCAAGTCCGGTTTCTTCCTTCCACGTATCGGTCGCACGGCGCAGACGATTCATCACCTTCTTGGCAAAATCACTGCCTTTCGGTGTTGTATGGCTTTCTCCAACCATCAGTTTCGTCACTTCGTACAAACCAATGTAGCCCAATGAAATCGTAGAATAACCGTC
>DJNB01000083.1 GCA_002435545.1 Lachnoclostridium sp. UBA6475
AAACGGAAGTATATATGCAGCTTCTAAGTGAAGTGCTGGCAGAGGGTAAGCAGGCAATCGTCCTGATCCCGGAGATTGCGCTGACATTTCAGACCGTTTCACGATTTCAAAAACGATTTCCGGGAAGAGTGTCTGTGTTACATTCACGGCTTTCTGAGGGCGAACGGGCAGACCAGATTGAAATGGCAAAAAATGGGGATATTGATATTATGATAGGGCCGAGATCTGCGTTGTTTACGCCATTTGAGAGGCTTGGCATCATTATTATGGATGAAGAACATGAGACGAGTTATATCAGTGAAAGTTCGCCCCGGTATCACACCGATGAAGTGGCGGTATACCGGGCAAAACTGGCAGGGGCAAGTGTGGTTCTCGGCTCGGCGACGCCTTCGGTCAAAAGTTATCAGGCGGCAAAAGAAGGGCGTTACAAAGAATACCGTTTGACGAAACGTGCCGGCAATGCGGCACCTCCAAACATAGATATCGTGGATCTGCGGGAAGAATTGAAAGCGAAAAACCGCTCTGTGTTCAGCCGCCTTTTGCAGCAGAAACTGCAAGAGTGTCTTGCCAAAGGCGAACAGGCGATGTTATTTATTAACCGGAGAGGGTATGCTGGTTTTGTTTCTTGTAGAAATTGCGGAAATGTGATACAATGTTCTCATTGTGATGTATCGATGACAGCACATAAAAATCATGTGGGCGATGTGGACACGCTGGTATGCCATTATTGCGGACATTCTGTCGCCATGCCGGAGCGGTGTCCGGAATGTGGTTCTCCCTATATTGCGACGTTTGGACTGGGGACACAGAAAGTTGAAGAGATGCTTCGCCGTCTGATGCCACAGGCAGGGATCCTGCGGATGGATGCAGATACTACGACCGGAAAACACGGTCATGAAGGCGTATTGTCCGCGTTCCGTGAGGGAAAAGCAGATATTCTCATCGGAACCCAGATGATCGTAAAAGGGCATGATTTTCCGAATGTCACGCTGGTGGCGGCACTTGCCGCCGATATGAGTATGTTTGAGCAGGATTATCAAAGCAGCGAGCGGACATTCCAGCTTTTGCAGCAGGCAAGTGGAAGAGCCGGCCGCGGCGAAAAGCCAGGCGAAGTCATCATTCAGACCTATAAGCCGGAACATTATGTCATCGAGAGCATCCGCAAGCAGGACGATACCATTTTCTATGAAAATGAGCTGGCGTACCGCAGAATGCTCGGATATCCACCGTGTAAGGCGATGCTTCGTGTGATGATATCGGCTGAGAAAAAAGAGGAGTGCGAACAAATTTTACAAAATATGGCAAAATGGATCTCGCAGAAGTACGCCGGAAAAGTCAGTGTGTTAGGGCCGTCCGCAGGTGGACTCCGAAAGCGGAAAGACTGGTTTCACTGGCAGTTAATGATCAAGGGAGCGGAGACAGAGACGCTTCTTGGCATCAAGGAAGAAATTACGGCATGGATGGAAAACAGACCGCATTCGTGTTATGTGCAGTATGAGTTAGATGGATAAGAAAGGACGAAAATTATGGCAATCAGAAACATACGTATTATTGGCGATGAAATACTTACAAAAAAAGCCAAAGAAGTAAAAGAGATGACAGAGAAGACAAGAGAACTTGTACAGGATATGCTGGACACCATGTATGAGGCGGACGGTGTCGGACTGGCGGCTCCCCAGGTAGGTATCCTGAAACGGATCGCCGTGATCGATATCAGCCCGGAGCAGGATTCTCCGATCATATTGATCAATCCGGTTATCACTCATACCGAAGGAGAACAGCGTGGAAGCGAAGGCTGTTTGAGTGTGCCGGGAAAAGCAGGGATTGTGACAAGACCGAATATTGTCCGCGCAAAGGCGTATGATCTCGATATGAAGGAATTTGAGATTGAGGGCGAGGAACTTCTTGCCCGCGCGTTGATCCATGAGATCGAGCATCTTGACGGACAGTTGTATGTGGATAAAGTAGAAGGACAGCTTGTCGATGTGGATGAGGAAATGGAGGACTAAATGGATATTATCTTTATGGGAACCCCGGATTTTGCCGTGCCAGTGCTGGAGACACTGATCGCATCGGAAAAACACACGGTAAAAGCCGTTATCACACAGCCGGATAAGGCGAGAGGACGCAGCGGAAAACTTATCTTCACGCCGGTCAAAGAAGTGGCGGTAAAACATGAGATTCCGGTGTATACGCCGCAAAAAGTCAAAGATCCGGAGTTTGTGGATACGTTAAAACAGATTTCCTGCGACATTATCGTGGTCGTTGCTTTTGGACAGATCTTGTCAAAAGAAATTTTGGATTTTCCAAAATTTGGATGTGTCAATGTGCATGCTTCCCTTTTGCCGAGATGGCGCGGAGCGGCACCTATCCAGTGGTCGATTCTGGAAGGCGATGAGAAGACCGGAGTCACGATTATGCAGATGGATGTCGGTCTGGATACCGGAGATATGCTTGCCACGGAAGAAGTTCCGCTTCTTGGCACAGAAACCGGTGAAAGCCTGTTTGAACAGCTTTCTACCCTCGGCGGACCATTGCTTCTGAAGACGCTGGATGAGATTGAAAATGGCGAGGCAGAGCCGGTAAAGCAAAATGACGAAGAGAGCACGTATGCGAAAATGCTCACGAGAGAGATGGGAGAACTGGATTTTAAAGAAGAAGCCGTTCGCCTGGAGCGCTATGTGCGCGGGTTAAATTCGTGGCCGAGTGCGTATACGCATTATCATGGAAAACTGCTCAAGATCTGGGAAGCGGATGTCGTCGAAGACGACAGCCAAGGCAGACCGGGTGAGATTGTCGAACTGCAAAAAGACGGATTTCTGATCCAGACGGGAAAAGGATGTCTGAAAGCACGACAGGTTCAGCTGGAGGGCAAAAAACGGATGCCTGCCGGAGATTTCCTGCGGGGAATGCAGATGAAAGCGGGCGACCTGCTTGGCAGGGAAGAGTAATGGAGAAAGTTTGTGAGAGATTATATATTTGATATCGTCTATGGAACATTAGAACAAAAAAAGCATAGCGATGAACTGTTTCATGAGATCTGCCGGAAAGAAACCATGCATATGGCGAGAGACCGGCATTTCGTACAGAGAGAAGCGCTGGGAACCATTGAACGGGCAATCGAGCTGGATGAATATCTGGGAGCGGTTTCCCATACGCCGGTGGCAAAAATGGATCCGGTGATCCGCACGATCCTGCGGATGGGAACGTATGAATTATTCTACATGGATAAAGTGCCGGACGCGGCAGCCTGCAATGAGATGGTACTTTTGACAAAAAGGAAAAAAATGGAAAAATATTCTGGCTTTGTCAACGGTGTATTGCGTAATCTGGCGCGGAAAGACAAGGAAAAATTACGGGAAGAACTTGCTGCGAAAAAGCGGGATATTGCAGAGAAATATTCGTTTCTGTATGCGGTGCCAAAAGAACTCTGTGCCCTGTTATTAACCCATTATGGGAAAAAGAGTACGAAGAAGATGCTGGAGGCATTTCAGGAGACAAAACCGGTCTGTATCCGGGTACATACGAAAAATGCGTCGCCGGAAGAGGTGCGGCGGGAATTGGAAGAAGCGGGCATTGAAGTAAATGAGCTGCCGCACCTGCGGAAAGAGGGATTCTGCCTTACGCATGTGGAAAATGTGGAAACACTTCCGGGATTTTCGGAAGGGCATTTTACCGTGCAGGATGAAAGTTCGATGCTTCCGGGCGTGATCTCCGGTATTCAGCCGGGAGACCGGGTGCTTGATGTGTGTGCCAGCCCCGGAGGGAAGACATTTCATGCCGCCGATCTGTTAAAAGGGAAAGGACATATCTGTGCCAGAGATGTTTCCGAAAAGAAGCTGATACGGATCCGTGAAAATGCAGCCAGACTGCAAGAACCGGATGTAGAGATAAAAGTCTGGGATGCCGGAAAAGAAGATCCGGACTGGAAAGAAATGGCAGATGTCATACTGGCAGATGTTCCGTGCTCCGGGATCGGAGTGATTGGGAAAAAGCCGGAGATACGCTACGATGCCGTTTCCCATATCGGAGAACTCGTGCCGATCCAGCGGGAGATCCTGAAAGGGATTTTGCCGGCACTGAAGCCGGGCGGAACATTGATCTACAGCACATGTACGGTCAGTCCGCAGGAAAACGAGGAAAATGTCGCCTATCTCGAAGAACATTTTCCGCTGAAACGGGAGAGCCTGGATGAATATCTTCCGGAATCCCTGCAGAACAAGATGACAAAAGAAGGAATGCTTCAGATCCTGCCGGGTGTCAATGGCAGCGACGGTTTTTTTGTGGCACGACTCGTAAAGGAGAAATAGATGGAAAAGAAGGACTTGCGAAGCCTTACAATCGAAGAAATGACAGAACTTGCCGAGCATATGGGGCAGAAGGCATTTCGCGGAAAACAGTTATTTGAATGGATCCATAAAAAACAGGTTGAAAATATGGAAGAAATTTCCAATTTGCCAAAAGCATTTTTGGAGCCATTGCAGGAAAATTATATGGTTTCCGGTGTGACACTTGTGAAAAAGCAGATGTCAAAGGCCGGAGATACGGCGAAATATCTGTTTTCTCTTGCTGACGGCAATTTGGTCGAGAGCGTGTGGATGAAATATCATCATGGCAACAGCGTGTGTATTTCTTCCCAGGTCGGCTGCCGGATGGGATGTACCTTTTGTGCGTCCACACTGACCGGGCTTACGAGAAGCCTGACGGCCGGAGAGATGCTTTCCCAGATTTATGAGATTCAGAAGGAGACGGGGGAGCGGGTGTCCAATGTTATCGTTATGGGAATGGGCGAACCGCTTGATAATTA
>DJNB01000059.1:0-3636 GCA_002435545.1 Lachnoclostridium sp. UBA6475
ATCCTGTGTCGAAATCGGTAACTGCATAAGCATATACTTCCGGCACATATACGTAGTCTAATCTTTCTTTTGCATTTGCCACAAATATTTTATCCACTTCTTTTTTCTTTGGCTCCCATTTTCTAGTAGATTTATATGCTACCGTTAATTTCTTATACCCTTCTTTTGCTGCATCCTCAATTTTAAGCGATGTTATTTTCACACCATATTTACGCTTTCCAATTCCGGGATACGTTGCAGTCAAAATCTTTTCTTTTCCTTTTTGCAAATTCCAATTTAGATGCAACTTTTCCATGTAAGCATCCGCTGCCTGCACTTTGGGCGCGGTAACCACGGTAGACATCATTACTCCCAGAATCAGTGACAATACCAAAAATAAATTGGCGATTTTTGTTTTCTTGTTGTTTCTCATATCGAAACCTCTCTTTCTATTTTTTTCCATCATACCACACCCTATGTTCCACTTTTTTTCTTAAATTTAATTCAAATATCTCCAGGGAAAAAAAATAGAGGTACTACCAAGGTAGTACCCCTGCGAAATCATCCGTTTTCTTCGTTTTTTCTTTTTTCTTCGTAACAGGTCCGGTTGTCGGAGTTGGTGTCTTCACCGCCTGAACTGCCTGTTTTCCCTTGCTTATCGTAAGTGTAATATGTATTTTTTCTCCTTGTTGGATCTTTTTCCCAGCTTTCACACTTTGATGAACTATTTTCCCTTTGGAGATTTTTTCACTATTCACATATTTTTTCTCAATAGACACTTCAGACAGATTATTTTTTAACAGGTTTTTCGCTTCGGATAATTTAAGTCCCTTGACATCCGGCACTTTCTCTGTTGGCACGATCATGGGAGTGGCAGCCGGAGTCTGTACCGGCTCTTCCTCCCCTTTCATTTCGAGAGCCTGCCCGCTCACTGAGACAACGGAATTTTCCTTCTTCGGCGGCAGATCCATTGAAGAAATTGGTCGGTTCCATATCTGGAATCCTGCCGCAATGCCTATTACAAAGATTAAAATCAAAAGTCCCCTCAGCACATATTTTTTCGTTTTATAATATCTGGATGGACTGTATAGATCTTTACATAAAAGTCCCATCGTCTCATAACGTTTGGAGGCATTCAGTGACATTCCTTTCATAATCGCACTTTTTACAGATTCTGGAAGCGTAATATCGTGAAACTTTGTCAAAGATACCACATTATCACGTAAAAGCCGCCGTATTGATTCCTCCGGATGAATTCCCGTCAACATGAAATACATCGTCGCACACGCACCATATACATCCGTATAAGCGCCTTTGTTGGAATGCTGTATGTACTGTTCTTCTGCCGAATAGCCTCTTTTGAAAAACACCGTCATCGTTCTATTTTCTTGATTTTCAGAAAAACGCGCCGCTCCAAAATCAATCAATACCGCTTTCCCGTTTTCACGGAGTATAATATTATCCGGCGAAATATCACGATGCAGAAGACCTTCCTGATGCAGGATTTCCAATGCGTTTAAGATTGGCTGCATCATTGCCAACACTTTTTGGGGATCCATTCGCCCCTCACGCTCTACAAGCGATTTGAGATTTTCTCCCTGCACGTATTCCATAACAATATAAGCCGTTCCATTTTCATAAAAGAAATCCTTTACCATCACAATGCTGTCAATGGAGTCAAATTTTGCCAGTATTCTTGCTTCATGGATAAATCGTTCCAGGCCTTTTTGAAAGTATTCCTCTGACGTCCCCTGATACACCTGAATATCAGCGCTGTCCTGTATCCGCATCGCAAATTGCCTTGGAAAATATTCTTTTATTGAAACTTGTGTATCTAACACTTTATCATAACCGAGATATACAATTCCCATACCGCCTTCTCCTAATACGCGGTTAATCGTATATCTTTCTGACAATACAGTTTTGCTTTTCAGCCAATAACCTTCATGCTCCTGCATCATCAAAACCTCCTATAGCTATTTTTTCAGATACAACTTCCGAAAAAGATAACATTTCTTCCTTTTCATAACATTCATATAACATAGCATCCAATTCAAATTTCTCCGGACAAAACGGCATCATGTTACATGCTGTCAAGATCTGTACTGCCAGGCGTTGAAAACTATCCCTCGCCTCAACCTGATCGTAATGAACCTCACCATGTTCTCTTATATACCGCTTTTGCGAAACGCACAGGATCAATGGCAAAAGATCCTGTCTGCCGATAATCCGCGAACGGTTTTTCTGCTTTTGGATACTTTGAGAGGATTCCCCCTGCAATATCATATGAAGTTCTTCTTCCTTTTGCTGCGCCACATTTAAAATTTCCGACAAATATTTATCGTCCATAATGCGTAATTCTCCATTCTTACGCCGTGTATTATCCTTCATTCGAAATACATCTCTGTTCGCATACAATTCTGCCAGAAGTTTTGCATTGGAAGAAGACGACATCTCTGACATTTTCAACATTTCGCGTATACATTGGATCAAATCTGACGATAAATTCTCTTTTTTTCCTTTTTCGCACTGCCTAAGATACCGCAATATCGCGCGTCTTCTTGCTTCCGATGAAGTTTTTCCCTTGGTTTCCGTCCGATGGAATCCGGTTTCTCCCAACAATTCTTCCAAACGTTCACCGGTCTCTGCTTTCACCTCATATAAAATTTCTGTTTTTAAGTCTTTAAAATAATTTAAAACGGTCATGCTATACCCTTTAAAATCCTCTTTGATAGACTTCATCCATTTCAAAAAATCTTCCGGATTTAAATTACAATTTTTTCCATAATCTTCCCATATCTTACTCGTATGGTTATGTTGTTCCATCTTCTGATCTTCGGAAAGACAACTTATAAAATCTTCGATCATTTCTTGACATTGTTCATATCCCAAATGATTCTGTAAGCCGTATAAAAATATCATTTCATTGTAATCATTTACTTGAAAATCCGGCTCCAATGCCCCTTTAACCAGCCATTCCCTGGCTTCATCCCCGGAAAGATCCAAAGAAAAAAATAATTGAATCAAAGCCTCTCGCCTTGGTTTACGAAAAGTCCCTATTCCAAACCACCCTTTTATCGTCTGTGTTGCTGCAATTCTTCGATTCTTTGTCTGTTCCAGGCAAACCCGGTATGCTTCATAGCGCATCTCTTCGCTAACCGTCTTTGCTTCCTGCTGGCTTATATGCAACATCTTAGATATCAAGAATTGATCAAAACGAAAGAATTTGTTACACACTTTGTATCCTCTCCTACTAAAATTGTTGTCTTAAAGGTAGCGCCCCCTCACATTTGTTCGGCGGCAGTTTGTACATACTTATTTTATTATCCATTATATCCCAAAAGTTACCATCTGACAACTCATTTGCAAAATTAGTAAAATTAAGAAAATTTTTAGGACATGCTTTGAAATACATTTGCTTTTTTCATCCACCCTTTCTTTACAAACCTCCCCAACCATGCTAAACTTTCCATAGATAACATGCCGATATATAAGTATCAGGGTCGAAAAGTCAAGCGTCATCCATGCCTGCATGGAAAGACGATTGACCTTGAGACCGCCCAAATATAAGGAAGGAGCACCACGATGATCATTTTCCACATTGATGTCAACAATGCATTTCTCAGCTGGGAATCCGTGTACCGTCTTCGCGAAGAA
>DJNB01000059.1:3679-21021 GCA_002435545.1 Lachnoclostridium sp. UBA6475
CGAAGAAGGCGAAGCACTCGATCTGCGCACGGTGGCAGCGGTCATTGGCGGCAGCGAAAAGACCAGACACGGCATCGTCCTTGCCAAAAGTCCTATTGCCAAAACTTACGGCATCAAGACGGCTGAGACATTGTCGGATGCCCGGAAAAAGTGCCCGAATCTGCTGGTCGTTCCTCCTCGGCATGAAATATATCGTGACTTCTCGCACCGATTGATCGAATATTTGAAGTCACTGACGGATACCGTAGAGCAATTCAGTATCGACGAGGCTTTTGCCGATATGACGGGCAGCGAATTATTGCAAAAATATTCCGCGGTCGAAGCTGCCAATTTCATTCGCACAGAAGTGGAGAAACGTTTTGGTTTTACCGTAAACATCGGTGTTTCTTCTTGTAAAATATTGGCAAAAATGGCGTCGGATTTTGAAAAGCCGAATAAAGTCCACACCCTTTTTCCGGATGAAATCAAAGAAAAAATGTGGCCGCTTCCGGTACGAGACTTGTTTTTTGTCGGCAAATCTTCGGAGCAGAAATTATACACGTTAGGGATTCGCACAATTGGCGAACTTGCGGCGTTTGACCCCGTTATATTGCAGAGCCACATGGGAAAACACGGACTTTTGATCCACGAATATGCCAATGGCATCGATCCGTCGCCGGTTGCCCCGCGCACTGCGGAAAATAAGGGATATGGAAATTCAACAACACTTCCGAATGACGTGACGGATTCTGCGGAAGCGAAAAAAATTCTTCGCAAATTGTGCGATAAAGTAGCATCGCGGCTTCAAAATGACGAAATGCGCGCTTTTGTCGTGGTCGTCTCGATCCGCGACAACGAATTTCACAATGTCAGCCACCAGTGCCACATGGTATCTGCCACCAACGATCCGGATACATTATACACGCACTGCTGCCGGTTATTTGATGAGATCTGGGACGGCTCGCCGATCCGTCTGCTGGGTGTTTCCACCTCAAAATTGACAAAACATGCTGCCGAGCAGCTCAATCTGCTCGATATGCCATTTATCGCTGCTTCGGATGCCGAAGAAAAAAACACGCTTTCGGCAAAAGAATATTTCCAGCGCCAGACAAAACTAGAGGAAGCCATTCAGAAGATACAGGAAAAATATGGTAAAAATGCAATTACAAAAGGAACAGCACAATCTTAAAAGGAGGCGTTCGACATGCCAATTACAAGTAATACAATAAATAATGATCCAAACCGATCGGGAAATATGGGCACCACAGGGGCACGCCGCACATTTCGCACCGGCAATACCACGATCACTCTCCGCGAGGGGGAGACTCTGAAAGGTGTTGTCAGCGATGTCCACGGCAATGAAATTACGATTTCTCTTGATGACGGCACTTCCTTCACCGGACATTTGCCGGAAGCCTCGATGTACTCAATCGGTCAAAAAGCGGCATTTCTCATCACAAGCCTTGACAACGGAACGATCTACATGAAAGCCATGTCTTCCGCGTATCTTCTTGGGATGGAAGATACGATTGAACAGGCTCTGGAGGAAGCCGGGCTGCCAAAAAGTCCCCGTAATCTTGACATTGTGCGCAGTCTCCTCGAAAATAAGCAATCCATCAGCCGCGAAAGCATCAATTCTTTCATGCAGCTTTGCTCGCGCTATCCCAATGCGGACGTCGGCAATGTCATCACAATGTACCGCCTCGGATTTTCGATGGATGAAGCATCTGTCACTCAGTTTGACACCTACCAAAACCAGCAGCACCAGCTCCTTAGCCGCATGAATTCGCTGACGGACTCCCTGACAGACCTTCTCTCAGAATTGTCGCAGGAAAATATTTCCGTTGCCCGCTATGCCGCCGGTGAACTGCTTTCTACTGCGCTTGGCTCCACGCCTTCTCTGGAAGAATTTCAATTGGCAGCCAAAGAAACTTTGGATCAGCAGACGGCAGAAACGGATTCCGCCGCCAATCCGGAAACGCAGACAGTTTCCGATTCCCCTAAACTTTCCGAAGAAACCCTTTCCTCACAGGAAGCAGTTTCGGCGGAGGATGCCGGTTCAAACAACCCTTTGTCGCGTATGCGTCAATTATTTTCAAATATAACAGATAAAGTAAATACGAATTTAACCGGCGGCACAACAGGCGAAGAAACAGGATTTATCCAGGAACAAAGCGGCCACATTCTCACCGTTGCGGAGCGGGAATCCCTGGCAGATCTGTTTTCTAAATTTACAGATTCTGACAGATTGACCGCCGACCTTCGAAATGGTTCCGCCACCGCGCGCGAGCTGCTCAGAGCAATTCATTCCGCCCTTCCAAAGCTTTCCGACCCAATGATCCGCGAACTTTTTGCAAATCCGTCGCTTGGCAAACTGATCAAAGGTCAGTTTCTGTCAAACTGGACCATTTCCCCGGAGGGCTTAAAAGAGAGCAATGGCATGGATTCCCTGTATCACAAAATTTCATCGGAACTGGATGATCTGATGCATCTCAGCCAGATGTTTGCCACCCGCCCTTCTGGCGAAAGTGCCGTCAACACGACAACGGATATGCAGCAGAACCTGCAATTCATGAAAACGTTAAACGAACAATTTGCTTACATGCAGCTTCCTTTGAAACTGTCTTCCGAAAATGCTCACGGCGACCTTTACGTTATGACGAAAAAAGAGGCTTTGCGAAAATCGAAAGACAACCTCAAAGTCCTCCTGCACCTTGAAATGGATCACCTCGGCCCGCTGGACATCCACATCACCAAAGAGCGCACCAACATTTCAACCAAATTTTTCGTTTCCAAAGACGATGCCCTTCGCCTGCTCGAAAAAAATGTTGGTCTTTTGAAAGACGCCCTGAACGAACAGGGTTACAGTTTTTCCTCGGAATTTGCTGAAAAGAAAAAAGACATTGATCTCGTCCACGATTTCATCGAAACCGAGGCACCGGTCGGAAATATTACAAGATATAATTTTGATCTGAGAGCATAGAGGGATTTGTATTATGTAGGAAACATTTCTGTCAAAATTTGTCAGATCGTATTCCCCCTAATATTACTAAAAAGGCAGCCGAATCGACATCATTTGTCTTTCCGGCTGCCCTTTTTGACTCCCTATATTTACCTAACTACGATATTGATGATACGTCCTGGGACGTAGATTTCTTTTACGATCTGCTTATCGCCAAGTTTTTCTGCAATAGCTTCTCTTCCGGCGGCAAGTGCAGTATCTTTGTCGGCATCAATGGCAAGTTTTACGGTTGCACGAACTTTACCATTGACCTGAACTGCGATTTCCTGCATTTTTTCAACGGTCTTTTCTTCGTCGTATTCCGGCCATGTATTTTCATACAGATATCCTTCAAATCCCATGATCTGCCACAATTCTTCTGTGATATGTGGAGCTACCGGGTTCAAAAGATGGATCAGCGTCTTGAAATCTGCCTTTGTCAGTTTACCTGCTTTGTAGAAGTCATTGATCAAAGCCATCATAGCCGCGATTGCTGTATTGTACTTCAGATTTTCAAAGTCACTGCTGACTTTTTTGATCGTCTGGTGAATCTTTGTCTCAAGTTCCGGTGAATATTCGTCTCCATCGACAACCATATCCTGTAATTTCCATACACGCTCCAGGAAACGGCGGCATCCTTTTACACCGTCATCCGACCACGCTGCTGCCGCATCAAATGTACCGATAAACATTTCATACGTACGAAGCGTATCTGCGCCATATGCATTTACGATATCATCCGGGTTGATGACGTTTCCACGGGATTTACTCATTTTCTCGCCGTTTTCACCGAGGATCATACCATGGGATGTTCTCTTCTGGTATGGCTCCTTCGTAGGCACTACGCCCTGATCGTACAGGAATTTGTGCCAGAAGCGGGAGTACAGAAGGTGAAGGGTTGTATGCTCCATTCCACCATTGTACCAGTCAACCGGAAGCCAGTATTCCATTGCTTCGCGGCTTGCAAGCGCTTTGTCATTGTGCGGATCGATATAGCGGAGGAAATACCAGGAAGATCCTGCCCACTGTGGCATCGTATCCGTCTCACGTTCTGCTTTGCCACCGCAGCAAGGACAAGTTGTCTCTACCCAGTCGCGGATATTTGCGATTGGAGACTCGCCGTTGTCGGTTGGCATATAATTGTCAACTTCCGGAAGTTCCAATGGAAGTTCTTCTTCCGGAATTGGAACATATCCACATTTTTCACATTTTACAATCGGAATCGGTTCGCCCCAGTAACGCTGTCTGGAAAATACCCAGTCACGCAGTTTGAAGTTTGTCTTTTTCGTACCGACACCTTTTTCTTCCAGCCATTCAATGATGGCTTTCTTTGCTTCTTCTACCGATTTTCCTGTAAGGAATCCGGAATTTACAAGAGTTCCTGTAGCGACATCGGTGAAAGCTGCCTCTTCTACATTTCCTCCCTCGATTACCTCGATAACCGGGATATTGAATTTCTTTGCAAATTCCCAGTCACGGTCATCATGTGCCGGAACCGCCATGATAGCACCGGTTCCGTAACTCATCAATACATAATCCGATACCCATACCGGAATTTCTTTTCCATTTACCGGGTTTACAGCTGTCAGACCCTGAATCTCAACACCTGTCTTTTCTTTGGCAAGTTCGGTTCTTTCAAAATCCGATTTTCTTGCTGCCATCTCACGATAGGCAACGATCTCATCCCAGTTTGCAATCTCATCTTTGTATTTGTCAAGATATGGATGCTCCGGAGAAACAACCATATACGTTACACCAAAAAGTGTATCCGGACGTGTTGTATAGATGCGGAGTTTTTCTTCTTTATCTTTGAGCTGGAAATCCACCTCTGCACCATGAGAACGTCCGATCCAGTTTTTCTGGGAAACTTTGACACGCTCAATATAATCCACGTCATCCAGATCATCAATCAATTTATCTGCATATTTGGTAATTTTTAACATCCACTGGCTTTTTACTTTACGGACAACTTCGCTTCCGCAACGTTCGCAGACACCATTTACAACTTCTTCGTTGGCAAGTCCGCATTTACAGGAAGTACACCAGTTGATCGGCATCTCGGATTTATAGGCAAGTCCTGCTTTAAACAGTTTCAGGAAAATCCACTGTGTCCATTTGAAATAATTCGGATCGGTTGTATTGATCTCGCGATCCCAGTCAAAGGAATAACCGAGCGCCTGCAGCTGTGCTTTGAAACGTGCTACATTCTGCTTTGTAACTTCTTTTGGATGAACTTTATTTTTTATTGCATAGTTTTCTGTAGGAAGACCAAATGCATCCCATCCCATCGGATAAAGGACATTGTATCCCTGCATACGACGCTTACGCGCAACGATGTCAAGAGCTGTATAAGGTCTTGGGTGACCTACGTGCAATCCCTGTCCGGACGGATATGGGAACTCTACCAAGGCATAAAATTTTGGTTTCGAAAAATCATCTGTGGCTGCAAATGCTTTTTTCTCTTCCCAGATCTTCTGCCATTTTTTCTCAATTTCTTTCGGGTTGTAAGATGACTTCATGTCAATTCCTCCTAAATTTAACTTTACATTTTCATTTTTTACTTTTTTTCAATACCTTATGGATAACTGTTACAGACGTTTTCCGTCCGATCTCATCCGTCAGTTTATATGTAATCCGGTAATCTCCCGGATCTTTTGTGTTTACTTTGCGTACATCATCATATCCATATGACGCATCTTTTCGATACTCGATCATGGTCTTTACCCGCTTCGTGGCATCATAACCTGTCGTATTACGGGCACTGATCCCTTCCATCGTTTTGTATTTTCGATCACCATATGCAATTTTCTTTTTCTTTGCACCACGGATAACCGGTTTTTTCTTATTATATGGATTTCCTTTGCTCCAGATATCTGTCGGATCATAGCCGCTAGTTCCGGGTACTTTGATCGCCCGTGGCTTGCCAAGCGGTCCCGGATTATTGGCGTTGTAAATGACTACTTTTGTACCAACCGGACAATGGTCAAAAATCCATTTGGCGTCCTTAACTGTCAAACGCACACAACCATGCGATGCCGTCGTGCCAAGGCGGTTATAACTGCTGTTGGACAACGTCGCAGGATTTTGTCTGTGATACCAGACCGAATGAAACAAAATTCCCTTGTAAATACGACTGCAGTATTGTCCGTAACAAGGCCCCATCAGCACATGCCAGCGCATCTTCTGCCGGATGGCAAAAGTTCCTGTCGGTGTACCCCGGCCGCCTGAGCAGGGAAATGCCTTAATGGGTTTTTTATTTTTATAAACGGTCACCGTATTCTGCCTCTTATTAACCTTGATCACATAAGGGTTTTCTTTCTTTTTTGTTGTATGTTTCGCCTGCGATATGCCCGGCAAAAGCATTACGGCAAGCAATAGCAGAACCATACCCCTTATAATTTTTCCTGCTCTTTTTTTCATACCTTCCTCCAACATATTTTTCCACCCTGACATCACGTATCTTTTATTATATCAATTTCCTGCGCTTTCGTCAATACGCGCCTTCTCCCCTTCTGTCAAAAATTCACATGATCCGGATCGCCATGCATTTCATCGCGATTCAATCCATCAATTGCCGCGATTTCTTCTTCCGTCAGCGCAAAATCAAACACCTGCGCATTCTGTATGATACGCTCCTCTTTTGTTGATTTTGGAATTGTAATGATGCCATTTTGCACATCATAACGCAGGATGACCTGTGCCACGCTTTTTCCATGCCGTTTTGCAATTTCCAAAAGAACCGGATCTTCAAAACAGGCTCCGCGCCCCAGCGGACTCCATGCCTCCGGCACAATATCATGTTCTTTACAGTAATGCCGCAGGCTCTGGCGTGTCAGATATGGATTGCACTCAAACTGATCCACCACGGGCGCAATATTGGCTTTTACACTGAGTTTTTCAAAATGATGTTCCAAAAAATTACTGACTCCAATTGCTTTTACAAGACCTTCCTCATATAGTTTTTCCAATATTTTCCATGTCTCGTGGATTTTTTCAGGCACCGGCCAATGAACCAGGTAAAGATCTACATACTCCAGTCCCAATTCTTTTAAACTCGACTCAAATGCTTCTCTCTGTCTTCCTTCCCGCTGCATATCATTCCACAATTTGGTTGTAATAAACAAGTCTTCCCGCGGTACTCCACACGTCCGAACTGCCTCTCCTACTTCTTTTTCATTAAAATAAAATGCTGCCGTGTCAATCAGACGATATCCGTTTTTTATCGCCGCCTGCACTGCCGGAACCGTATCTCCCTCAGACTTATACACACCCAGTCCGAAAATCGGCATCTCTACCCCATTATTTAAAGTCACTCTCGATTGTAATGTCTGCATCTTTTCCGCCGCCTTTCTTTCCATTGCTCTTGCGCTTTCAGTATACCCCATCTTTTCTTTTTGCGCAAATAAAAAGTCTATTAACTGCCTTTGCGCCATATAATGAACCAATACACTTATTAAGGTGATTTTATGGATCAGATTCTTCTTTGGATACAAAACTACGGAACACCGGCTATTTTTGTACTCATCGCACTGGAATACGCTTGTTTCCCTATCTCCAGCGAACTTGTCCTGCCCTTTGCCGGAGCCTTTGGTGCAGGTCAGGATATGCCGCTGTTTCTTCTTATTATATATAGCAGCATTGCCGGACTTGCCGGAACCACCCTTACCTACCTGATCGGGCGCTTCGGCGGCTCCCCACTTCTTGACCGGCTGATGCGTCGATTTCCCTCGACCGAAAAACCGATCCTTTCCTCCTACCGCACTTTCGGAAACCACGGAAAAGCTGCAGTCTGCCTTGCCCGCGTAATTCCGATCTGCCGCACGTACATCGCTTTTGTCGCCGGTTCCTCCAAGCAGTCATTTCCCACTTACGCAATCTTTTCCGCAATCGGAATCACACTCTGGAATAGTGTCCTCATTACCCTGGGGTATTATGGATACCAATACCGCGACACCTTTTTCCGTTATTTCAATCAATACAAAACCATTATCCTCATCGTGGGTATGGTGCTTCTTGTGCTGCTGCTTTTTCCGAGACGGGAACGGGAGTGAATTGAATCTACTTGGTAAGTGTATAATAGGTACTTCTTGCTTTTCCGCACTGCGTAAGAAATTTATTTTTCACTAATTTCTTAATTTTCCGCAATGCCGTAGACTCACTTACTCCAAGCAGATCCGCTACATCCTTTTTGGTAATTGCCTGACACCTTTTGGCATATTCTAACACTCGCCTTTCGGTTCCGTTAAGGACTCTTACTTCTTCTATCTCTTCATTTTCTTTATTTTCATGTCCTATATTTACATTTGGTAAAATAATCTTGAACGTATTCCTCGTTGTTTCAATTACAGGTCTTTTATCTGTACTTTTATAGGCATTCATAATCTTAGTCAATCCTGTACCATACGCCTCAATCAAACGTAAACGATAAAACACTTCTGCGAGTTCTTCATTTCTGCATACGGAAATGCCCACCATAACATCTTCTAACTCGACCCCCGGCACAAGCCCACCAACGGAAACAAACTCTAATCTATCGTCAAATATACTGATCAATCCACTGGCGCGAAATGAATATTCCCTGTGAACAATAAGATTAAGCAAAGCCTCTCTGACCGCAATTTCAGGATAATCTCTAATCTCAACCCGCAATAACTTTTCTATTGCAGCATGTGTCTGATTATGAATATCAATATAATCATATACTTCATTCATCTGCCGTAAGATCGACCCTGTAAATTCTCGTCGATCTCGAAAAACATTTTGATCCGTTCCTTGAAAAACAGCCACTTTAATTGTATGAACACATTGATCTGATAAAAGCAGAGCCAGATTACTATAAATCCCCTCTTTATCCATCAATTTCAAAGTCCGCATCTGCTGCACACCAAATTCCATCTTCCGACTCGAAAACTCTCTTTTCGCCGCTTCAAAAGTAAGATCCTGGTTCAAACTGCGCATATTTTCAAAATGATCCCCATCTGTCTCTTTTATCATCCGCCGGATTGCCGTATCTGTAGCCGGAACCGAAGAATACCCTTGGCGAACATACACGCCTTCCGGTCTCATCCCTTTTTTAGCTATATAATATGGTCTCTCTGTTCCTCGCTGCACATTTACACAAACAACCTCTTTTCCATTTTCCAAAAGTGTTTCATAATGAAGAAACATTGTCAAATCCGGTTTAATGGCATCTCTGACCATATTGCTAATTTGTAATGCAGCAGCATCCGGATCTGCAATCCCTATTATTTCCCCATCATTCCGAATCCCTATATACAACTGACCCCCATTGCAATTAGCGAAAGCAATAATTTCCTTTTTCACATCCTCTACAACAATTTCTTTTAATTCTACCAGTTCGCTTTCATGAAGTTCCATTTTACCATCTCCCCATGCATTAATTTTTATTATTATACTAAATCGATTCAACTTTGTCAACCGTTTTTGACTTGATTTTGATTTAATTTTGAATTGATTGTGACGCAATTACCGGACAAGAAAAGAATCTTATTGTCTTCCATATTTCTCCATGTTATAATTACAGCGAGGTGATAAATTAATGATTAACATTTTAATGAACACGTACAACATCGTAAATCCGGCATATATCGAAGAATTAAAAAATTACATCAAACCACATCACAGAGTCTGTGTGATCCCTTTTGCCTTCCGCGAAAAAGAGATTCCTACAAACGATGTCTGGCAGAAATTCTATGCGAAAGACGGCGGAATCTACCGTCAAGGGCTGGAAACCGTGTTTTCCCGGTTTCATATCAAGAAGCCGCAAATTTCATATATCAATTATTTCGAAGATTCTCCTGAGACTGCTTTCGAAAAATGCAGCACCTGCGATATCCTCTATTTTACAGGCGGTTTACCAGACAAACTTTATGACCGGCTGAAGGAATTTAAGCTCGTAGAACTGCTTTCCCGGCATTCCAAAATAATGATGGGTGACAGCGCCGGAGCGGTCATTCAATTTAAGCAGTTTCACCTTTCGCCCGATGCCGATTACCCACACTTTTCCTATTATAATGGGTTAGATATTATTAAAAATTTTGAACTTGAAGTGCATTATGCAGATACCGCTGTGCAAAATGAATCCATCCGGAAAGTAATTACAGAAAAGAAAATACCGATTGTCGCATTGCCGGATGACTCCATCCTTATTGTGGACAATTTGGCAATAACCAGTTTGGGACCCAACAAAATTTTTCTGCCGGCATGACAGTCTTGTACCAGTAAACAAGTCTTCCAAATTGCTTCCGCGCAAGCGCTTTCGCAATTTGCCCCCATTCGCATTCCCGCGCGTAGCGCTCCATGCTCATTGGGTGGAGTGTCTCTGAAAAAGAAATCCCATTTTCCGCAAGCGGAATGGGATTTCTTTTCCGAGACGACTTGTTTACAAAATAAAGAAAACCGAGTAACCTCAGTTACTCGGCTCATTAAAGGCGACAACCAGATTTGAACTGGTGATCAGGGTGTTGCAGACCCATGCCTTACCACTTGGCTATGTCGCCATATATAATATATTATATCATTGCTGTCACATTTATGCAACATTTTTTCGATATAATGTTTTTCAGATAAGAAATCTCCCCACAAGTGGGTCCCCTCTTACCTGGGTGTGTACATGATAAGGAATCCTCCCGCAAGCGGGTCCCTCCTTACCTGGGTGTGTACGTGATAAGAAATCTCCCCACAAGTGGGTCCCCTCTTACCACAAACAATGACTCCTACGGGAATCGAACCCGTGTTACCGCCGTGAAAGGGCGATGTCTTAACCGCTTGACCAAGGAGCCAGATCCGGTTTCGCGCTTCTGCGAACCGACATCAAATATACTACCATACTTTTCTTTAGAATGCAAGCATTTTTTGAAATAATTTTTATATTTTTTCAAGTTCCGCATTTTCATTGACAAAACAAGAAAAACATGGGAAAATAGGAAAGCGGACGACTTTTTACAGATCCGCAAAACAAAACATTTATATTTATATGGAGGTTGAAAATGAAAACAAAAGCAAATGTAGGCAAGCACATTTTTACAATATGCGCCTTGTTCTTTTGTATGTTTGCACTTTCTCCTGCGACTGTGCAGGCTGCCGAAATCACCTCAACGATTTCCGTTGACCGTGCGGCCGGAAAAAGTGTTTATACTTTAAAAGAACTTGACCCGGACAAAACTTCTTCGTTCTCTCTGATCGTAGAGCGCAAGAGCGACAGCAAAGAAGTTATGAAAAAAGAGATTTCCCTGACAAAGGAAAATTGTGTAAACGGTACATATACCGGCGACATCACATTGGATTCGTTAAATAACGAATATGCTGTATTTACCGCAAAAGCAAAAATTGGTGACCAGACGGTTACCCTTGGTGATCTGGATTATTCCATCCATAATACACATTTTGCTTTGAACGTAAGCGGAAAAACCAGTGCACTGTCCCGTACGATCAGCATCAGCAATACAGATGCCACAGATACGGTGCTGATCCCCGGTAACAGCAAGTCCATCTATGTAGCTGCATGGCCGGAAGGCAGTGACGAATCAACTGCTGCCGTGATTTTGCCAAAAACAGAGTATTCCGAAAGCGGACTTACCACAAAAGCATCTCTTGCTTCTACAACAAATACATATGGAAACTGGAATGCAAAACTTGTCTTTGAATCTGCCGGCGGCACTGCACAAACATTAGCAACAACGACTTACAGCGTGGAGCCTACCTGGTCTTCGTTCGAAGTAACAAAAACTGCTGCCTTAGAGAAAAAAAAGAAATTCGCGATTTCTCTGAACAATTTGAAAAATGTTTATGGCGTAAGCAAAGTAAAATACCGTATTTACAACAGCCAGGGTAAAAAGGTTGCTGCGATTACCGCAACTCCTAAAAACTCAGGAAAACTATATTATGCGGAAGTAACTTATAAGAAATTGAAATATGCATTTGACAATTATACCGTCAAAGCGACCGTTACAGATGTTAAGGGAAAATCCTTTGTTCTGAACGCACCGGCCGTTGCTGATATTATGCCAAAGGGCGGTACTTTTTCGGTAACAAAGACAAGCAATGCGAAATGCGCTTACACTCTGGAAGATGCGTACATCCCGGGCAATATCAAAAAACTGGAATTTGTTGTCTACAAAATGGACGGTTCCAAAGCAAAAAAACAGGATACTTACGTAATTAAACCGAAAGCAGGCAAAAAAATCATTACCTATAAAGCGGCTAACGTAGATAAAGGAAAATTTAAGGTAATTGTCAACGGTTACACAGCGTGGGGCAAAAAGGTATATTTGAATGAAGAAACCTACCGTCTCCGCAAAAAAGATCTTGGTAAAAACGGCTGGTTCTATGAAAAATACGCCGGCAAAAAATACAAATTTTACTATGTAAATAATGTAAAGCAGACGGATCTCACCGATGTTTTGAATTTGGAAAAGAGCAGTTCCACCCATACAAACAAATTCTACATCGAGATCAACCGTGCAGCCAGCGCCGTAACCATTTATTATTATAATGAAGAGACCGGCAAATACGATATTCCGGTTAAGACATGTTCTGTTTCCGTTGGAGCGGATACCTGGACCAATGCCGGAACAAGCGGACTGCATGAGCATTCTTCCTACACACCGCTGGGAACTTACAGCATCTGCACCAATGGACAGTCCGTAAAATATACATTGAAGCCAATGCATGAGCCTGACGGAAGTACCGTTTACGCACGCTGGGCTACCCATTTTGTAGGAAATGTATATTTCCATTCCATCGCAGTCGGCGCACAGTCACACTATGCACTCCCTGCAAGCACGTTTAACCGCCTTGGTTCTCCGGCTTCCGCAGGATGTATCCGTATGACCGTTGCAGACGCCAAATGGATTTACGATTATACATCGACCGGAAATACCGTCAAAGTAAACAAAGGTAATTCCAAGAAACCGGGACCTCTCGGCAAAGCACCGACGATCACATCCAATGTAAATTATGACCCTACTGACCCGGCCGTACCGGATTCCCGCAAAAAAGCAGATTATAAAGCAAAGAGAATCAGCGGTTACATGACGAAAAAAGGTGTCAAAGTAGGTTACTGATCCGATCATTGAGCATAAGAGAAGCAAGGAAACTCAACCGAGTACCTTGCTTCTTTTTATGTTGTAATTATTCAGGTTTTTATGTCAAATTATCAAAATTCCACAACTTCTTCCCAGTCTTTCCGCGGTCTCGCCGACGGACTTTCCGCCGCATAACCGAGCGACACCGCCCCGGCAAGCTGATCTTCGGTCTTGAGATACTCCACGATCTCCGTATACGCAAAACAAGTATTTCCAATCCATAAAGAACCTAATCCCAGTTCTGTCGCGCGCAGCAGCATATTTTGGATGGATGCCCCGATCGACAGCGAATCGCAGATCTCCGACAACCGCTTATCTGTCTCAATATCCTCAAACGGCGATCTGGCATTGGTATTTAATACAAGGATAAGAACCGGAGCCTGCCGCATGATTCGCAATGTATGAAACGCACTCGGAAGGCCGTGCCGCGACTCCGGCAATAATGCTTCTCCATGTTTTTCGCGGTTCAGCCCTTTTTCCATCTCGTCTAATAATTTTTCCTTTTCTTCACCCTGGTATACAAGATATTTCCACGGCTGTCTGTTTTTCCCTGATGGAGCAAGGAGCGCTGCCCGCAGCACTTCTTCAATCTTCTCCCGTTCCACCTCTTGATCCGTATATTTACGTATACTTCTACGTTTCTCAATGCATTCTGGTATCGTCATATTCGTCTCACTTTCCTGTTTATAACATCCTTTTTATATCAGCCGTCTTAATTCACAATTTTTTCCAAGGTCATCCCAGAAATTCTTCAACGGCGTCTTTTCAATCCGCCCGATAATGCTTGCATTCATCGCGCCATGACCTACGATCAGCACATTTTTTTCTTCTTTCATCAGTGGTTCGATCACTTCTTCCAAAAACTCTCCCGTCCTGGCAAACAGTTCTTGCAGACTTTCCCCGCCTTCCACCGGTTCATAATGTTCCGGATTGTAAAACAGCTCATTGATCGGACAGTCCGGGATCTGAAAACTATTTTCAATTCCTTCATACACACCAAAATTCATTTCAATCAAACGCTCGTCCGGTAAAATCGGCGTGTGCATTTCCTGCAAAAAAATCTCTGCCGTCTCTTTCGCGCGCACAAGCGGTGAGCAGTAGCAAATATCAAACGCAGGTCCCTTGTACTCTTCCTTGGCTTTCTCCGCCATCTGTCTGCCTTCCTCATTGAGTGGAATATCCGCATGTCCCTGCAATTTGTGTTTTGCATTCCAGTCCGTCTTTCCATGACGCATAATATATAACATTTTTGTTCTCCTCTGCTTAATATTTTATACCTTCACACCCTCCATACCCTTCCTGCTCCCCGATCCAATACAATTCCTTTTCATTTGTCAGCATAAGGGTCGCCTGAGACACTGCATAAACGTGTTTTACATTTTTCATAAGCAGTACCGGCTTTCTGTTCCACCCCGCTTTATATTTATCCGTAAATACCGCATCTCCATCTTCTTTACCGGCACAATTATAACCCATCCCATAGGCAGAACCATCTTTTTTAAGATATACTACAATTGGATATGTGTCAAATATATGATATGTGGACACTGCCACCTCACTCACATTGTCCGCTATTTTTTTCGGCGTGGCGCTATATTTACGCTTAGATTTTTTCATATCACGTCCCCATATCCACAGCGTATTATCTTCTTTCACGACGGCGACCTGCTCTTCGCCGGCGGCGATCTGCGTCACTCCACCATCTATTATTTTTACAAAGGAACTATACTTTTTCTTCTTGGAATTCGAGATCAATTTATGTTTATTTGCCCCAATTCCCCACACACTTCCGTCATTCATCAGAACGAAAATACTGCTTCTTTGTGCAAAATCTGCACAGCATACCACCTGTTTGATCTGGTCTGCACTTCCTTCAAAATACGTCTTAACGGTGTCGTATTTATAGCAATATTCATCATCCGTATGTCCGGTCAATGCCGCGATAATCGGTCCTGTAATATAGAGTCTGTTATCGTTATCCTTGCAACAAGCAAACATACCATCGCCTGACCAGGTATTTGCAACATCGGTTTCCATCACTTTATCGACGTAGGGATGTTTCCACCGGTGAGCCTTTTTACACTGCTTTTTGGAGGTATGTTTTGCCCAGTAATCACACGTCGAAAGACCGGTAAACAAAACCCGGTTTTGAGCATCTACCGTTATGTCTCCATCTATCGTTGGATAACTGGCCTTCGCGTTTACCGCCACGGTCCCCATCTTATACTGCTTTCCTTTTTTCTCCCATAAGTGAACCTCTTTAAACTTATTATTTTGCCGTATATAAACTTCCCAAAAATCCGAATCGGAATTGACACTTACTTCATCTACATTTTTCGCAATAAGCCCATACTTTCTGCGCGTAACTGAATAGTGATCTCCATCGGTAAACCATATCTCTTCCACCGGGTATTTGGTTTTTGCTTTTGCAAAACTAACGCCGGTAAAGCATTGGCTCAATACACTAATAACCAACAGCAAATACATCATTCTTTTTCTCATAATTTTCCTCTTGATTTTTCCTTAAATTCCTTGTTTTATTTCCTTTAAAAACGCCTGGGGCGCTTTTGACAGCACAGCATTTCTTTTCCAGACAAGCGCGTAATTTAATTCTAATTTCGGATTCAATTCTTTAAAACAAAGATCTTTATCCAGTTCTTTTGGCAGATGATCTCTGCTTGTCAAAAGATAGCCAAATCCGCTTCGAATCAGTTCAAATGCATTGCCGCTTAATATGTTATACGTCGCGACAATATTCATCTGCTCAATGCTTGTCTGCGCCCAATGCGTAATCTCCCGCTGCAAGCCGATCCGGCTATGAAAGATCAATGGCACCCGGCACAAATCTTCTCTTTCTATAAAATTCTTTTCTGCAAGGCTGCAGTCCTTTGGCATAAGAAGCCCCCAATAAGACCTGTTCCGCAACGAAAAATATTCGTATTTCATTGTGTCCACAGGTTTTAATAATATCGCAAAATCAAGGCTTCCATGATCCAGACGCTGCGTTACATCGGTCGCATCTCCGCTGTAAAAATCAAACGTTATGTCCGAATATTTTTTCCGCAAAATAGAAGCTGCCGACACAATTTCCTCTGTTATCATTCCGCCAATGGATATTTTTCCCGTTACATTGTCGGCATTACAGCTTAGTTCCTGCTGTGTTTTGTCAAATAATGCAATGATGTCTTCTGCTCGTTTCAACAGCAAATTTCCATCATCTGTCAATGTAATTCTTCTTTTTCCTCGTATCAATAATTGTCTGCCAAGTTCATTCTCCAGTTCAATCAACTGCTTGGAAAGCGACGGCTGCGTAATGTGCAGACTTTCTGCCGCCCGCGTGATATTTTCTTCTTTGGCAACTGTAACAAAATATTTCATCACCCGGATGTCCATTTTACCACCTCAAAAATAGTATAACATCCCCTACAATTCCCTGCAACTATAATAAACGCTATTTAACAATACCTGTTTCCTTACATAGGTTGTCAGGAAACATATCCAATTACTCATACCACTTTTTCTGAACCGTAAACATTCTCTTGTACTCTCCATCGGCTGCCATCAATTCCTGATGCGTTCCGACTTCTGCCACCCTGCCTGCTTTCATCAGCACAATATAATCGGCAAACTGGGCAAACCCAAGTCGATGGGAAATGAAAAGCACTGTTTTTTCTTTGCCTGCCAGTTGGAATATCAATTTATACATTTCTATCTCTGAAATCGGATCCAGATAGGCAGTTGGTTCATCCAATATCCAGATGGATGCCTCTTCATCCGCCAGCAGTCTGGCAATCGCCAATCTCTGCCACTGTCCTTTTGACAGTTCTGTCCCATTATTGATCTCCCCCAGTTTTGTATGAATGCCTTTCGGAAATTTTCTAATTTCCTCCATCAAGCCAACCTGTTCCAATATTTGGCAGACAAATTCATCGGAAAGTTCTTTCCCGCCGACTCCGATTTCAATATTCTCCTTTATTGACATCTGATACTGTCCGAACTCCTGCATAATTGCTTTTATCCCGTCAAAACAAACCGCAATTTTTCCTTCTTCCGGTTCCAGCAAATGGAGAAGCATGGAAATCAACGTCGTTTTTCCGCTTCCGTTTTCTCCGACGACCGCCACTTTTTCTCCGGGTTTTATCCGCAACGATAACTGTTCAATCGCCTTCTCTTCGGTTTCCGGATATCGATACGATGCCTTTTCTACTTTTATTCCCTCATATGGGAGCCCTTCTGTAAACGCTCCATAGTGAGTA
>DJNB01000255.1:0-6033 GCA_002435545.1 Lachnoclostridium sp. UBA6475
CACCTGCTGATCACTCAAACTAAAAATAATTTATGAAACGCACTCTTTCTAGCACTTTTCCTATTCAATCCCATATAATTCCTTAAGAATATGTATGCCTTCATCTTTTCCAAATGATATTCCAATTTGTTCAAGCGGCAATCTCTCATTCATAATAGCTTTCAAAAAATCCGTTATACTATCATGTACCAGACCTTCGGTTTGAACAACTGAATCATTGGTAACTATCCGCAACAGTCGAAACACATCATATTTATGTTTTTTTAAATCCCTCTCATTAACATGTTCGCCCTTCTCTTTTCGATCCCTCAAATCCAGCCACGCAAACATTTTGAACGGAATTAAATATTCTGGTGCAAGAACACTAATTCCATCCATAACAAACCTTCCTTGCATCATAAATTTATAGAAATCATCATTTAATAATATCGCAGATAAACTTGAAGTATCATCATCAATATGAACAGGTATAATACCTTCATCTATCGCCAAGTGATATCCCGGTTTTCTTGAAAACAATTCTATCATAACCGGATACCCCTGCTTCGGTTCCGTGAATCTATAAAAATGCATTTTGTCACTATTTTTCCATCCGCAGCGATACCCCGCTTCTTTGATATATTCCCAGAATGTCTTTGCAAATTCTTGATATTTATCCTCCATCACTAAAATCATATCAATATCTTTTGTTGCACGAAAATCCAGATTCTGTTTCCCCATCAAAATATCACACGCCGTTCCTCCGATGATCGTATAGCAATCCTCATAACCTTTAAATGCTTCCCTTAAAACTTCCAGCCCTGTTACCATCTGTATCCCTCCATAACTTCTTCAATCTGCATTTCCACACGCTCATCATCTACATCTTTGAGGCTTTGCACCAATGACACTACATCCACCATGTCATCCATCATATAAGCAGAGGGATTATATTTCCATAATTCAATCTCCACATAATCATTGCCAAGCACAAATTGCGGTTGAACAATAGCCTCCTGTGGAATTTCCTTTAATCGCTTTTTATCCATTGCATAAACCATGCATTTGGGGTCATTCAGCATACTCTTTTTCGCTAATGCTGTTTCTCCAGCCATAGGTAATGTCACATTATAAAATTGGGAACTTACATATATTTTCTTTTGAACCGGCGACTGTAAATATTTGCATGAGAGTTGATACAATTCTCTGCCACAAGCTACCGCCTCAATCATTTTATGTGTTCCGTCTCTGCGGGCAACCAGCAAACCAAGTTCCTGTAACTCCTGAACCGCTCTGCTGACATTCATCGCTGACATATTAAGACATTTTGCAATCTCCGATTGGCTCTTTTCTTCCCTCTTCTTTTGATAGATAAAATAAAGAAGCAAAAACTGGGTCATTGCTGGAATTTTGCCGCTTTTCTCTTTCTTTTCTGCTCTCATGCAAAATTCCCTTAAACTCATTCCAAACTCCGGCACAAAAATTTGCGAATTTGGCACAATAAAAGAAATTCGGTTTTTAATCAAGGCATTTCTTTGATAAGAAGAAATTGTATCAAGCCATAATACAACCGGCATCTTTGCATATTTTTCTATTTTTTTTATTTCTTTTTCAAAAGAAGTCACATTAAAATAACCCGATTCATTCTTCATCAATATACTTTGTCTCTCACCAAGCGAAAGCATATAATACTCTCTCTTGTTTCGCAAATAAAGAGGCAATTGGAGCTTACCGTCCCAGTTTTCAATTTTGACATTTACTCCAAAAATGTCAGACAAATATTTTTTCATACATACACCTTTTAACTTTTTTATTTTATCATAACATTCTTTTTGTTATAATTCAATATTTTTGTTAAAATAATGCTGTATTTTAAGATGCCTAACTTTCTCCCCATTATTTCATTTTCTTCTTTACCCATTTTGCCACACCGGCTGCGGAAGAATCCGTAAGATCCGCTCCGCTTTGCACCTTTGCGCCCTTCGCCGACGCTCTTATTCCTTTCATGCTTCCGGAGATACCACTTCCTCCACTGGTACAAAATGGCACGATCTTTTTCCCTTTCAGGTTATATTTTTCCAAGAAGGTACGAATAATCATAGGCTCTTTTCCCCACCAGATCGGATATCCAACAAAGATCACATCATAACTGCGGATATTTTTCACCGTGCCTTTTACTTTCGGGCGGACACTTTCATCATGTTGCTCTTTATTGGCTCTGCAATCATCGTTGTCGTAGTTCAGATCTGCCTCTGTATACGGATCTTCAGCTTTGATCTCATAGAGTTTTCCTTTCGCCGCCTTCTTAATCTTTGACGCTGCACTTTTTGTCGTCCCGGTCGCAGAAAAATAAGCAACCAAAACCTTTTTCTGTTTCGCCTGTACATTGCTGTCTGCCATTGGAAATACCATGCTGGCAAGCAAGGCAGCTACCAATACGACATTCATCCATAGAATACTTTTTTTGTTCATTTTGTCCACTCCAATCTTAAAATGTAATTTCTATTCATCAAACTTCTCCTTTGTCTTTTAATTCTACTCTTTCTTTAATAAGCGCAATTACTCCGATTCCTAACAAACATGCACTGCTCAATATTTTGTACTGCTCAAAAAAATGATTTGCTACTATACCACTAACACACAAAACAAACAAAGCAATGTTGCATATTGTCTTTACCTTCATTCTGAAATCACCTCACAAACTTTCACAATCTATATTCTTAAATGAATCTCTCACCCTCTGCTTTGTTTACGCGAAAACTTTCCACATGACGAAAATTATTACAATTGCTGTAATTCCGATCACCATTGCATTCTGGAAGATCCATAACAGTACATTCATTCCCAGGATCACCGCGATCAGCCATACAATGAACAAAACTACAATTCCTTTCATCAACGCCCATGCACGGGTATCTTTGATCCAGATAATGATATGATAAACAGCAAATGCAATGATAAGCATCTCAATAATATCTATTATATTAATTGCGGGCATCGTAAGCCATGCCACATAATCTTTGAAAAAACTTCGTATCATTTCCATACGTGCTCATCTCCTGCCTGCCTGTTTTCGGCTTTATTTATGGTCAGAATTCATATCTTCTTCCAACACTTTTTCGATTTCTTCCTTCAGATCGATCATTCCCTCATCGCGATCTTCTTCAATCCTTGTCACCGTCATGTCTCCCGGTGCTACTTTCACCTTTGGTACTGCTTTTACATAATATAGATAATCTTCATCTTCAAACTGCAGTTTATGCACGCCGGTATAATCCAATGTCATACGGAAAAACTGTATCAGATAGGATATAACCGCAGTCAGTGCCATCCCCAGCAGCAGTTTCATAAGATCCGTATCAATGTTCCAAAACGCATCCCCGGCAATAACGCCCGCCATACCTGCGACAAGTCCGACAAAAATCCCGATCTGGGAAGCATGACTGAACCGTCCGCGGCGGAGCAAAAATACCAGTACATAAACGATCACAAAGGTAAGCATATAAAGCAGCATCTCCTTATTATCAAGAAGAAACCGAATACAATACTGCAATCCCTCCAGCGTATTTCCGGTATCTACCGTATTTTGTGAGATCATATAATAATTCTCAATCGCTAACAGAATGTATCTTACAAATACCCCTGCCAGACACGCCGGAATCATCGCAAGATTTAAAAACAATGCGGCTGCGATCGGCACGGCAAATACAACGTTTAACGGCCAAAGTGCCGGGATCAGAAGAACCAGATAACTCTGACTCTTTGCATATCTGCCAAACAGCAGAAAATAAATCAGTATAACAAATAAAAAACATGCTGCTACCAGATAAGAAACCGCTGAAATTTCAAGTGCCGCAAGTACTGCCGCAAAGAAAATGATAACCGTATCCGGTACAAACCCAC
This sequence comes from Lachnoclostridium sp. UBA6475, assembly GCA_002435545.1. GTDB lineage: Bacteria > Bacillota > Clostridia > Lachnospirales > Lachnospiraceae > Eubacterium_F. Next base: position 3,883 of record DJNB01000255.1, read on the forward strand.
TGACCAGCGCCAGGATAACGGACAATGGAAGTCCATATTCCCGCAGTTCTTTTGAAAACGGAAGCTGGTACAAAATAACACTATAAAGGATCAAACTGATCACTATTTTCAATACGGAACGGACAACCCGATAATTTTTTTCATAAAATTCTTTACATCTGGTCTTTAAAACCAGCAATGCCATCATCATAAATTCCGTTCCTCCTTATTACCATTTTCGATTTCTTCCTGCTCATAATACTGAATCAGTTCCTGTAAAACAAGATAATACTCTTTGACACGCTTTTTTGAGGATTCGTACTGAACCGAAGCAACACTTACCGTCACAAAAGAAAACAGTCCCAAAAGCAGGATATAAATGACAAGATAGGTGCGCCCGATACTGATATAATCGAGTTCCAGAGCATTTGTGATCAGATATTCCATATTATATAATCCGGCGATCACAGCGATCAACACAAGCGCACATGTCACACAGACAAGGGTCTTTAAGATCTGCAGCCGTATATAATCCATTTTATAATATTTCGTTCTCGCAAAGTCCTGTTTTCCCTCATGTGTCTCATACTCCGCAAGACGTACCATCAGCCTTACTTTTTGTTCGCTTACCATATATACTCCACTTCTTTGTCATAAAATCGTCAGATAGCAGTACTACCTATATATAATTATAACAAAATATCCATTCTGCGCAACAAAAAAATTATTAAAAATTGTTAACTATTATGGATCAATGTGCAGAAAGCAGTGAATCGTCGTGTCTGAACACAGGAAACACTGCTTTGCTTTACTTCGAACGATTGATAACGACCGTATCCCCCACCTGCAGAATATCATTTCCGTTCGGAATGATAATACTTCCTTCGCGCTGTATCATAATGATCAGTTCATTTTTTCCGGTCTTGATCTCACTCAGTTTCTTTCCGACGTATTTATGTCCTTCTTCCAGGTGCTTTTCGATCAGCCGGATCCCGGTCACTTCCTCCGGCGCGAGCGCACTTAAGATCAGCCGGTCGCCTTCCAGCAGTATCGTCTGTCCGTTTGGAACAATGTTATTTCCATCCCGTTCCAGCAGAACAACCAGTGTCTCCGGAGGCAGATTGATCTCACAGAGCGCCCTTCCACACCAGGCATGTTCTCTCGTTACCATAAATTGGATAAACTGAACCGGCACCTCGCTGGAATAGTCGTTGAATGTTTTCAATACCGTATCACTTGCGTCGATCATATCCAGTTTTCCCGCAACAGCTGGAAGCAGCGCCCCCTGGAAAAGAATGGAAAACAATACGACCGTAAACACAATGTGGTAAATGTCATTTTCCAGTTCCAGACTCTGTGTCGCCATCATGGCAAACACGATGGAAGCCGCACCACGCAGTCCGGACCAGCAAACGAGGATCTGCTGCGCTGCTTTTGCCCGGAATGGCGTTAAAACAAGGAGCACCGACAACGGTCTTGCGATAAATGTCACGATCAGCGCGATCACAAGTGCCGGTAAAACCACCTGCGGCAGTCTTGACGGAAACGCCAGAAGTCCCATCAAAAAGAAGATCAGAATCTGCGTAAGTCCCGTCATTCCGTCAAAGAAATGAACCAGATTGGTTTTATTTTTAATGTCAGAATTTCCCAATACAATACCGACAATATATACACTAAGATATCCGTTTGCGCCCATTGCCGTCGGCATCGCATAAGCTAACAGAGCAACTCCGACGGAGAAAATAATATCAAAGCCATCCGTAGAAAACCGGCAGTGCTTCATCAGATAGACCGACGCCGCGGCAAATAAAATACCGCATACAATACCTCCGCCGATCTGCAGAACGACCATCTGAATAAGCTGATACGAATTGAGACTCCCCTTTGCAACCGTGATCAGGATTGCCGTCATCATATACGCAACCGGATCGTTACTTCCACTCTCCAATTCAAGCAGTGAGGCCGTATTGTATTTGAGGTTTAACTGTTTGGATCGCAGGATGGAAAAAACGGAAGCCGCATCGGTAGAACTGAGCAGCGCTCCAATCAGAAAACTTTCAATCCAGGAGATAGAAAGAATGTAATGGCACAGAATTCCGGTGACACCGGCTGTCAGAAGCACACCCACCGTCGATAACAAAACGGCTTTTCCCGCCGCCGGTCTGGCATGTT
>DJNB01000255.1:6043-14110 GCA_002435545.1 Lachnoclostridium sp. UBA6475
TCTCCAAAACCGCCGTAAAACATAATAAAGATCAGGGCAATCGAACACACCTGCTCCGCAAAAGAATAGTTGTCAAATGGGATCTTTACTACTCCGTCCGAGCCAAAAAAGATACCAAGCAATATAAAACCAAGCAAAACCGGGATTCCAAAGCGGTCAGAAACCCGGTCTAAAAAAACACAGATTAAAATAATCATGGCGATCAAAATAGGGCTAATCATCGAATCCCCTTTCTTCTAAAGTCCAAGTCCAATTTTCTGCTCCTAACGAGGCAATCGTCTGTAATTCATCTGCAATATTCAATGCATGATCTCCAATTCGTTCAAAATCCGTAAGCATCTCGGAAAATAGTATGCTTGCCTGATAGGAACATTCTTCATTCTGAATGCGCTCCATCATGCGTTCCCGGCATTTTTTCGTGAGATCATCAATTTCCTGCTCTCTCTCCGCGATGACATCGTGCCATTTTTCCACATCATCACTAACATTTGTTAGTGCAGCAAACATCTCATCGCAGATCTTTTGAAGATAAGCAGCTTCTTTCTTTGCCTTCTTCGAAAATTTCACGCCCATCTTTTTTCGCGTTTTCGAATATTCCGCAATATTCATTGCATGATCACTGATCCGCTCAATGTTTCCGGTAATGGCATAATAACTGCTGAAAACACCGCTGCCGATCGTCGTATTTTCGTGGGAAAGCGCCGTTGTGATGAGACAGGAAATCTCCGTATTCATGCGGTCCACCTGCTCTTCCGTCGCGGCAATGGATTGAAAAACTTCTTTGTCATTTTTGATAAATACATTAAACGCATTGTGTACGTTCTTCTCTGCCATACAGAGCATATCCCACATTTCCTTTTTTGCCTCTTCTGTACTGACAGCGGACTGTCCTAAGGTATCCCGGACGTTAAGCTGCATCCGTGGCAGTACACCTTGTATTGTACCATCCTTTTCATTAATCGGCAATATTTTCTGCGATATCTTGGCAAGAACTTCACCAAAAGGAAGCAGAAGTATCGTCGTCACAACATTAAATAACGTATGTAAGTTGGCGATCTGACCGGGCACGTTGGTCGGCGTAAATGCCTGCAGCCATCCGATCAGCGGTGTAACGATACAAAGGATCGTAAACAGGCAGGTACCAATGACATTAAATGTAAAATGTACGATCGTTGTGCGCTTTGCATTGCGGTTTGCGCCGATGGAGGCAAGAAGTGCCGTAATACACGTTCCAATATTTTGTCCAAACAAAATAAATGCTGCGCTGTTTAATGTAACAATTCCGCTGGCCGCCAAAGCCTGCAGAATTCCGACGGAAGCAGACGACGACTGGATAATCGCCGTAAAGATCATTCCGGCAAGGATTCCCAGAAGCGGATTTTCAAACCGTGTCAAAAGCCCGACAAATTCCTGTGATTCGCTGAGCGGCGCCATAGATGAACTCATCATGTCCATTCCGATAAAAAGGATTCCAAGTCCCGCCACGATATTTCCGATATGATGGATTCTTTCATTTTTCAGAAATACCAGCACGGCCACACCGACAAAGGCAATAAATGGAGCCAATGCCCCTACATCTAAGGCAATGAGCTGTCCGGTGATCGTCGTTCCGATATTGGCACCCATGATGATCCAGATCGCCTGTGTCAACGTCATCATACCCGAATTTACAAATCCTACCACCATTACGGTTGTCGCTGAGGAGGACTGAATTACTGCCGTAATCACAGCACCGACCAATACTCCAAGCAAACGATTGGAAGTCAGTTTTTCAAGAATCTGCTTCATTTTATCGCCTGCTGCATTTTCAAGTCCCTGACTCATCATCTGCATACCATATAAAAACAAGGCAAGTCCTCCGAGGAGTCCCATAATATCTGTCAATTTCATTGTTGTATCCCTTTCGTTTTATCTTATAATTCCTGTTCGTCATTCATGCGGTAGCCGACACCCAGTTCATTGCGTATGTAGCGGTATTCTCCCGGTGTCTCGCCAAATTTTTTGCGGATATTTGCCATATTTACCTGAAGTTTTTTGACGCTTCCGGAGTCCGAATATCCCCACACTTTTTTAATGATCTCTGCGTAGGTTAGAACTTTTCCGGCATGTACGGCAAGCAGCTCTACGATATTATATTCGGTCTGCGTGAGCCGTATCTCTTCTTCTCCGATGGTTACTCTTCTGGCATCGTAAGATATCTTCATATCTCCCAATTTGAATTCCTGTCTTATCCCTGTGCCGGTGCCCTGAAACCGCGCCGTCCTAAGTGTAGCTCGTACCCTGGCGAGAAGTTCATCGGTTCCAAACGGTTTCGTAATATAATCATTGGCTCCAAGATCCAGCGCCTCGACTTTATCGGCCTCATCCGTCCTTGCTGACAATACAATGATCGGCGTATCGGATGCTTTTCGAATCTGCTTTATCACCTCTGTCCCGTCCATATCCGGAAGTCCCAGGTCAAGTATGACCACATCCGGGTGATGCGACCAGAACATCGTCAGACCACTCTGCCCCTTTTGAGAAAAGATGGCCTGGTAGTCATGTGTCTCAAAGATCATTTTCATAAAATTGCAAATGTTGATCTCATCTTCTATCACTTGCACTTTATATTTATTCATTTTCGGTTTCCTCCAATTCTAAGGCAAAGCGGATACAGCATCCCCCTTCCTTTCGATTTTCTGCCGTGATCACACCACCGTGCGCCTTAATAATAGAGGCACATACGGCAAGACCGATCCCCATGCTCCGTTTCTGGTTGTCCACAGGAGTATCTTTTACAGCAAAATAATCTTGAAAGAGTCCCTTCATCCGCTCTTTCTCGATCCCACATCCATCGTCCTGGACTTCGAATACCGCTTTTTCTCCCAGTACAAACACATGAAGTTCCAGCACGCTCATTCCTTTTGCATGCTGCACGGCGTTTTCCAAAAGATTCATAAGAACCTGTTCGATCAGCACGGCATCCATGGGAATACTGGTAAATTCTTCCGGTATCGACACATTCACTTTCTGATCCGGGTACCGTTTTTTGAACTGCGTCAGTACCGAATCAATCAGTTCTTCCAAAACCGTCGATGTCTTAACCAGTTTCACTCCGTCGTTATCAATCCGTGTAATGGACAAAATATTTTCCACCATTCCGATGAGCCATCTGGCATCTTCCCGGATCCCGTCTGCCAGCTGCACCACCTGATCCTCGGACAAATGCTCATAATTTTGTACAATCGCCGAACTTGACCCGTAAATCGTCGTAAGCGGTGTCCTAAGATCATGAGAAACCGCCCGCAGAAGGTTTCCACGCATTTTCTCGTTGATACTCTCTGCCCGCACGCGCTCCTGCCACTTGAGCTGGGACGTGATCGTACTCGTCATTGCCGTGATCACAAGCATGATCACCGCCGAAATGATATTTTCCGGAATGCTGAAATTGAAGGCAAAATAAGGAAAAGCAAAAGCAAAATTAAGTACAAGTACACTCAGCAGCGACGCAATGATCCCATACACAAAACCATCCGTAAACCTCGATACAAAAAATACTGCCATCGCCATAACTGCAGGCGGTACAGTTTCTGCTGAAAATTTTGTTTCCAATATCAGGCAGAGCAAAAAAGCCCCCGCCAGAATACTGATCATCTTCATTCCGTCAATTATGTACTTTGTACCATTTTTCATTATTTTCCATCTCCTCCATTTTTTATTATACAGATATGGTAGTAAAGAATCAGCAAAGAAACCTCACCTATCCATTTTATTTAGAAAAGAAAATCAGAGTTTCCCCGCAGGACCGCTTGCGCTTAGAAGAACACACGTAACGGTGCATGAGGGCAGACTACGCCCTCTACGCACCGACGGTGTTCTAAATCCCGCTTGGAAAACTCTGATCTCCTTCTCTAATTCAAATGATTCGGTAAACGATTAGGTACTTAATTTCCTTTGGTTAAAAAGTTCTGAATTGTTAAAAGCGTCTATTCGTTTATTTCACATTAAAGGCATTCATTCCCGGATATACTGCGCTTTCGCCAAGTTCTTCTTCGATACGGAGAAGCTGGTTGTATTTGGCTACACGCTCGGAACGGCTTGGTGCTCCGGTCTTGATCTGGCAGGTGTTGAGTGCCACCGCAAGATCGGCGATCGTTGTATCTTCCGTCTCTCCCGAACGATGGGATGAAATTGCTGTGTATCCGGCTTTATGTGCCATTTTGATGGCTTCCAGCGTCTCGGATACAGAACCGATCTGATTGAGTTTGATCAAGATGCTGTTACCGCAGCCAAGCTCAATTCCCTTAGCCAGGCGCTCGGTGTTCGTTACAAACAAGTCATCGCCAACCAGCTGTACTTTGTCGCCAAGTTCTGCTGTAAGTTTTTTCCAGCCTTCCCAGTCTTCTTCATCCAGCGCATCCTCGATGGAGATAATCGGATATTTTTCTACCAGTTTTTTCCAATGGTCGATCAACTGTTCTGACGTATATACGGTTCCGGCTTTTGGAAGTTTATATTCTCCTACTTTGCCTGTTTTCCATTCGGAAGAAGCGGCATCCATTGCGATCTTGAAGTCTTTTCCCGGCTCATATCCGGCTTTTTTCACAGCTTCCAAAATGGTTTCGATCGCTTCCTCATCGGATTTCAATGCAGGGGCAAAACCACCTTCGTCACCGACGGAAGTAGCCAGTCCTCTTTCTTTCAAAATCGAAGCCAGCGCATGGAATACTTCGGCACACCAACGAAGACACTCTTTAAAAGAAGGTGCTCCGACCGGCATGATCATAAATTCCTGCACGTCGAGTCCGGAAGATAATGCGTGGCATCCTCCATTTACAATATTCATCATCGGAACCGGAAGACGGTTTCCACTGATTCCGCCAAGGAAACGGTACAACGGGATCTCCAGCGCATTGGCTGCTGCCTTCGCGCAGGCGATCGAAACCGCAAGGATCGCATTGGCTCCCAGTTTTGACTTGTCCTTTGTTCCATCGGCTTTTCTCATCGCTGCATCCACTGCGTAAATATCCGACGCATCCATTCCTTTCAACGTCTCCTGAATGGTCGTGTTGATATTTTCAACCGCCTTGGAAACACCTTTTCCAAGATATCTTCCCTTGTCGCCATCGCGGAGTTCAAGCGCCTCAAATTCACCGGTAGATGCTCCGGATGGTGCGGTTCCTCTTCCCATCACGCCGCCGCACAGATAAACTTCTGCCTCTACGGTCGGATTTCCACGGGAATCCATAATTTCTCTTCCTATTATCTTTTCAATCTGCAAATGATTCACTTTTTTATTCTCCTTTCAAAAAAACAGTCTTGTGGTTAGCATTTGCTAACAATTATTAGTATATTCTAATAATTTGTAAAAAACAAGAGATTTTCCCCACAAAAACGACTTTTGAAATGAGAATCTTTTTCATCATTGTAAATGCTTTTCGTATTTTCCCACGACGGACATCCCATCTTTTACAACGACAAACGCATGCTCATCCACCTCTTTTAACTCGCGTTTTAAATGAGCACATTCGTATTTGGACAGGACGACAATGACCATATACGTATTTTCCTCGGTATAGCCGCCCTTCGCTTCCCACCAGGTGGCATCCCGGTGATATTCGTTGACGATATAATCAATGATCTCCAGCGGCTTCTTTTTGGTAAATATTACCACTTCTGTATTGATGTTCTGGGTATGCGTCCGGTCAACCATCAGCATATTCACTGCCGAATAGATAATGCTGTACACCGCCGTAGGGAGGCCGAACAGCACCGCACAGATAATGTAAATAACCGCATTTACCGACAAGGACACTTTGCCGACACTAAATCCCTTGAACCGCTTGGTAAAGATCATTCCAACGATATCCAGACCACCGCTGGAACCACCGGACTGCAAAGCTATCCCAATCCCGGTTCCGCCAAAGATCCCGCCGATGATACTCGCGGTAAGGGAGTCCTGCACGATCGGCGCCGCCGGTATCGGGATCAAACTGAGAAACAGGGTCTGGCTGATCACACAGACCAGCGTGCGAAAGAAAAACTTTTTACCGACAAATACATACGCCAGCGCAAAGAGCGGAATGTTCAGAAGCATATTGATAACACCCGCAATATCCGTCGTTCCGGATGCCACATGAAGATAGCGCACCAATACCGTACGGATTACCTGGCTGATTCCCAGAACCCCGCCATTGTAGAGGTTTGCCGGCACGATAAAAAGATTGATACCCGCTGAAAATACCAGCATACCGATTACTGCCATCGCATTGCGCTGCCAAAATTCCCGCTTTGTGTTCATATCATCGCCTCTTTTCTATAGTATGTTTTGTGTCTGCATTTATTTTAACAGATTATTTTCCTTCTGCCTAGTCCTGTGAATAATTTTACCCCCCTGGATCACTATGGTCGGTGCCACTGCCAGCCCCAGTATATCGGCATACTGCGTCCCATTTAGCGGCATCACTTCAAAAAGATTGTGCAGCCCCGGAATAAACAGAACAGCCGCCAGCAGCAAGGTTCCTGCCGCAAAGGCGCCGATGCTCCATAAATTTGTAGAAAGTTTCACATCGATGAGGGAACGTTCACTCCGGCAGGTAAATCCGTGAAATAACCGCGCCAGTGTCAGAGTGGCAAATGCCATCGTCGCCGCTGTCGCCGCATCCTTCTGCAGTCCCATGGCAAAAGCGGTCATCGTCGCTGCCGCAATGAGAGCACCGTATCCGAAAAGACGCCGCACAAATTTTCCCGTAAGAATCCCTTCTTTCGGATCTCTCGGCTTTTGCTTCAATAACTGCGGGTCAGACGGCTCCATTCCGATGGCAAGTGCCGGCAGCGAGTCTGTCAAAAGATTTATAAACAAAAGGTGAACCGGTTCAAACGGTGAAGGAAGTGCCAGCACCGAACAGGCAAGCACCGCAAGGATTGCCGCCATATTGCCGGAGAGCAGAAACTGAATCGCATTTTTAATATTGCGATAGACATTTCTTCCGTTTAATACGGCTTTGATAATGGTCGCAAAATTGTCATCTGCAAGAATCATTGCCGACGCATCTTTTGACACCTCTGTCCCGGTAATTCCCATTGCCACACCGATATCGGCCTTTTTCAATGCCGGTGCATCGTTGACTCCATCTCCTGTCATCGCCACAATGCGTCCTTTTTTCTGCCAGTTTTTTACAATTCGTATCTTGTTTTCCGGAGAAACTCTTGCGTAAACCGAGATTTCTTCCAAAAGTTCATCTAACTTTTCATCGCTCATGGCATCCAGTTCCTGCCCGGTCACCGCCAGATCTCCTTCTTCAAATATGCCAATCTTTGCCGCGATCGCCGCCGCAGTCACTTTGTGATCTCCGGTGATCATAACCGGGCGAATCCCTGCCAGCTTGGCTGTGCGGACCGCCTCCGCCGCTTCTTCCCGTGGCGGGTCGATCATTGCCACCAGTCCGATAAATGTAAACCCATTTTCCTCTTCCAGCGTCAGTTTTTCATCTTCATCCACCTCTTTGTATGCAAAGGCAAGCACACGCAGACCATTTTCCGAAAATTCCTGATTCTGGCGCAGGATTTCTTCTTTTATCTTGTCATTGATCTCGCGGCTCCCCCCACTCTCTGCCAGCTTAACACTCCGATCCAGCAGAACATCAACGGCTCCTTTGGTAAGTATCGTCGATACGCCGTGCAGACGATATTTCGTGCTCATCAGTTTGCGGTCCGAATCAAAGGCAATTTCTTCCAGTCTCGGCATCATTTCACGGATGTCTTCTTCCGAAACGCCCGCTTTCGTCAGTCCCGCTTTTTGCGCCATTGTCAAAAGACAGCTTTCCGTCGGATCCCCGATCTCCTTTCCCTTTTGAAAGGAAGCGTCGTTATTCAGGATTGCATTATACAAAAGTTTTCGGTGAAGCGGCTCAATCAGATCGAGTTCCTCCGGTTGCAGGACAGTATGATCGATATAAATGTCCGTTACCGTCATTTTATTTTGTGTCAGTGTACCCGTCTTATCCGAACAGATTACCGACACGCACCCCAGACTTTCCACGGCTTTCAATTCTTTGATGATGGCATTGTCGGCCGCCATTTTCCGCG
>DJNB01000041.1 GCA_002435545.1 Lachnoclostridium sp. UBA6475
ATTGTTTTTACACAGTGGTCCTGAATAGTTACTTTTTATTAAATATGTCAAAAGGACAGCTTCACGATGGCTGTCCTTTTGGGAGAAGGTATTTTTGTTACTTATGGGGTGTAGCAAAAACTATATAATGTATTGGGGTTTACGATATGAAGTATAGCATGTTCTTCTAAATCAGTGTGCACAAACATTACATTTTTTTAAAAATCTTTTTGTTACTTTTGCCCAAACACCTTCCCGCAATTCGCAAATTCAACAATTTATGCTTCGTCAGAAGCGATTTTCTCGTCATTTTGCTCAAACAGTGCCTCAAACTCTTCTCTTGTGATACGTTCTTTCTCAATCAAGAGAGCTGCCAGACGATCCAAAATATCTTTGTGATCCATCAAAATCTTTGTCGCCTGCTCATGACAGCGGTCAATGATCGATTTCACTTCGTCATCGATGACTTTCGATGTAGACTCGCTGTAACTCTTTGTATGACCGATGTCACGTCCGATAAATACTTCGTCGTCTGACGTGTCATAATTGATCATGCCGAGTTTATCTGAAAATCCATATTTGGTGACCATATCTCTTGCAGCTTCTGTCGCCTGCTTGATATCCTGTACGGCACCGGTCGTCACATCGTCAAAGATAATTCCTTCGGCGATGCGGCCGCCCAGGCATACGGTGATGTCCTGAAGCATTTTCCCTTTTGTCATATGCATCTCATCACGTTCCGGCAATGGCATCGTATAACCTGCTGCCCCCTGACCGGTCGGTATGATCGAAACCGTATAAACCGGTCCGACATCCGGAAGTACATGGAACAGGATCGCATGCCCCGCCTCGTGGTAAGCTGTAATTTTCTTATCTTTTTCGGAAATGATCCGGCTCTTTTTCTCCGCACCGATTCCTACTTTGATAAAGGATTTCTTAATATCTTCTTCTACAATAAAAGCACGGTTGTCGCGCGCTGCCGCAATGGCTGCCTCATTTAAGAGGTTTTCCAGATCTGCACCGACAAATCCTGCCGTTGTACGTGCCACATCTTCAAGATTTACATCTTCTGCCAATGGTTTGTCTTTCGCGTGTACTTTCAAAATTTCCTCGCGTCCGCGCACATCCGGACGTCCTACGGTAACTTTGCGGTCAAAACGTCCCGGACGAAGGATCGCCGGGTCAAGGATATCGACACGGTTTGTCGCCGCCATAACGATGATCCCTTCGTTGACGCCAAATCCGTCCATCTCGACAAGCATCTGGTTCAATGTCTGCTCGCGCTCGTCATGTCCGCCGCCAAGTCCGCTTCCACGCCGTCTTGCCACCGCATCAATCTCATCGATAAATACGATACATGGTGCTTTTTTCTTCGCCTCTTCAAATAAGTCACGGACACGGGAAGCTCCGACTCCGACAAACATTTCGACAAAATCGGATCCGGAAATGCTGAAAAACGGAACGCCTGCTTCTCCGGCAACGGCTTTTGCCAAAAGGGTTTTACCGGTTCCCGGAGGGCCTACCATCAACACTCCTTTCGGAATTCTGGCACCCAGTTTTGTATATTTGGAAGGAGCGGACAAAAAGTCCACGATCTCCTCTAACTGCTCTTTTTCTTCTACCAGTCCGGCAACATCCGCAAACGTTTTTACTTTGTCATCCGGCATCGTAAGGGTTGCACGGCTTTTTCCAAAATTTGCCATTTTATTGCCACCGCCGCCGGCGTTTGGCATCATCATGCTAAACAGCACAAAAAATAATACAAAGCCGATCACATACGGCAGAATTTCAACATACCATGGCGTACGCGCCACATCGCTCAGATGATACTCGGTAAAATTCTGGTCGTCCAGATAGGAGATCATCGCATTTACATCGGACACGTACAACTGTTTTGTCCCTTTTTCATATTGAATGACCAGCTGTCCTGTCGGCACTTCCGCATTCTGTTCAATCGTTACTTTCTTTATCTTTTTATCCTGCAGATCCTGTTTGAACTGCGTTACTGAGTAGGAATCGCGGTCGTAATCCATAATGTAATTGTTGCACAGATAAGCGATTCCGATCACTACGAGCAAAACGATAAAAAAGCCATAGCCTTTTACGCTTTTCATTCTTCACCCTCCTTGAAAATAAGTTCGCCAACATATGGCAGATTGCGGTATCTCTGGGCATAATCCATCCCATAACCAACCACAAATTTATCCGGAATTGTAAAACCGCTGTAATCCGGGCTGACGTCAGACACACGGCCTGATGGTTTATCCAGGAATGAACAAAGACGCAGGCTTGCCGGCTCTCTTTTTGCCAGCATATGCATCAAAAAGGCGAGTGTTCTTCCAGAGTCCACGATATCTTCGATCACAATTACATGTTTTCCTTTTACATTGATCTCTTCATCCTGATTGATGCGTACTACGCCGGAACTTGTCAGACCGTCACCATAACTGGACGCCTTTAAAAATCCCATTTTTACCGGCATTGTCAGATATTTGGACAAATCACAGGTAAAATACACGCTTCCTTTCAGAATGCAAAGCAAAAAAACTTCTTTGCCCGCATAATCTTCATTGATCTGCGCAGCAATCTCTTTTACTTTCTCTGTAATCTCTTCTTCCGAAATCATTACCTTAACTTCTTCTTTCATGGTTTTCCTTTTACCTCACTATTCTTTTTTAACATTTCGTCAAGACAACCACTAGTACCTTTTTTGTGTCTTCAGTTATTTTATATGCATCACTTATGCGTCCCGGAACCGCCCACAGCACATGACTTCCATCTGCCAGCACGATTTCCCGCTTCCGCTCACTCAGTGGTATCTTTTCATCGATATAATACCGCGAAAGCTTCTTTCTGTTTCCCTGCTTATCCATCACAAAGAAATCTCCCTCTTCCGGATTACGCAATTCAATACCACCTTTAATGTTATCATAATTAAACCATTTCGTATAGTCTTTTTGTGGAATTTCTTCGGGTAGTTTTTCACGTTCTACGACATCCATGCACAGACGCACCCGCTCCCGGTGGATTTCCACGACTCCATCGTACGGAAATTCGCACAATTCTTTGGTAGCGATCCTCACATCCGCGATCTGATTTTTAAACCATACATACTGATACCGCCGTTCTACGCAGATATTTCCCGGAAGACACACCTGCTTGCCCGCCTCTTTTTTTGTCAGCGAAATGATCATCTTATAATGCTGCTCGGTAATATCCTTCACAGAATCCCGGAAATTTTTCAAGATCAGCCGGATAATCTCGATCTGGATCACAATATCAAGTTTGTTAAATTCTTCACAAGAATAATAATATTCTCCGCGGTCCGCATGCACCAGTTTCATATACCGTTTTTTCGCCTGTTTTTCGATGTAGGCATTCTGGAGCGCTATCTTTTGCGCCGCCTTTGCCACATGCTCTTTGGCGCGGTTGTTGATCTCCTTTTCGACATAAGGAAATACGCGCAGCCGGATCTTATTGCGCGAATATTCTTCCATTTCGTTGGTTGCATCCGTACAGCAGTCAAGTCCATGCGTCTTGACATACTCTGCAATCTCGGCGCGTGACGCAAACAAAATCGGTCTTATAATATACTCCCGCTTGGCAAAGATACCGGACAATCCTCTCGGTCCGCTTCCCCGGAACATCTGGAAAAGCACCGTCTCCGCCACATCGTCCTGGTTGTGGGCGATAGCGATCTTCTGATATCCTTTCATCATACAGACGTGCTGCATGATCTGATACCGCATATAACGTCCGGCCTCTTCCTCTGTCATTTTGCGTTCTTTTGACACCTGTAGTATATCCACACGCTCGCTGTAGAATTCAAGTCCCATTTTTTCCGCCAGCGCTTTCACAAATGCCTCGTCGCGGTCGGCTTCTTCCCCGCGCAGGCAGTGATTTACGTGTACGACAAGAAGAGAAAGATCATATTCTTCTCTGCATTGATTCAAAATGTCCAGCAGGCACACCGAATCCATTCCTCCGGACACCCCCACGACGATACGGTCGCCTTTTCCAAATAGTTTATTGCGCTCATTAAACTTTAGTACCTTATCCTTTAACATTCATTCCTCCATATTATTCTGCCTTATTTTTTCCAAATCCCCGCCACGAGTACACTCATATCGTCAAACGGCTGTCTGGCATTGCGCGCCAGTGCTTCCATCAGCACTTTTCTCGCCATCTCAGACGGGTTATTGGTTTGTAAGTTCTCTAAAATATTTTCTACATAAAATTCTTTTTCATCCCCTGGGAACGCATCGACAACGCCGTCTGACACCATTACGATAAAGTCCCCTTCTTCCAGATCCTGGATCACGGTCTCCGGATCTGCATTCATTTCCACGCCGACCGGCAGTGTACTTGAAAAAATGGTCTTCACGCCATCCTTCTTTTTGATAAATGTGGCAGCCGCACCATTTTTTACTATCTCACAACTTCCACTATAAAGGTCTATGGCCGTCATGTCAAGTGTTGTAAACGTTTTTCCTGCATAAGACATGACAAAAAGTGTATTGATCAGCCGGATCGCGGACTCTTTGCGGAATCCTGCCTCGACCAGACTTTCCAGTACATCCACCAGATTCTGGCTGTCCCGGCACGCTCTCGTCCCGCTTCCCATGCCATCCGACAACATCATAATGAGTTCACCGGTCCGCAATTCCATAAAAGAAAAATTATCTCCGGAAACCGTCTCGCCGCTTTTTGTCGCCCTGGCAAGTCCCGTCAGCGCCTTATAATTGACATCCTGCACAAAGGTTGTCACCTCATATTCTTTGGAGATCACATTTTTCACATACCGCCCGGCTGTCATCCTCGTTGAAAGAACCGATTCCAGGGCAAGTGCCACGTCTTTTTTGGTAATGCACGCATTTCCGCGGGTCTTTGCCAGAAAACTCACTTCCAGATTGCCCTTTCCGTCCTTTTTAAAAGAAAGATTTTTCACCTGCACACCCAGGGAACGCAGGGCATACAGCACCTTTTTCTTAACATCCTGCGGCACATCTGCCGTGTGGTTCAATTCCTGTGTAAAACCACGCAGGGCATACGCGATCTCATACATCTGGGAAGCCATCGCTTCGCGGCTTTCCGCCATTTTATTGCGCCAGCTCAGATTCATACGCGCAAGCGCCAGCCGTTCATTCAATTTTTCCGCATATTCTTCGAGATGAATGCACCGGTTTAAAAAGTTATCGTCAACCTGTCCGCATTCCACTACCCCCTGTTCGCACGCGGCGGCGAGGATATTGTGGATATTGTCATACGTCTCTTCATAATGCCTCTCCCAGCAATCGTTACATTTTTCACAATCCCGGCATATTTTTTCCGCCAGTTCATCAAAGATCAATTCCATCTCTTCTCCGGAAATATGTTCTTCGCATCTTGTAAAATCCCGAAAGGACTTCGCCAGCCGCAAAAAAGCCGTGGAAAATCCATCGATCTTCTCATTGGCAAGGCTCATAAGATCCGCTTTGGCGAACGGATTCTCCTGTTCTTTCATAAAATCCGTCTCAATCGTGCGCACAACCGACCGCGGAAAGGCCAGAAATACGATCACTGCCGATACCATGCCGCGGAGTTCGACGATCCCCAGCACTTCGTCGCGGATAACATACGCAAACACTACTCCCGCAGCCACGAAAGTAAGGGCGCTGACGACCCTCCCGATCTCCCGGAAAACGCCTACGGTAATGCCCAGCACACAATATACTCCGATCAATATCATATCACTTCCGCCGGCAACCGACAAGATTCCCCCGGCCGCCCCCGCCATGGCGCCCATCGCCGCCCCGTACCGGTACCCGGCAAACAGCACCATCAAATAACTAAATGTCTCAACGAGTGACAATACACCGTCGAACATCCTCGGCATCCCATAGATGCTTAAAGCCGCCAGCATAAGGACGCTGATCATCTCTTCATTGCTGAGTACCCGCTCCCAGTCTTCATACAAAAGGAAACGAAGCCCCCACTGCATGACATTTGCCAGCGCCACAATACATATGCTTTCTAACACCGCTGTATATACTACACCTGTAGTACCGTGTTGCAGAAATCCGGTTGTAAGCGCAAGTGCCACATTTAAAATGCCCCCAATTGCTGCTATCGCCAGACAGCTTCCTTCTTTTCCATCCACTTTTTTCATAATTTTCTGCACAAACCAAAGTAACCCCGTCATCATAATATAATGCAGAAAATCCAATCCCTTTGCCTGGCTGATAAAGCCTGCCAGAACCGAAAGAAATACCAGACTTCTCCCTCCCGGATATACCACGGACGCACACAAATATGCCAATCCAAATGGATTCATTGAAAATATCCAGACTCTCCCCAGCATAAATCCGATTCCAATCTCCATCAACCAACGTTTTTTCGACACAGCGCCATTCATCTCACCGCTCGCTCCTTTCCTATGCATTCATTCGTAACGTTAAGTATAACGAAAGAGCGGCTCGAATGTTGTCAAAAAAAGAACCGTGCCAAAAAAACTTTTCGACACGATTCTCACTTTGCTTTGAATACGATCTCATCATCATAGACCAGACCAAATTTTTCTCTGGCTATCTGCTCGATGTATTCGTTTGTTTCCATGTACTTCTTCTGTTCTTCAATGCTTTTTGCTTCTTTTTCCAGATCACTTTTCTTCGCTTCCAACTCCGTTTTCTGCTCTTGGAGGGAACTACAGGTAGCACGAAGAGAAATGCTGTGGATTCCCAGCGTTGCACAGAACAAAAGAACAACCGTCATGACCAGATACAATCCGGTGCGGTTTGGCTTCTTTTTCCTTTTCTTCATTCAATTCTCCGTTCTGGAGCGAATACGCCCACATTTTAATAACTTTACTTACTTTTCTTTTCTCAATCCGTTCGTTTGTTCTACAACTGTACTATTTTTCTAACCCTGTAGACTAATGTGTTTTTATTATAAGACGATTCGTGGTAAATATCAAGGTTTTTTTTCACTTTTTTTGAATTTTTTTAGCAATCTTTTACAATTTCGAACACACGGTTGTATTATTTTTCGGCATATTCCCGAAAACAGCCAGATCACCCCCCTGGAAACGGCTGTCCCAAATATCTTATGATAGGCAATCGCCCCCAATACAAACGCCGCTCCAAAGAAAATGCGGAGTGTCCCATGATTGCAAAGAAAGACCATCTGAAACACCAATACCGCCGCAATACTGAAATAAATCGTGTCAAATATAAATTTTCCCAGACGTTTAAGCCGAAATACGCTCCGCAGCACACGCACCAATTCATAGCATCCCATAACGGCAAACCCGCTCACCACCGAACCTGCCAAAAACACCATCTGCCCCCGGATCATCTCCATAGGCTACTGAAACAATCTCCCCAGGAAACTTTTTGCATCCTCTGCCGTATGCACATCTGAATATTTGAATTCATCCACCGTACCGTCAATGTCTACCTCGCCGCGTTCAAGCGTAAGCCGGCGGACATGCAGATCCTTCCCTTTTATCGCCAGATGCCCACGGACCGTATCGAGCTGCACCTCCCCGCTGTCAAAGGAAAGAACTTCCTTAACCCCCGTAATGGCAGCATTTTTACGCTCTTTCAGTACGAAATGGTGAGTATCAAACTGAGAGTTTTTTCGATTTTCCTGATTTTCCATCCTGCTTATCCTTTCTCTCTTTTCTTCTCATCCTATGCAGACAGCCAAAAAAATATGCCTGCGGCGATGGCAGGCATATTTCTTACAAATATCGGTATAATTCTTTCGCTTCGTCTTTTTTATATGTCTCTTCGACGCGAAGAATTTCTACTTTTGTCGTCTTATCTCCAAACTGAATCTCAATCACATCTCCCGGCTTGACATTCAAAGACGCCTTTGCCACTTTGTCATTGACAAGTATTCTGCCGGCATCACAGGCTTCATTTGCCACCGGGCGGCGTTTGATCAGACGGGATACTTTTAAATATTTATCCAGACGCATGTTGGTTTCCTCCTTATTATGATTATGTGGGTGGGGCGATTACGCGGGAAAGCAGCCTATTAGCCTATTCTAGGGAATTTGGTGAATTGGGCTGCTCTTTAGGCTTCTTACCAGCTTGAAAGG
>DJNB01000012.1 GCA_002435545.1 Lachnoclostridium sp. UBA6475
CCGCCATAACATTTGGCAAGGACATCCTTCCGCACGGCTTTTACCGTCTCACGGGCAATGATCTTATTGCCGATCGCCGCCTGCACCGGAATTTCAAACAGATGTCTCGGAATCTCCTGTTTGAGTTTCTCACACATCTTTCTTCCGCGCTCATACGCCGTACTTTCGTGTACAATAAACGAAAGGGCATCGACTTCTTCTTTATTGATGAGTATATTTAATTTCACCAGGCTGGACGGTTCATAGCCTTTCATCTCATAATCAAATGACGCGTATCCCCGTGAACGCGATTTCAGGGAATCAAAGAAATCGTAAATGATCTCGTTGAGCGGCAGTACGTATTTGAGAAGCGCTCTCGTCTCCTCCATGTACTCCATTCCCAGATATACCCCTCGGCGTTCCTGGCAAAGGGTCATGATCGCGCCGACAAATTCTGTCGTCACCATAATCTCCGCATTTACAACCGGCTCTTCCATATGCTCGATCTCAGACGGATCCGGAAGATTGGAAGGATTTGTCACTTCCACCATCTCGCCATTGGTCTTGTACACATGATATACAACACCCGGCGCCGTTGTCACAAGATCCAGATTGTATTCCCGCTCCAGTCTTTCCTGAATAACTTCCAGATGAAGCAGTCCCAAAAATCCACAGCGGAATCCAAATCCCAGCGCGATCGACGTCTCTGCCTCAAACTGAAGCGCCGCATCGTTTAACTGTAATTTCTCCAGTGCATCGCGCAGATCCTGGTATTTGGCTCCATCAGCCGGATACAGTCCGCAATATACCATCGGCTGTACTTTTTTATACCCCGGAAGTGCCTCTTCACATGGATCATCCACCGTCGTCACCGTATCTCCGACACGCGTTCCCTCTACATTTTTCAGGCTTGCCGTAATATATCCCACCATTCCGGCAGACAGTTCTTCACACGGGATAAACTGACCGGCACCAAACGTACCGACTTCCACTACCTCTTCTTCCATTCCTGTCGCCATCATCCGTATCTTCGTTCCCTTTTTCACGGTTCCATCGAAAATACGGCAGAAAATAATAACGCCCTTATAAGAATCATAAATCGAGTCAAAAATAAGTGCTTTCAGCGGTGCCTTTTCATCTCCCTGCGGTGCCGGAATCTTCTGCACGATCTGCTCCAGCACTTCCTCAATGTTGGTTCCCATCTTTGCGGAGATCAATGGCGCATCTTCCGCCTCAATCCCGATCACATCTTCAATCTCTGCTTTTACCCGCTCCGGCTCTGCGCTTGGCAGGTCAATTTTATTGATGACCGGCATAATTTCCAGATCATGGTCGATCGCCAGATAACAGTTTGCCAGCGTCTGGGCTTCAATTCCCTGCGCCGCATCCACGATCAGGATCGCGCCCTCACAAGCCGCCAGACTTCGCGATACTTCATAGTTAAAATCGACATGTCCCGGCGTATCGATCAGATTGAAAATATATTCTTCGCCATCCTTTGCCTTATATACGATTCGTACCGTCTGTGCTTTGATCGTAATCCCACGTTCACGCTCCAATTCCATATTATCAAGGACCTGCGCCTGCATTTCGCGCTCTGTCAAAAGTCCTGTTTTTTCTATAATTCGATCTGCCAGAGTAGATTTCCCATGGTCAATATGGGCAATGATACAAAAATTTCGTATGTTACTCTTTTTTATTTCTGACATAATTTACCATTTTCCTTCCATTGAATATTCTTATGGACAAGTATATCATAAAAAGAAAGGAAATTCTACAGCGAAATTTATTTCACTTGCACTTTTCCTCCATTTGATGTAGAATGATGCCATAAGGTTTGAAAGGCATTTGCCATAATGTCAAAACCTTCCAAAAACATGAATTTAAGAAAGGATAATGATTATGAAGTTGATAAAAAGAAGCGTTTCTCTTACTTTGATCGCGGCTTTCCTTATTACCGGGGTTTCCGGCGTGACTCCCGCACCGAAAGCACAGGCTGCCGCACGTTTGAGTAAAAGCTCTGTAACATTAACCATTGGAAAAAGCACGACACTGCGTGTCAAAGGAACAACCGAAAAAGTGGTATGGCGTTCCACAAAAAAATCCGTAGCTTCGGTAAATTCCAAAGGAAAAGTAACGGCTAAAAAACTGGGAAGTGCCCGTATCTGTGCTAAGTTTTCAGGAAAGAAACTGTTTTGTGATGTAACCGTAAACGGTTCTTCCGCAGATACCAAGGCCGGCGGCCGCTTGAATCCGCTTTCCGCTTACAAAGAGCATACCATTAATTATTATGACGATGGAAAAAAGATTGGAACATTTAAGATCAAATTAAATTCTTTTCTTTCCGGCGAGAAAGCAAGCGAAAAGATCTTATCCAATCCGGAAAACCTGAAACCTACCAATTCACAGGAATACATTTATTTCCAGTTTAACATTAAATATGTATCCGGAACCGAAGTGGTAGATGTCAAAGATGTATTTAGTTACTATTACAATATTTTTGATTCCACCGGAACAAAACAATTGGAAAATATTGACTGGGGATTCTTCTTTGAACTGATGGAAGATCTCAGCGATGTATCTCTTTCACCGGGACAGTCAAGCAAATGTTCAAAAGCGATACTGGTGAGCAAAGGAAACACTCCGGTTCTGTATCGAATCCGCACCGGACGTACTTCTTACACCTGGTTTACAACAAAAAAGTAAAAAACATCACAAAGGGCTGCCAATAATTGACAGCCCTTTATTGATTTTTTGAAGCCGTTTTCTGACGCCCCATCCGTCTAATGTTCACCCTCCAGACGAAGCATTTCCTTCTTCAGGCGTTTCATGATCTTCTTTTCCAGTCTTGATATGTAACTTTGCGAAATTCCCATGCAGTCAGCCACTTCTTTCTGCGTCTTTTCACCCCCTTCATAATCTGCCAGACCAAACCGCATATGAATGATCTTCCGCTCCCTCTCGCTTAATGTCGAAAGTGCTTTCTTCAATAATTTGATATCCACCTCCCTCTCAATATCCTTGTAAATGATATCTTCACTTGTTCCAAGGATGTCGGAAAGCAGCAATTCATTGCCATCCCAATCCACATTGAGCGGTTCATCGATGGAAACTTCCATCTTGATCTTGCTGTTTCTCCGCAGATACATCAAAATCTCATTTTCGATGCAGCGGGAAGCGTATGTCGCTAATTTTATCTTCTTATCGGCGCGAAACGTATTGATTGCTTTGATCAATCCAATCGTTCCGATCGAGATCAGATCTTCGACTCCTACGCCGGTATTATCAAATTTTTTCGCGATGTAGACAACAAGCCTTAGGTTGTGTTCTACAAGTTTGTTTTTCGCTGCCTCCGGATCCTCACTTGACAATCCTTCGATACACGCAGCTTCCTCTTCTGCTTCGAGCGGTGCCGGTAAAATCTCCGCACCTCCGATATAATGAATATCACCTCCTTGATGAAACAATACATTTTTCCAGTCCTGCATCATACGGAACTGAAAACGATTTGGCATAGACAAGCGCAATAACATAAGAAACCTCCTAACTCTTAACTAAGTATCTGACTATGAAATAAGATGTCAAATCCGGCGTCATTTGACAGGCATTTATCATATATCCCCAGCCATTCCCGTTCTTTTCTGATTCGTTTCCCATCAGCCAGCCGGATTTCCATCTCATCCACCAGTATCCCTGGGAGAAATCCCCTTTCTTCTCCTACAGAATGATATGGTATATAACGCAAAAGCAACGTTCCTCTGTTGTTTAGCATCCCTTCACTTAGTGTTTTGGAAAATTGAATTTCCTCTTCCTTCGTGAGAAATTTTTGAAACAACTCTTTTGTCACAATGGATACACCTGCGCCACTGACCGGTTCCACCAGCCTGTTCCCGGTATCCAGAA
>DJNB01000146.1 GCA_002435545.1 Lachnoclostridium sp. UBA6475
GTTGCTCACCACCGCGCGCAGGGTGTTTTCATTTAAGTTTTTCTCCAGTAGTTGTTTTACTTTTTCCATGTTCTAATCTCCATTTTTGCTTCTTTTATATAGGTTATCCGATTCTTCTCCATTCTTAGGGATTGTATGACCGATAATTTCCGGCAGACAGACGTCCCTCTCAATGATAGAGATCGTTACAATATGGCAAATACCATTCTTTCTCTTTTTTCGTCATTGTTTTCACTTCTCCCGTATCAAAATCATAATACAAAAATTGTTCTTTGTCATCCCCATTTTCCACTAACATAATCGCATATTTGTCTGTTATTTCCAGACAAACTCCGGAAACTTGTTGATTTTCCTTTGCATTTGACAATATTTTCGTCAATTCATTCTCAACCTTCAATCCGCTGCCCGACTGTAAACTTTTACTAAGTATTACATTATACTGATACGAAACCTTGTTTTTTTCGCCGGAAAGAAAAACTTGATAATATACCGTATTCTTTCTAAAAAAAACATTAATTATATCTATCTCATATTCTTTCAAAGCATCCAAATATCCTTCTTGTTCCAATACTGTCTTTAATTCATCCTGAGTACTTACTTTTTGCAGTTTGCCATCCGGAAATTCTTTACAAGGCGGGAGATATAACTCTACCTCTGTATTTGCCACTTCTGCGTCTCCCCTTTCATTGTATAACAGGGAACCTGTCAAAAATACTTTTCCGCCATTTACATAACTCGCCCTGCCGCCGTATTCATTGTGGGGATAACTCCGAATAACACTCAACTTTCCTGTTTTTCCATCCAGCCACCATGTGTTCTTATCCTCTATCACTGCTCCCGCTTCACTGACACCGGTTATATTACAAAAAATGTCATCTTCCTGATTTGTATCGACATATTCTCCCTTTTCGATATCAAATACACACAACTTATATTTTTCTGCCGACGCATGAGCGATAAATCTTCCATTACAGAAAACTTTACAGGCAAAATCGCTGATCCTATGTCCCACTCCCTCTTTCGGCTTACAAACCACTTCTTCTTTTTCCTCATTCACTTGATCTTTTCCGTTTATTTTCTCTATCGGTGCGCGCCAAAACGATGCCGTTTTTTCATCTGTGGGATTCTGGCATTTTTCATAATAAATCCAGTCATTGTCTACGTAGTGCAGGTCATAAAGATCTTTTATTTTGATTTTCCGCTCTGAACCATCTGCAAAGTCTCGCTCCACAATGGTCTCCATCTCGTCGTCCGATTCCCATGGTCGGTAATACAGATGCGTGTCATTGCAAAACATTCCTGTCTCCTCCGGCTTTTCTGACACTGCCTGTCCGCTGACCGCACCACCGGATACGCTTCCCGTCTCAATCCGGTAACCGCCACAGGCAGTCAAAGCCAGCATAGCGGCTGCTGTCATTACCATCAAAGTCAGAAATCCATTCCATTTTTTCTTCATCACAACTACCTCTCTTTTTCCTCATTCTTTTTGCCCATTCTTTCCACTCTTTCTCTGCCTGCTCCCTATTTACATACTTTGCCCCTGCCAAAACAAGGGTATCCTTAGATTTATCATACTCATAATATACATGCATTGTTCCAATATCACACGAACGATGTTCCACAGCTAACAACCAGGCAAAATCCACCCGGATGCTGCCATCCTTATTCTTGATATAATCCACATGATCCGTCGTATATAAAAATACCGGCCCATCTCCCTTTAAAACTCCGTCTTTCCACAACGCTCCATAATTCTTGATACTGCCCTCCCCATCCTCGTGATTCTCTATCTGCAATTCCTCTTCCGTATAGCCGCCGTCTTCCATCATCGAAACCGTCTTAGAATATCCAATATCCGGAAATTCCAGTTTTACTTTATAGTCATCCAGCAGTGTTCCCTTAAATCCACGTTCTTCCCGGTATCCTCCCTCTTCTGACAACAGTGTAGAATAAATTTCCCTCAGTTCCGCTGTTTCCCGATTGACACGATACGCCCCAAACACAATCGTTTGATTGTAGCAGTGCTGAACAGCCACTTCCTGTACTCCATCTCCTGTCAGATCTACCGTTTCCAAATCACTCCAGTGCTGAATATTCGCTAGCAAAAACTCTGTTTCTATTTTATAAGATTTCCCTGCCCCATAATCCAGCACAACAATATAAGACTGGCTGTCAATGCCATTTTCCACATCCTTCATGTAATCTTCCGCTGTCGGTATTTCTGCTGTCACAAATAGTACCAGACAATCCCCCTCTATCTCTTTTTCTTTGATTCCCTTTTTGGTTTGTGTCGTCACATGGGCAATGGAATCCGTTATTTTCGTCAGAT
Source organism: Lachnoclostridium sp. UBA6475 (assembly GCA_002435545.1). GTDB lineage: Bacteria > Bacillota > Clostridia > Lachnospirales > Lachnospiraceae > Eubacterium_F. The sequence continues at coordinate 2,330 of DJNB01000146.1, forward strand.
TTCCTACGGCATAAGAACTGACAAATACAGGCTTGTCAAAACCGAGAAAAGACATATCTGCCAAAAAATCCTCATACACAGATGGTACTACCTCTTCTCCATAATGGTCCTCGACGTAAATGTTGTCATCCGGTTCTTTTCTCAAATAAACATCGGCGGATCCTTCGACATCTGCCGGATTGGGAATCGTCACTTTTCCCTCTGTCATCACATGAATATTCAACGCCGTAGAATCACTGACAGCTGTGCCTGACACTGCCTGTCCGCTGACCGCACCACCGGATACGCT
>DJNB01000068.1:0-3567 GCA_002435545.1 Lachnoclostridium sp. UBA6475
TGCTTTTTTCTTTTTGGCGTGTACAATACGGTAGTTTGGCGCTGTTGGGGGTGGCTCCGCACACGCCATTTTCTGCTTTTTCCTTTTTGACGTGTACAACTCCGATCTCCCCCGCCGTTCCGCACACGCCATTTCCTATTTTTTTCTTTTTGGCGTGTACGTGCCCCTTCCTTTCCAGCCGCTCCGCACACGTCATTTCCTACTTTTCCCTTTTTAACGTGTACGTGCCCCTTCAGCCCCCTTCTCCCCAGCCGCTCCGCACACTCCATTTCCTGTTTCCACGCCTTTTGTTCCCGTTTATTCATTTTTATTCACATTTTTTCTTTTTTGTATTGACAACCGTTAATATTCGTGATAATATGTGTGCAAACAAGAACGAAGGGAGATGTTTTTATGTTTATTGAAGAAAGACATCAAAAAATACTCGAAGTATTAAAGCAGAAACAGAGTATTACAAATCAGGAGATTCAGGAAATGTTTGGGATCAGCTACGATTCTGCCAAACGCGATCTGCGTCTTTTGGAAGAACAAGGGCTGCTAAAGCGGACTCACGGCGGTGCTATTCCCTTGCGGAACGTCGGATTTCAAACCGAGGTCGGTAATTTAACTTCCCGGGAAAGAGTTTCGAAAGTACTGCCAAATTATCTTGCGATTGCGAAGCGCGCCACTGCATGCATTGAAAAAAACGATGTGATCTATATCACGTCCGCAAGCATTGGATACCTTATGACGCAAAATCTGCCGCAGGATCTCTCCTGTACCGTGGTAACAAATTCTATTTCGATTGCCGACAGCCTGCGTCAATATCCAAATATTACCATTCTTCTTTTAGGGGGAGAACTTCAACAAAACGGTGTAGTATATGACGGTTTTGCGTTGGAGATGTTACGCCGTCTCCGCTTTGACAAAGTATTTGTCACTTCCTCCTGTGTCAGTGCAGAATTTGGCTTGTCAATTCAGCGCAATCGAAATATGTCCATTTTTAATACGATCCTCTCGTCTGCAAGAAAGGTCTACGGACTGTATCCATCCGCCAAAATTGGCATGGACTCCATCCTCAGCCTTTGTCCTGTCGATACTTTGGATGTCCTTATCACCGATGAAGATGCTTCCGAAGAAGATTTAAAGAAAATAGATGAAAAGGGCGTTGAAATATGGCTTGCCAAATAAACGAGCCGCACCACTGATACAAACTCTGGAACAGATACGCACACGTCATTTCTCTCTTCTTCCTTTTTGGCGTGTGCGCATTCTTTTTTCTCCGCCGCTCCACGCATCCCCTGTCGCCCCTTCGCACACGCCTCTTTTTCTTTTCTTCCCCCACTATTTTCCCCCGGTCAGGCACTATTTTCCCTTTCTTTTCATACATTATCTATAACGCTAGTTTCTGAGGTGTCGCCATTGCAATCTTTTCCTACCCCCTTGTCCGCCAAAGAAGAAGAACACTATCTCAAGCTTCATGAGCAGGGAGATAAGGAGGCCCGCCGGATCCTGATCGAGCGAAATCTGCGGCTGGTGGCTTATCTGGTAAAAAAATACAATACCAGCGACCTGCCACAGGAAGATCTGATCTCCATCGGCACCATCGGTCTGATCAAGGCTGTGGACAGTTACAAATCCGGCAAAGGTGTCCGCCTTGCAACCTACGCCTCACGCTGTATCGACAATGAACTTCTTATGACCTTCCGCAGCGCGAAAAAACAAGCGAAAGAAATTTCTCTCTCGGAGCCGATCAACGGCGAAGACGGCGAGGGAAATACACTTCAGTTACTGGATCTTCTGGAAACCAATGACGAGGATGTCGCAGAGCGGCTTGAATTTGAAGAAAACGCAAGGAAGATTTACCAATATTTGGAAACTGTTCTTACCAAGCGGGAACGCGATATCATTCGTATGCGTTACGGGCTTCCCACGCACCATCGCAGTCAGGAACGAACGGAGATCACGCAGCGCGAAATTGCAAAGAAATACGGCATCAGCCGCAGTTACGTAAGCCGGATTGAAAAACGGGCATTGGAAAAACTTCGTCAGGCATATGAAAATGACAAATCAAAAACTTGAAACCGCATTGGAACTTGCCTTGTCGGTTCCGTCTTCCGTGCGCGCCAAAAGTCCCTCGCTGGAAGCCGGCTATTCGCCGGAAACGCAGTCGTGGGAATTGATCATCCGTTATTCCGGCGACCTGGTTTTGCCGGAGGATGTCACCCTCGTCTCCCTGTTTGGCGGCTATGGCATCCTGTATCTGCCCGAAAACCGGATTAACGAAATCTCTGCCCTTCCCCAGATTGAATACATCGAAAAGCCGAAACGGCTGTCCTTTTCCCTCGCGGGAGCCAAGTCGGCAGCGTGCATCCCTCCCGTCACAAGACCCCCGAAAAATCTGACGGGAGAAAATGTCCTGATCGGTATCATTGACAGCGGCATCGACATCTATCACCCGGACTTTCGTAACGAAGACGGGACGACGCGCATTGTAAATCTGTGGGATCAGACCCTCGGACAGGTATTTTCCGAAGAAGAGATCAACGCGGCTCTGCTTGCGGACGATGGAACATTTCCAAGTAAAGATCTTTCGGGACACGGCACTCATGTCGCCGGCATTGCCGCCGGAAATGGGCGTGCCAGCGGTGGTCTTTATGCCGGCGTTGCGACAAAAAGCCGCCTGATTGTGGTAAAACTTGGAAATCTTCTTCCCGATGCCTTTCCGCGCACCACAGAACTGATGACCGCTCTGGATTATTGTGTCAGGCGGTCTCTGGAACTTCAGATGCCGCTCTCTCTCAATCTCAGTTTTGGAAATAATTATGGCAGCCACACCGGATTTTCGCTATTGGAAACCTATCTCGATACCATTGCCACGATCGGGCGTACGACAATTGCTGTCGGCACCGGAAACGAAGGAAATCTCGGCCGGCATGCTTCGGATACGCTGTCTCAGATGCCCATTTCCAGAGAACTTTCCGTCGCTCCCGGCGAAACTTCGCTAAATATCCAGCTTTGGAAAGACTTTTCCGATGAATTTCAGATCCGCCTCACTGCCCCTTCCGGCGAATCGATATTTCTCAACGAAAACTACATCGGCGCCTATCAGGCTCGCCTTGACAACACCGACCTGTACTGGTTCTTCGGCGAACCCTCACCCTACCAGATCTTTCAGGAAATTTATGTGGAAATGCTTCCTCCCGCCGGACAGCAGACGATTGCCGAAGGTCTCTGGACGTGGCAGCTGATCCCGGTCAACATCCAAAATGGGCGGTTTGATCTGTGGCTGCCTTCCTCCGCCAGCATCAATCCGCAGACGCGCTTTCTCGTCGCCGATCCGGAAACTTCTCTTACCATCCCTTCCACCGCCTTCCGCCCGATCACGGTTGCCGCCTATGACAGCAACGCAAACCAGCTCGCCTCCTTTTCCGGCCAGGGATTTACCGCCCTTTCGCTCACCAAACCGGATCTGGCAGCCCCCGGTGTCAATATCACAAGTGCTTCGGTCGGCGGCGGTTACAACGCCCGCTCCGGTACATCGATGGCAACTCCGTTTGTAACCGGAAGCGCCGCCCTTCTGATGCA
>DJNB01000068.1:3632-10545 GCA_002435545.1 Lachnoclostridium sp. UBA6475
GGCTCATCCGCGGAGCCAGACCCCTTCCTGCACTGCGCACTTACCCCAATCCGCAGATCGGCTGGGGCGTCCTGTGCCTCAATGATTCGATATTTTAATAGTTACTGGTTTCTTTCATACGTTACAAAAGCAAAACCACCGCGACTATCTTCTTCCATTTTTTTCCAGTCACCTTTAGACAAAAATTCAGGAAAATAAGCATCCGCGTCACATTTTTCTNNTTTTCTTCCATTTTTTTCCATTCTCCATTCGATAAAAAATCAGGGAAATAAGCATCCGCGTCACATTTTTCTGCCACTTCGGTAAGATACAGTTTCGTTGCCAGCGGAAGAAACTCCCGGTAAACCTGCTCGCCCCCGGTGACATAAACGTCTCCGGGCAGTTTTTCCATCTTGACAAGCGCCTCTTCGACCGATGTTACCCAGATTACATTTTCCGTATTTTCATGCTTTTCGTGGCTGAGTACAATGTGCGTCCGCTCCGGGAGCGGTCTGCCTCCGGGAAAACTTTCCAGTGTCTTACGTCCCATCACGACTACATTGTGAAGTGTATGGCTGCGAAACCACGCCATATCTTCTTTGATATGAAATAACAGTTTTCCGTCCCTTCCAATGCCGAGATCCGATGCCACCGCCGCGATCATTCGTATTTCCTTTGCCATCCGGTCACCCCATCACTTTGCCGACATAAGCAGCCGGCACCGCCGCTTCGACGTAGATGCCGTCTTCCCGGTATTCTTCCGTATCCAGTCTGCCATATTCACGTATGATCTGAATTTTGCCCGCTTCCTGATAAGAAAATGTCTTCTCAATCCGCACAAAATCCTCATTTAAAATCTTTTCAATCTTTTGCAGAAGTTCGTCAAATCCCTGCTGCCTTTTAGCGGAAAGAAGCTGGACATCTTTGCTTCTTGCATCTTTAAATAACAGCGGATCCACGCTCTTTCCCTCTACCTGAAGCCGGTCAACTTTGTTAAATACTGTCAAAACCGGTTTGTCCATTACCTCCAGATTTTTCAGGGTCTCATAGACGACATTCATATGCGTCTCATAATGTTCATTCGAACAATCCACGACGTGCAGGATCATATCGGCGTATCTTGCTTCTTCCAGCGTACTTCGGAACGCCTGGATCAGATGATGCGGCAGTTTATTGATAAAACCAACCGTGTCCGTAAATAAAATCTTCTGTCCATTTTCCAATTCATAACTTCTCGTCGTCGGATCCAGTGTCGCAAAAAGCATGTCCTCTTCCAGCACATCCGAATGCGTCAGGGCGTTCAAAAGAGTCGATTTTCCGGCATTCGTATACCCGACAATTGCCACGACTTTACTTCCATTGTTGAGGCGCTGTTTGCGCATTGTCTCACGGGTTGCCACGACACTTTTTAACTGGCGGTTGAGCATCGAGATCCGTTCACGGATAAGACGACGGTCGAGTTCCAGCTTTTTCTCTCCGGGTCCTCTGGTGCCGATGCCGCCGCTGCTGCCGGCCGCGCCACCACCGATCCTCGACAATGACTTTCCAAGTCCGGTCAGACGGGAGGCACGGTAGCGAAGCTGGGCGAGTTCCACCTGTAATTTTCCCTCACTCGTGCTCGCATGCGCGGCAAAAATATCCAAAATCAATACCGTCCGGTCAATAACCTTACAGCCAAGTTCTTCCTGCAGATTTCCAATCTGTGCCGGCGACAGTTCATCGTCACTGATCACCGTATCTGCCTCGTACAGATGGATCAGATCCCGCAGTTCCTCAATTTTCCCCTTGCCAATATACGTTCCCGCATGAACCGCCTCCCGGTTCTGGATCAGCGTTCCCACCGTCTCCGCACCGGCGGTATCCGCAAGTTCCGCAAGCTCGGCGAGCGACGCCTCAACCTCCGTGCCATCTCCGAGGTCTACTGCGATCAAAATGACCCGTTCTTTTCGTTCTCTCGTCTCTATCATAAACATTTCCTCATTTCTTCCAGTCTTTCTATACCCATTTTGCCGTTTTCCACGGGAAATGTCAAGCGCATTTACAAAAACAACAGCAAACTTACCGCCATCACACCCATTCCGGAGATCAAGCCATACAGTGACAGATGATGTTCGCCGTATTCGCGCGCCGCCGGAAGCAGTTCGTCAAACGAGATAAATACCATGATCCCGGCTACACCGGCAAATATAATCCCATATACCACGTCATTCATGATTGGGAGCAGGAGCAGCCATCCGAGCAATGCCCCAAGCGGTTCCGCAAGTCCGGATAAAAAGGAGTAGTTAAATGCTTTGCATTTGGAGCCGGTCGCCTGATAGATGGGAACCGACACCGCGATGCCTTCCGGTATGTTATGGATTGCGATCGCCGCAACGATCGGAAGTGCCACACTTGGTTCCTGCATCGCCGACACAAATGTTGCCAGTCCTTCCGGAAAATTGTGGATTCCAATTGCCAGTGCCGTAAACACGCCCATCCGCATCAACTTCCCGGATTTCTTCTCCTCCTCTTCCACACATCTGACCTCATGCGGATTTTCCTCCGACGGGATCAATTTATCAATGACTGCGATCACCAGCATTCCGCCAAAAAACGCCAGAATGGCGATCCAGTTTCCACCCCTCTCTCCCATCTCTGCCGTAAGCGACGTCTTTGCTTTGGCAAGAATTTCCACCAATGACACATAGATCATCACACCCGCGGAAAATCCCAGACTGACAGAGAGAAATTTTTTATTCGTATGTTTTGCCACAAACGCGATGCAGCTGCCGATCCCGGTACTAAGCCCGGCGAGCGTCGTAAGTAAAAAAGCCGTAATGACTGAATCCACGAAAATCCCTCCTAACTTTCTTTCTCTATCTTTATGCATTCTCTCCTGAAAATGCTACTATTGTCCCATAACACCGCTATCATAATGGGAAATTCCCGATTTGTCAATGACCGTAAATCGTGCTTTTTTCTCGTTAATATTGACCTTTACCGGCGAACTTGCTATAATACATTTCGAAGAAAGAAGGACGATATTTATGATGAAAATAACTCAGATTTCAGAATCCATCCGCCTGGGAGCACTTCTTGCAATATCCGGCGGAATGATGGATGCGTATTCATATATTATGCGCGGACACGTATTTGCCAATGCCCAGACCGGCAATATGCTCCTTTTCGGAGTCAACCTTTCCGAAGGGAATTTTCAAACGGCATTGACCTATTTCTGCCCGATCCTTGCTTTCACGATCGGAATCATGCTTGCCGATGTTTTCCGCATGAAATCCATCGAAATGCTTCACTGGCGGCAGATTTCCGTATTGATCGAGGCAGTCATCTTATTTGGTGTTGCTTTTATCCCTCTGTCGCTCAATCTGCTGGCAAACAGCCTGACTTCCCTTGCCTGCGGCATTCAGGTGGAAAGTTTCCGAAAGATTCACGGGCGCGGCATCGCCACGACAATGTGTATCGGCAATCTGCGGAGCGCCACGCAGAATATGTGTGATTATTTCCACACCGGGGAGAAGAAAAATCTGCGAAACGGATTTCTGTATTTTGGAATCATTACCTGTTTTATCGTAGGCGCGATACTTGGTAATCTCTGCATTATCCTGTTTCAGGAAAAGGCAATTCTTGTCAGCGCCGGGCTGTTGTTTATCGCTTTTATGATCATGTTTATTGATCTGGAAGAGAAGGGAGAAGAAATTTGACATTACAGCAATTAAAATACATCGCCTTAGTGGCAGAAAAAGGAAATATTACAGATGCGGCGAAAGCTCTGTACATCTCCCAGCCAAGTCTGACGGCTGCCATCAAAGAATTGGAAAAGGAAATGAATATCCAGATCTTTGACCGCACCAATAAGGGTGTTCATGTCTCCAAAGAGGGAGAACTTTTCTTAGGCTATGCGAGACAGATCCTGGAGCAGGTCTATCTTTTGGAAGACCACTATAAAAATGAAGAAACGCGAAAACAGGAATTTTGCATCTCGACACAGCACTATTCTTTTGCCGTCAATGCCTTTGTCGATCTGATCAAAGAATACGGGCAGAACGAATACGATTTTTCTCTCCGGGAGACACAGACTTACGAGATCATTGATGATGTGGCACGGATGAAAAGTGAGATTGGCATATTGTATCTGGATTCCTTTAACGAGCCTGTCATCCGCAAATTGTTAAAGACCAGCCAGCTTCACTTTGAGCCTTTATTTACGGCAAAGCCGCATATTTTTATCAGCAGCAGTCATCCGCTGGCACAAAAGAAAGAAATTTCATTGCAAGAATTATCGCCCTATCCATATCTTTCGTTTGAACAGGGCGACCATAATTCGTTTTATTTTTCGGAAGAGTTATTTAGTACCGAAGTACGCGAAAAAAATATCCGTGTCCGGGATCGTGCGACTCTTTTCAATCTACTGATTGGTTTAAATGGCTATACCATCTGCAGCGGTGTCATTGACTCCGAGCTCAATGGCAGCAACATCGTCGCCGTTCCTCTGCGGGAATCCGGCGAGATGCACATTGGCTATATCACGCACCGAAACAGCTCGCGAAGTCCGCTTGGTGCGTTTTATCTGGAAGCCTTAAAAAAATATATCAACCATTAGCCTGCTCTTCACGCAGCTTCTTCGCCGCCAGAACCATGTTGCAAAGACTTGGTTTTGTTTCTTTGGTTCCCCTTGTCTTCAAACCGCAGTCTGGGTTTACCCACAATTTTTCCACTTTCACCTTTTGCGTCATCTTCCGCAGTGCCTCAACAATTTCTTCCTCGGATGGGATACGCGGAGAATGGATATCGTACACGCCCGGTCCGACTTCTGTGCGGAAATTATTTTCCTGCAGCGAATCCAATATCGTCAGATCCGACCGGGATGCCTCAAAGGTGATCACGTCGGCATCCATCTGGTCAATGGCCGGGATAATGTCCGTAAATTCGCTGTAGCACATATGCGTGTGGATCTGGGTTTCCGCTTTGGCACCACTGTGTACCAGACGGAAGGCGCGGATCGCCCAATCCAGATATTCCGTATACCAGTCAGACCGACGCAGCGGCAGTTTTTCGCGAAGTGCCGCCTCATCCACCTGAATTACAGAAATTCCATTTTTTTCCAAATCAAGCATTTCATCCCGAATTGCCAGCGCAATCTGATAGGCACTCTCTTTCAACGAAATATCCTCTCTTGGAAATGACCAGTTCAATATCGTAACCGGGCCTGTAAGCATGCCCTTCATTGGCTTCTCCGTAAGGCTCTGCGCGTAAACAGACCAGTCTACGGTCATCGCTTTTTCCCTCGAAATATCGCCCCAGATGATCGGTGGTTTTACACATCTTGTTCCATAGGACTGAACCCACGCTTTCTCCGTGAACAGATAGCCCTTCAGATTCTCTCCAAAATATTCCACCATGTCATTTCGCTCGTATTCGCCGTGAACCAGCACATCCAATCCAATTTCTTCCTGCAGAGCGACGCATTCTGCAATCTTTTTGCGGTTAAACGCGACGTATTCTTCTTCGGAAATTTCTTTTTTTCGATACGCCGTTCTCGCCGCTTTGACATCGGCCGTCTGTGGAAAAGATCCAATCGTTGTTGTCGGAAACAGCGGCAGGCAAAATCTTTCTTTTTGCATCCTTTCTCGTTCTTCAAATGCCGGCAATCTGGTAAAATCTTCCTCTTTGATCTCGGAAACGCGCTTCTGAACCTCTGGATCGCCGCAGTCTCTTACTTCTGCAAACAATTTTGTATTTTCCTGCAAAATATCGTTTTCTTTTCCCTCTGCCAGCTCTTTCAGTTCTTCCAGTTCCTGGAGTTTTTCAAGCGCAAACGCAAAATGTTTCAATACCTTTTCCGGCAGTTTTCCCTCATTTTGCAGCGTGTAAGGCACATGAAGGAGCGAACACGACGTGCTGATCACAACGGAAATATTTTTCGCTTTCAATCCGTCTATCACATCCAATGTCTTCTGATAGTGATTGCGCCAGATATTTTTTCCATTGACAACACCGGCAAACAAAAGTTTATCTTCCGGAAACCCGTATTTTTCCACAAGTGCCGCCGTCTCTTTTCCCTCGATAAAATCCAGTCCGATTCCATCAAAATCCATCGTTACCACCGTTTCATAGATGTCACGAATATCTCCAAAATATGTCTGTAGAAGTATTTTCACACCCTTTTTCCGGGACAGTATCTTATCGTATAATTTTACAAACAATTCCTGATCTTCCTTTGTCAGATCATGTACAAGATATGGTTCATCAAACTGAATCCACGCAGTTCCTGCCTTTTCCAATTTGCCGGTCAGCTCACAATACGCCTCGCAAAGCTGCTCTGCAAAATCCGGAATCCCTTTTTTGCCGACAAAACGGATCAATTTCAAAAGTGTAAATGGCCCCACGATAACCGGTTTGGTTTCGATTCCATTTTCCTTGGCTTCCACATATTCATCCACCGGTTTATTTCCCACCAGAGAAATCGTCGTATCGTCCTCGATCTCCGGAACCATGTAATGATAGTTGGTGTTAAACCATTTTTTCATTGCCAGCGCTTTTACATCCCCCTGCGCTCCCTGATAACCGCGCGCCATTGCAAAATACGTATCTTGCTCCGATAACCCCAGTGTTTTATAACGCTTTGGAATAATGTTAAACAAAACCGCCGCATCCAAAGTCGTATCGTAAAATGAAAAATCCCCTGACGGAATAAAATCAATCCGGCTATCCTTCTGCCACTTCCACTGTTCCAAGCGGATTTCTTTTCCTGTTTTTTCCAATTCTGCCGCATCTGCTTCCCCACGGAAAAACTTCTCTGTCACAAATTTTAACTCTCTTAATTTTCCCACTCGCGGGAATCCGATCACTGATGTTTTCATAAAAAAACCCTCCTTTTTTTGAGATCCTAATAGGGCTCCCCCTCCACATATGAGCATTTTTAGCCTTGTCAAAGGCG
>DJNB01000068.1:10595-20636 GCA_002435545.1 Lachnoclostridium sp. UBA6475
AGTGTTCGAAATGCGAATGTGGTGGAGGGGCGTCCTGAATAGTTACATATCCCCATTGTAATCGGAATATCCTGTATTGTAAAATACAAAAAAGAAGGGTTTTGTTATAGGTTAAAACTATATCAAATTATTTTTTACATTATTTTATGATCGTATTCAATCTCAGCGCATTCGAAACCACGCAGAAACTGCTTAGGCTCATCGCTGCGGCGCCAAACATCGGATTCAATGTGAGTCCAAATGGGATCAGAAGTCCGGCTGCCAGCGGTATTCCGATGGTGTTATAGAAAAACGCCCAAAACAGGTTCTGATGGATATTGCGGAGTGTCTTGCGGCTGATCCGGATGGCCTGTGGCACATCGGACAGCCGGCTCTTCATCAATACGATCTCAGCCGCATCGATCGCCACATCGGTTCCTGCCCCGATGGCGATACCAATGTTTGCCCTTGTCAATGCCGGTGCGTCGTTGATTCCGTCGCCTACCATCGCCACTTCACCTTTCTTACGAAGTTTGCGGACAACTGCCTCTTTTCCGTCCGGCAGTACCCCTGCGATCACTTCATCGACACCTGCCTGCTCACCGATGGCTTTTGCCGTGCGCTCATTGTCGCCGGTCAGCATGACAACGCGGATTCCCATCTCTTTTAATTCACGGATGGCTTCTGCACTGTCTTCCTTCATCACGTCTGCCACCGCGATCATCCCCTGCAATTTGCCGTCTTTAGCAAATAACAACGGCGTTTTTCCTTCTTCTGCCAGTTTCTCCGCACGCTCTTTCACCGCAGTGCCGACTTCTGACAAATTTTGGATATACGTAAAACTTCCACCGACAAGTTTTGCCCGGTCGGCAACACGGACTGCTTCCAGTCCATTGCCCGGAAGTGCTTGGAATTCGGTCACTTCTTCGTTTTCCATGCCCTCTTCTTCTGCCTTTTGCAATATAGCTTTCGCAAGAGGATGTTCGCTTCCCTTTTCCAGAGAATATGCCATCTGTAAAAGTTCTTTTTCCGAAATGCCCTCTGCCGGACAGATATCTGTCACTTTCGGCTCACCGGCTGTGATCGTACCCGTTTTATCCAGTGCCACAATCTTTACTTTTCCGGCTTCTTCCAGTGCCGCCGCATTTTTAAAGAGGATTCCTTTCTTTGCCGCGCGGCCGTTTCCAACCATGATCGCTACCGGTGTCGCAAGTCCGAGCGCACACGGGCAGCTGATTACGAGTACGGAAATTCCTCTGGCGATTGCAAAGCCAAATTCCCTGCCAAGGAGCATCCATACAATGGTCGTAATGACCGCGATCGAGATAACGACCGGTACAAATACGCCCGATACCTTGTCCGCAATCTTCGCGATCGGCGCCTTTGTCGCCGCCGCATCGCTTACCATCTGAATGATCTGCTGAAGTGTCGTATCTTCGCCGACACGAACTGCTTCACAGCGGAGCAGTCCCGACTGGTTCATTGTCGCCGCCGAAACTTCATCTCCAGCCGCCTTGTCCACCGGGATGCTTTCGCCGGTAAGTGCCGCCTCATTGACCGCACTGTTTCCTTCAAGGACAACGCCATCCACCGGAATACTCTCGCCCGGTCTTACCACAAAGACGTCGCCCATTTTTACCTGTTCGATCGGAATCTCCACTTCGTTTCCCTCGCGAATGACATTCGCTTTTTTCGGTGCCAGACGCATAAGACTTTTCAACGCATCGGTCGTCTTTCCCTTCGAATGGGCTTCCAGCATCTTTCCTACCGTAATGAGCGTAAGGATCATCGCTGCAGACTCAAAATAAAATTCCATCATATAGTGCATGACAGCAGCGTCATCTCCTGCCACCTGCGCAGCAGTCATTTCAAATAACGCAAAGGTGCTGTACAAAAAGGCTGCGGACGAACCGAGTGCCACCAGCGTATCCATATTCGGCGCGCGGTGCCACAAACTTTTAAATCCGGAGATAAAAAACTTCTGGTTGATCACCATAATGATGACCGTCAGCAAAAGCTGGGTCAGTCCCATCGCCACATGGTTATTATCATAAAAATGCGGAAGCGGCCAGCCCCACATCATATGTCCCATGGAAAAATACATGAGAATGATCAAAAATCCAAGAGACGTAAATAACCGCTTTTTTAATAACGGCGTATCGTGATCTTCCAGGGCTTCTTCTGCTGCTTCCATCTGCCCGGACGCTCCTGCTGTCTCCGCGCCTTTTACCGACGCACCATATCCGGCATTCTGCACCGCCGCAATGATCGTCTCATCCGATACACTGCCTTCGACGCCCATCGAATTTGTCAAAAGACTGACCGAGCAGGATGTCACTCCATCCAACTTGGAAACCGCCTTTTCTACACGGCTGCTGCATGCGGCACAACTCATGCCTGTCACATTAAACTGTCGCATTGCCTCTTCCTCCTATTTGTGGAACAGGGAAAATTTCTTCTTTTCGTAAGGTTCCACTTCAATTTCAATGACTTTGTAGCCGATTTCAGCTACTTCCGCCTTCAATTTATCTTCGTCAAGTTTTTCCTCTGAAATGATCTGTGTCTCTGCTTTCTTATGAGAAGATGTCACTTCTTTGACATCGAATTTCTCCTGAATCATTTCATTCATGTGTTTTTCGCAGTTGCCGCACATCATGCCTTCTACATCCATAATTGTTTTATACATCGTTAATTCCTCCTGACATTTAAAATAGTATTTCCATTTCTTCGCTTTCTATACTATACCCCTTGGGGGTATGTTGTCAAGTGGGTAAGTGATTATTTTTTTGCAATTATTCTTTTTCTCCTATGGGATTCCTTTCCGCTTGGGACCGCTTGCGCTTAGTGAACACACGTAGCAGTTTCCGAGGACACAATACGTCCTCTGGAAACTGACGGTGTTCAAAATCCCGGTGCGGGAAGGAATCCCATAGGGGAAAAATAGCATTACAATAAAATAATATCACTTTACTTATGAGTAAATTATGGGTATACTATAGATATTACATTCAAAACTCCAAGTGGAGGATTCCACGAAGTGTTTGTGTTTATTGGAGGGTTATTATGTCAGATAAGAATTGCTGTTGTCATAAAAAGTATCGTTCGGATGAGGAAAAGAAGAAACTGATTCACCGCCTGAACCGCATTGAAGGGCAGATTCGCGGGCTGCGCGGAATGTTGGAGGACGATGCGTATTGTATGGATATTCTGGTACAGTCGTCTGCTGCTTCTGCGGCGCTGACTGCATTTAACAGGGAGCTGCTCAGTACACACATCGAAAGCTGTGTGGTGGATGGCATCCGTCAGGGAGACGATGAAAAAGTCGAAGAACTTCTGTCGATCTTGCAGAAAATGATAAAATAAATTTCAGGACTTCGCCTCTATATTAGAGTGGAAGTCCTGAATAGTTACCTTCTTCTATCTGTATCCTCTACATACGATTATACAGATCCTGATATTTCTTTGCGGAATTTGCCCAGGAGAAATCCATCGCCATTCCACGGTCTATGATCTTATTCCAGTCACGTTTGCGGTCAAAATAAATATGTTTCGCATAGCGGATCGTATTGAGCATCTCATGTGCATTGTAATTGGCAAATGAGAATCCGGTTCCCTTGCTCTCATATTCGTTGTATGGTTCTACGGTATCTTTCAGACCACCGGTCTCACGTACGATCGGAACCGTACCATAACGAAGACTCATCAACTGGCTCAAACCACATGGCTCAAACAGGGACGGCATCAAAAAGGCATCGCAGGAAGCATAAATCTTATGCGAACGCTCATTGGAATAGAAAATGTTTGCCGAAACACGCTCCGGATATTTCCAGGCGAAGTGGCGGAACAGATGTTCGTATTTTTCTTCTCCGGTTCCCAATACCACAAGCTGCGTATCCTCAGCACAGATTTCCTCGATCACATAATCGATCAGGTCAAACCCCTTCTGATCTGTCAGACGGGAAACAATACCGATCATAAATTTCTTGTCGTCCTGTGCAAGTCCCAGTTCTTTTTGCAGCGCACGTTTATTTTTAATCTTTTCCTTGCGGAATGTTCTCGCATCATAATGTGCCGCGATCATTGGATCGGTCGCCGGATTGTACTCATCATAGTCGAGTCCATTGACAATTCCTGTCAGGCACGCAGAACGGGCATTCATCAAGCCGTCGAGTTTTTCGCCATAAAACGGTGTCTTAATCTCTTCCGCATACGTATCACTTACTGTCGTGATCTGATCCGCATAGACAAGTCCGCCTTTCAGATAATTGGCATCTCCGTACGCTTCCAATTTATCCGGTGTAAAATAATACGCATCGAGTCCGGTCGTATCCATTACTGTCTTCTTATCCCAGACTCCCTGGAATTTCAGATTATGTATCGTCATGATCGATTTGATCCCGCGGAAAAATTCTCCCTGCTGGAACGAATCTTTGAGATATACCGGAATCAAGCCGGTCTGCCAGTCATGACAGTGGATGATATCCGGGCGGAAATCGATAACCGGAAGAGCAAACAATGCCGCTTTGCTAAAGAAAGCAAATTTTTCAATGTCCTGATAAATCTCTCCATACGGGCGGTTTCCACTAAAATAAAATTCATTATCAAGGAAATAAAACGTAACCCCCTGGTATTGCATCTGGAAAATCCCCACATACTGTTTTCTCCAGGCAAGCTCCAGATAAAAATGTGTGACAAATTCCATCTGATTTTTATATTCTTCCGGAATTGAAACGTACTTTGGTATCATCACACGTACATCAAATTCGTTTTTATCAAAATACTTTGGAAGGGATCCCACTACATCTGCCAATCCTCCTGTCTTAATAAATGGTACACATTCGGATGCTACAAACAATACTTTTTTCATACATACCTCCATTCTGAAACGCCACTCTAATCTTCCAGTGCCTGTTTCAAATCTGCGATAATATCTTCTACATTTTCAATTCCAACGGACAAACGAACCAGATCCGGCGCAACTCCTGCGGCCAGCAGTTCTTCGTCACTCATCTGCCGGTGCGTGGAAGATGCCGGATGCAGAACACACGTATGTGCATCTGCCACATGTGTCGCGATCATCGCAATCTTTAATTTCGCCATAAATTTTTCGGCCGCTGCACGACCACCTTTCACGCCAAAGGAAACTACTCCACACGTTCCGTTCGGCATGTATTTTTTCGCTCTTTCGTAATATTTATTGCCCGGCAGTCCCGGATAATTTACCCAGGTTACATTTTCGTGGGCTTCCAAAAACTCTGCCACTTTCTGTGCATTTTCACAATGTCTCGGCATACGTACATGCAGGGACTCCAGACCAAGATTCAAAAGGAAGGAGTTCATCGGTGCCTGAATGGATCCGAGATCTCTCATCAGCTGTGCGGTCGCTTTCGTGATAAATGCGCCTTCCAGACCAAACTTCTCCGCATAGGTGATACCATGATAGGATTCATCCGGTGTCGTCAGTCCCGGGAATTTGTCTGCATGGGCAAACCAGTCAAATTTACCGGAATCTACGATACAGCCGCCGACAGCCGCATCATGTCCATCCATATACTTGGTCGTGGAATGCGTTACAATATCCGCTCCCCATTCAAATGGGCGGCAGTTGATCGGTGTTGCAAAGGTATTGTCAACGATCAACGGAACACCGTGTGCATGTGCCGCATTTGCAAACCGCTCAATGTCAAATACGATCAATGCCGGATTGGCGATCGTCTCTCCAAATACCGCTTTTGTATTTGGCTGAAAAGCTGCTTCCAGTTCTTCGTCGGAGCAGTCCGGGTCTACGAACGTAAAATCAATTCCCATACGTTTCATCGTTACGGCAAACAAGTTGTATGTTCCACCATATATCGTAGAGGAAGATACTACATGATCTCCTGCGCTGCAGATGTTAAATACCGAATAAAAGGAAGCTGCCTGACCGGAAGAAGTCAGCATCGCTGCCGTACCGCCTTCCAGTGCACAGATTTTGGCTGCCACGTGGTCATTGGTCGGATTCTGCAGACGTGTATAAAAATATCCACTCTCTTCCAGGTCAAACAAACGCCCCATTGCTTCACTGGAATCGTATTTGAATGTTGTACTCTGAATGATCGGAATCATTCGCGATTCCCCATTTCCAGGCTCATATCCGGCCTGAATACATTTTGTTTCCTGCTTCATTTTCCTTCTCCTTACTCTGTCGTCTGACCGTAATACGCATTTTCTCCATGCTTTCTAAAATAATGTTTGTCAAGCAGGTACTGTGGTGCCGGTTTTACATGTGGATTGAGGGTCATCGTATGATGCGCCATCTCTGCCACTTTATCCAGTACGACAGCATTGTAAACAGCATTCGCCGGCGAGGTTCCCCATGCAAATGGGCCATGATTTTTCACTACGATTCCCGGTACTTCCATGGCGTCTCTGTCGCCTATCGTCTCCACGATGACTACACCGGTATTTTTCTCATAGTCCATGTTAATCTCTGCTGCTGTCAGATCTCTGGTACACGGAATCTCTCCATAAAAATAGTCAGCATGTGTCGTTCCCAGAGCCGGGATTGCCATGCCTGCCTGAGCAAATGTAACCGCCCATGTAGAATGTGTATGTACCACGCCGCCAAGATTATCAAAGGCTTTGTAAAGTTCGATATGCGTCGCCGTGTCCGAAGACGGGCGGTATCTTCCTTCTACCACATTCTGGTCAAAATCAACGACCACCATATCTTCCGGTGAAAGTTCATCATATTCTACACCGCTTGGTTTAATGACAACCAGATTATTTTCGCGGTCAATACCACTTACATTTCCCCATGTATAAATGACAAGTCCTTTTTCCTGCAACTCCATATTTGCTTCATAAACTTCTTTTTTCAATTGTTCTAACATGCTGTTTTCCTCCAAAAAAAATGTTATGTATAACGAGTCTATAATCTAATTATAAACTAGTTATACATAACAGTCAATGAAAGTTTTTAATTGTAATTATTCCGTAAAGAGAGGAGTTGAATAATATCTGTCTCCGCTGTCCGGCAAAAGAACGACGATGGTCTTTCCTTTATTTTCCGGTTTCTTTGCTTCTTCGATTCCTGCCCACAATGCAGCTCCGGAAGAGATTCCCACAAGGATTCCTTCTTCTTTCGCAATCAGTTTTCCTGTCTCAAATGCTGCTTCATTTTCCACTTTTACAATTTCATCATAAATTTTTGTATTCAATACATCCGGCACGAATCCGGCACCGATTCCCTGAATCTTATGTGCTCCGGATTTTCCTTCGGACAGAACCGGTGAAGATGCCGGCTCTACGGCAATTGCCTGTACCGATGCTTTCTTGTCTTTCAGGTACTCACCAACTCCGGTGATGGTTCCGCCTGTTCCTACACCAGCGATAAAGATGTCAACCTCTCCGTCCGTATCTTCCCAGATCTCCGGACCGGTAGTCTTTTTATGTGCTGCCGGATTGGCCGGATTTTCAAACTGACCTGCGATAATGCTGTCCGGTGTCTCTGCCTGCAGTTCTTTTGCCTTTGCAATCGCTCCGCTCATTCCCTTGCTTCCGTCTGTCAGCACAATCTCTGCGCCATACGCTTTGATGATATTTCTTCGCTCTACGCTCATGGTTTCCGGCATAACGATCACGGTGCGGTAACCTTTTGCCGTCGCAATGGCTGCCAGTCCGATTCCGGTATTTCCGGATGTCGGCTCAATGATCGTGGAACCTTCTTTCAGGCGTCCGCTCTTCTCTGCCTCTTCAATCATTTCCAAGGCAATACGGTCTTTGACGCTTCCTGCCGGATTGAAATATTCCAGTTTTGCCAAAATTCTTGCTTCCAATCCCAGTTTCTTTTCAATATTGGAAAATTCTACCAATGGTGTCTTTCCAATCAATTCTGTTGCATTTTTATAAATTTTACCCATAACGGTCTACTTCCTTTCCTAGATAATATAATTGTCATTTTTTTGCTGCTGCCATTCTACAAGCTGCGCCAGCGTCACACCGTCAACGACATCATCAATCGCCGTCTTCAGCCGCTTCCAAAGTTCCAATGTAGCGCAGGTGTCCTGTCTGTCACACGTATTTTCCTCAAACTCCAGACAGCTGACCGGCGCCAGATTTCCTTCGGTCAGGCGAAGGATCATCCCTGCCGTATATTCCTCCGGAGACTTCACCAGCTGGTAGCCGCCCTGCGGACCGCGAATGGCCCGCACATAGCCTGCTTTATTAAGGATGGATACGATTTGTTCCAAATATTTCACCGAAATTTCCTGTCTTGCGGAAATATCTTTGATTCTCACCGGCGTTCCTGTGTCATACATTGCCAGGTCAAGCATGAACCGGAGAGCATATCTCCCTTTTGTCGAGATCTTCATCTCTTATGCCAATGCCTTGAATGCTTCTTCAAGGTCATAGATAATATCGTCTACGTTCTCAGTTCCGATAGAAAGACGAATGGTATTTGGCTTGATTCCCTGGTCTGCCAGTTCCTCTTCGTTCAACTGAGAATGTGTCGTAGATGCCGGATGAATTACCAGTGATTTTACATCTGCCACGTTTGCTAACAAGGAGAATAACTGCAAATGGTCGATGAATTTCTTGGCTTCTTCATCACTTCCTTTGATCTCAAATGTGAAGATGGATCCTCCGCCATTTGGGAAGTATTTTTTATACAATTCCTGCTGTTTCGGATCATTGGAAACAGATGGATGATTTACTTTTTCTACCAATGGATGGTTTTCCAGGTAATTTACCACTTTCAACGCATTTTCAACATGTCGCTCTACGCGAAGTGACAAGGTTTCCAACCCCTGAAGGAAGATAAATGCGTGGAATGGAGAGATCGTAGCTCCGGTATCACGAAGCAGGATCGCACGGATTTTTGTGACAAATGCTGCCGGCCCTACCGCTTTGGTAAAGCTGATTCCATGATAACTTGGGTTTGGAGCTGTCAAAGATTCAAATTTACCGCTTGCTTCCCAGTCAAATTTTCCACTGTCTACGATCACACCACCGATTGTCGTACCGTGGCCTCCGATGAACTTGGTTGCCGAATGTACTACGATGTCTGCGCCATACTCAATCGGACGAACCAGATAAGGAGTGGCAAATGTGTTATCGATCACCAGTGGGATTTTATTTTCATGAGCAATCTTTGCGATGGCTTCAATGTCTACAACATCGGAGTTTGGATTTCCCAATGTCTCGATAAATACCGCTTTTGTATTTTCCTGAATGGCACCGCGGATCTCATCGAAGTTTTCCGGATCAACGAATGTTGCTGTAATTCCGTATTCCGGAAGGGTATGAGCCAGAAGGTTGTAAGTTCCACCGTAAATGTTCTTTGCTGCTACGATGTGATCTCCGTTGTGTGCCAGATTCTGAATCGTATAAGAAATGGCTGCTGCTCCGGAAGCGACTGCCAATGCTGCCACACCGCCTTCCAGTGCTGCGATACGCTGTTCAAATACATCCTCTGTCGGGTTTGTCAAACGTCCATATATATTTCCTGCATCACTCAGACCAAATCTTGCTGCGGCATGTTCGCAGTTACGAAATACGTAAGATGATGTCTGGTAAATCGGAACCGCTCTTGCATCCGTTACCGGATCCGGTGATTCCTGTCCTACGTGAAGCTGAAGTGTCTCAAATTTGTACTCTCTCTTGTTTGTCTCTGCCATAATAATGTCCTCTCTTTCTTCTTGATTTATTTTTATAATTTGTTTGCTGTTTTTGTTGATGACATTACTATAACCCCTTTTTCCTACTTTGTCAATAGGAAAAGTAATATTTTTTTATTTTTCTTTTGGAAGAGGGCGGAAAGTGGCGTAATTTGGTTGGTTTTTTGAATTTTTTGTTTTTTTGGTGTATATCTGGGATGTGGTGCCGGCTTGGGTGGTGGCAGTTGCCGGCCTTGTTGACGCTAGTCAACAACTTTTTTCCGGCGGCGGCCTGCCGCCGCGTTTTTGGCGTGGGGCGTTATGGGGTGTTTCCATAGAAGGGGCGTTTTCTTGTAGCTCACCACTGAAATTTCTTGTTTTTCCTCTTTCCGGGGTGCACGGCCTCACTGCGCGGTGGCAAAGC
>DJNB01000102.1:0-2287 GCA_002435545.1 Lachnoclostridium sp. UBA6475
TACAAACTGCGTCTCTACAATACGAAAAAGAAGCAGACAATTGTATTTTCGTCGGATGATGAAATGGTAGCCGCTGTGGTTTCAACCGCCACACAGCCAAAACAGGCAGTTGTGACCGCCGTAAATCCGGGAAATACTTACGTTCGTGCGACGATTTCCAATTCCCGCGGAAAGGTTGTGCGCACTTTGAAAGTAAAGGTAAAAGTAACCCCATATGCGGTCAGCGTCAAATTTGGCCAGAAAAAACTTTCCCTGACAGAAAATGAAAACACCAAACTGAACACAATCATTAAGCCAAATGTCTCGCAGGAACTTCCTGTATATGAGTCTTCCGATACCGATGTGGCAACCGTCAATTCCCGCGGCGTAGTGACTGCTGTTGCAGCCGGGGAAGCCATTGTGACCGCTACATTATTATCGAGTGGCCAGTCTGCGGAATGTACCGTTGTCGTCAAACCGGAGCCGGCCGAGACCGCGCCTCCGTCTGCCACTACAGCAACTACCGCATCGACTGCCCACAATACACGCTAGAAAGAATATTCCTCTCCTTTTACAAATTATAAATCGCGGATATGCTCTTCTGCATGTCTCGCACCTTCGCGGAGTTCCGAAAGGAGCTCCGCTTTTTTTGTCCCCAGAAGCAGTTCCTGATTATATTTCTGAAATCTTTCATTTCCATTTTCTGCCAGGAATACCGCCGCCTCCGGATCCATCGCAAGTTCCGTCACAAATACGACCAGTTCCTGTCCGTCCGCAAATGCCGCCTCGATAAAATCAAATGCGTGCTCCAATTTGGCGGCTGTCTCCTGTTCGCATTTTTCCAATTGTTCCACCGCCTCTGCAAATGGCTGTCTTGCAATGTCAAACACCTCGTCCGGCGTTTTTCCCACAATATCCCCGGACTGTGGGCAGGCACCCCGTATTTTTTCAAACCATTTTTGCTGTAGACGCTCCTCGCCTTTTTCCAGAAATCCCTGTTTTTTGCGAAGGGCGGCCGCTTCTTCCTGCTGCCCGCACAATTTCCGGTATGTCTCCACCGGCTCTTCTCCTGCCAGCACCTGACTTCGGTACTGTTTCAGAAAGGCAAACCAGGCATCTGTAAATTTTTTCCAGCTTCCCACTTGCTCAAACTGTCGATGCAGTCCGGAAAGTACAAGATGCACGACACTGATCTTTTCGTCAAAGGCGGCACGGAAAAGCCGTTCATAGACAGAGGTTTTTACCTTTCCTTCCAAGATTTCCGGGATGCCATAATGGTCTTCGTACTTTTTATACAGATCGATATAAGCCGCTACATCTTTTGCCACATCGTCGTGTGCCAGATACTCGCGGATGCTCTCTTCCGTAAGCGCAATCCCCAGTTCTTCATACACTTTCATCAGACTGCTGAGATCCTCCCAGCCACGCGCCGTCACAAACTGCATGCCATCGACATCATTTTCAACCACATAAAAATTAGCCGGGCGAAGATCAAGATAGGTCAATAACGCCGGATGAATATGGTGTGTCACCGCATATTCTTTCCACACCGAAAAGTCCGCATCGATCCGCATCTGACGCACGCGGTCCAGTGTCACCATGTCAAATTCGCGCACGGATTTATTGTACTCCGGTGGATTTCCCGCCGCGACAATGATCCACCCCTCCGGCACTGCCTGATTGCCAAAGGTCTTACATTGCAGAAATTGCAGCATCGTCGGCGCCAGCGTCTCCGAGACACAATTGATCTCGTCGATAAAAAGAATGCCTTCGCTCAATCCTGTCTCACGCATTTTTTCATACACACTCGCAATGATCTCGCTCATCGTATACTCGGTAATGGAAACTTCTTTTCCGCCAAATGTATCTTTGCGGATAAACGGAAGACCGACCGCGCTCTGCCTTGTATGATGCGTAATGGTATAAGAAACGAGTCCGATCCCGCACTCTCTGGCGATCTGCTCCATAATCTGTGTTTTTCCGATCCCCGGCGGACCGATCAAAAGCATCGGGCGCTGCCGCACCGGTGCGATCCGGTAATCTCCTTCCGGTGTCTTGGCAAGATACGCTTTTACCGCATCTTTGATCTCTTGTTTTGCCTGCTTGATATTCATCTGCTGCCTCCTATCTCAAAACGCATCGCCCACGGCGGTACTTTTGACCTTTCATACTCATCCAAATAAATAAATGCGACATCGTACTCCGGGCGTTTTGCCGGATACGTGCCCTTCCCATCGGTAAAATAAAGAAGTCCCCGTAATTCCCGGAGTTCTCCCTGCTCTCTCAGCCCCGCAACATAGGAAAATCA
>DJNB01000102.1:2332-19702 GCA_002435545.1 Lachnoclostridium sp. UBA6475
CCCGCCACCGCCGATGACGGTAAACCGCTCCAGATACGCATCCAGTTCTGAAATGTCCGTAATCCTGGTATCTTCGCGCACCGCATCATCGCACTGCAAAATGCGGATATGACATTTATGGAAAAAACTGTCTTTTTCGGTAAGCAGGGTAAATGTCTCGCGCAGAAACCCCTTAATAAGTTCCCCATCGGTGGAATAACTGGTATCCAGAACCACGACAAACTCCTGTATCCGCATGACTTCCCGCGTTTCCACCGGCTCAATAAGCGGCATATTTCCATACAATGAAAGCCCATACGTATAAAAATTGACATCAAACGTATCCGGATCGCACTGCATTTCCTCGCGCAGCACGGCAAATTTGCGCAGAAAATCCCGATAACTCCGCTTGCTCCTGTCTGCCTTCAGGCGGCGGAGCAGCGACTGCTCGCCCTCCTCCGGCTCGACACCGCGCCGTTCTTCCTGCATCCGGCTCTGTCTCGAAATCTTGTCCCACATCTCCCTTGCCGGATTCGGCATCGGCGATGGCTTCTCTTCTTGCGGCCAGAATTTGTGATTGTCTGTATAAAACTCACGCCTTAGTTTTTCCCGCTCATCGTTTCCAATTTCTGCCAAATAATCGTAAATCTTTGCCGCTGAGAGAAGTTTCTTTTCTTCCATCACCTCATATATCTTCCGGCGCTCCCACGACAACGCCCGTCTCACGCTTTTCTTTTCCAGATGGTCAATGACATACTCCACCTCAATATCACACGCCAAATCCCACCGGGGGCGCTTGCGCCCCTGCTGCAGCCACAAATGAGCAAAAAGGCAGTGAAGCACGGTATGAAGGTACACGCGGTTCAGATAAAGCGGATTCTCCGGAAATATTTTACAAATCCGTTCTGCCGGAAAATACAATCGGCTGCCGTCCGTCGCCAATGTCCGAATGCTTTCCGCCGGCTGCCACGAAAGGGCAGAAAGCGCCACATCGAGAAACCGCAGATCCTGATACAGTTCGTTCTGTACAAAGCGGAGAAGTTTTTCCGCCATCTGATTTTGCCATTCCTCTTCGCTCTGTCCCTGTCTTTTACTCAAATTCATAGCGCGCCTTCCTCCCCTCTTCCTTTTTCTGCCCTGCCGCCAAAAGGATCGCCGCTCCTTCCGTCCAATCCCGCTGCACATAGTTTACCAGTGCCCGTTCTTTCACATTATTTCCTATTTTATCTCCTGTAAACACCGAATTTACAGCAAATGACAGCCATTCAAGATTTCTATTTTTCAGGCAGATTTTAAATATTTCTTCCGGCACACCTTCCACATAGTTTTCGTATTGCCGGCGGTTTTTTTCGGTCAGGCCAAGCGGCGTCATAAGCCGGTTCAATGCCATATGCACGAGTACCCGGTCTGTTTCCTCCGCGCACGCTTTCTCAAAAATCCCATCGTATGCCTCAAAATCCACCTTCCCATCGCGGAAGCACTGCCGCGCGCGGAATCCCTCGCCCTCAATATTCAGGCCGAAAATATGTGCCGGCGCGATCGTATCATACCCCTCATAATATTCCGGATAAAATAAAACCGCGTCGTCAAACTGCACCTCAACGTCCCACGAAATTCTCGCAAGAAGCTGTCTGGCACCGGTTTCCTCTCCCGCCCTTCCGCGGATGCGCAGGCTATGCAGCGCACCGCAGTTATTAAACACATCACTTCCAATCTCTCTTATCCTCTTTCCCGTTTCAATATATTCCAATTTTTTACAATTAAAGAAGGCAGCATTTTCGATCCGTCCGACTGCGTCCGGCAGGCTGATCTTTTCCACAAAATCTCCCTGCGCAGGATGTGCGGACGGCTCCCCGATCACCGCTGTATTCCCGTCTTGTGTCGTTTTCTCCCGCTTCCGGTCCGAAAAACAATACGCCCCAACAGCCACAAGATCACGCCCCTCTACCGTTTCCGGCAGAGTGATCTCCGGGCTGTCCGAGCGCACCTCATGCACCACTGCATTTTCATCTTGTTCGTTCCAAATAAGCTCCATGACGGATTACCTCTATCCTTTTCGAATTGCTTCCAGTTCTTTCAATATCGTTTTCAATGCCTGCTTCTTTTCCGTCCAGTCTTTTCCCCGTAAAAATGTGCGGTATTTTTTCGGACATTTTTCAACCGGATAACCGGTACATTTCTTACCAAAGATCTGTGTATACATGAGAATAGCCGCCGTATATCCGTTATATTCGTTTGGATGGTAGTCGCCCGGCTCATGCAGTTCCTCATACATATAGCCAAGATCCTGCAGTCTCTGGATCGCCGCTTCTGCCCGAATGATCTTCACGCCGTGCTTTGTCAATTTTTGGATCAATTCTCCCCCCGGCACATCAAATTCCGTCTGATAATAATACGAACGCGCCGACTTTTTCATATATTTCTGTAATTTCAGGATATCTTTGTACGTGGTTTCATAGCGTGTGCCATACTCCTGAAAAATGACAATATCTGACTTTTTCAATTGCTTGCGGATATTGTATTCATTGAATTTGGCATCCAATACATGATCGCTTAATTGATATCCGTTATTGATCTGATCGTAGACCTTAATATTTGTACCGAAAAGTTTCGCAATCTGCTTGAAATATTTTTTCTGAGATCCGTTTCCGATAAGACTATTTCCGACTATCGTAACGGTATATGTCTTCTTTTTTGCCTGAACAGCCTGCACCCCTGACCCAAGATAACCGCCAATCCCCGCGATCAGAAAGGCCGCCAAAAACAAGGCTGTTATGAGCTGCTTTGTAAATTTACCGGTGTGTTTCATGTTTTTGCCCCCTTTCAATTCTTTTCCAATCTCTTGATCATCTTGTCAAAATCCGATTCAATTGGCTGTGTTTTATTAAAAATATCATATTCGTGATATGCTTTTTCCACTGCTTGTCTGTGCGATATCTGTCCATTGTCCTTCAAAATATCATATCTGCGAAATGCAAGAAACTCATTTACACTTTTGGAAAATTCTTCCATTGTGAAAACATTTTCCCGTTCAATTAAATCTTCTATATAATCAAAATATCCCGTAACCGCACGTTCCAATCGACGAATCTCTTTTTCGCCCAAATAGTTTTTTGCAATTGGTGTATCTGATTTTAGAATGCGTCCATCCGGGGCATTCTTCCATGTGGTAAGCCCCATATTCTCTTTTGTGTGATCCGCCTGCTGATAGACAATTTCAGCCGCCGTTTTTCCCGTAATTGCATAATGAAATTTATTCTGAATGGTAGCATAAAAATGATATGTAACGTCTGAATCCTTATCATAGTCGATGCTGCATTCTGCAAATATGTCGGTAATCTGCTGCCAGATTCTACGCTCGCTGGCACGGATAGAACGAACTCTTTCCAATAATTCGCGGAAATAATCTTTACCAAAAGCAGTTCTTCCCTGTTTCAGACGTTCATCGTCCATTGTAAATCCTTTTACCATATATTCCTTAAGAACATTCGTAGCCCAGATTCGAAACTTCGTTGCCTGAATAGAGTTTACCCTGTAGCCAACAGAAATAATGGCATCCAAATTATAATAGTTGGTGGTAGAAAGCTGTGTTTTCCCCTTCACTGCTCCGTGCCTTGTGGTTGTTGCAATTTTTGCAATAACCACTTTTTCATCCAACTCACCTGTCTCAAAAATTTTTTTAAGGTGTCGGCTAATACCAGATTTGTCAACACCAAACAACTCAGCCATTGCCTTCTGGGTAATCCATATCGTTTCATCTTTTATTAAAGCACTGACCGTTACATCGTCGTCTTCCGTTCTGTACAGTACCATTTCCATTTGTTTCGTAATATCCGTTTTCATATAAAACCCCCTTTTTCCAATTATACCACACCTCATTTTCCGGAACAAGAATCACTTTTCAAGCAATGCATCCTCCTCTTCTTCGTATTCGTCCTCATCATATTCCGGATCCTCAATCATTTCATACAGCCTAAATTTGGAAAATTTTGGCTTTCCACTGCACTTTGCAATAAATCCAATTTCGACGCTTTTTTTCGGACCGATATTTTGATTGTTTTCCGGGTGATATAAATTATAATACGTGAAATCTTTATTCTCCTTGTCCTCTATTTCGTCCTTTACAGCCGCATCCCAGATCTGTTCCATCTTAAAATTTGATTTGCATTCCACACTCCAGTCCTCTATTATATGATACGTTTTATTTGTTATGGTAATCTTTCCATTTACCACATTTCCCCATTTATGGAGTACCGTAAGTGACATTTTGTACTTTTCCTGATCTACTTCATCACGAAACATATTTGACTCTACATAGGACGGAAATTTTGGTTCTTCTTTTGCTTTTACCAGCATGCCAAAAGAGACAATTCCATTTTTTGGAATGTCGTGGTTTTTTTCCGTATTGCGAAGCGTATATATATTTTCATCAATTTTTTTGATTTTTACGTCGCAAATATGTTTAATCTCATAGTTTGCCGGAAGGTCAAATTCCCAATCCTCCACGTCCTCATCTGAAACATTTGTTAAGGTAATTTCAACATAATAATACTCTCCCCATTGTTCTGTTATTTTATAATCCACCTGCAAATCCGCCAGATCCGCATCAACATATGTTAGCAGCCATTCAAGGTCTTCCTCTGCCTCAATCTCCTCCGCTGTTTTATTATTCGTTTCTTTCTTTTCTCCTTCATTTGTACTTATAACTCCCAGAGTACAAGTACTTAAAATTATTGTGAATACAAGAAGGAAAAGTTTTATCGCGTTTTTGTACATAATTCCCTGTCCTTTCTTTTGTTTTCTAAAACTCCAGACTATCCGCATTTAGCAGAAAATATTTCATCCCCATGATCACAAATCCTTCCTCATTTCTCCAAGGCTTTTTTGTTCCATTTACAATAACAATCTTCTTAAATGAATCCGGAATATTTCGGAATGAATTCAATTCCTGCGTCTGTTTTTCCTCCGTAGTCATATCATAAGCCACCTGAATGTAATATCTCTGGCTGCCCTGGTTTACTACAAAATCAACTTCCAGTTGCTTATGAATTCTCATTCCTTCAGAATTTTTCCCATATACATCCACAATACCAACGTCCACATTATACCCTCGGATGAGCAGTTCGTTATATACAATATTTTCCATAATATAAGTAGGCTCCTGCTGTCTGAAATTGAGCCGTGCATTTCTAAGACCCAGATCCGAAAAATAGTATTTCAAATTTGCGCCCACGTATTTTCTTCCTTTTATATCATACCGGTTCGCCTTAGAGATCAAAAAGGCTTCCGCAAGATAATTGATATGATTGTTTATGGTTTTATTGCTGTAATTGATCCCCCGTTCACTTTTAAAAGTATTTGATATTTTTGTCGGATTGGTAGGCGCTCCTATAGCAGAAGCAAGGACATCTACCAAAGTATCAATCTCTTCCACATTTTGAATTCCATTTCGTTCTACCACATCTTTGATATAAACATTTGAAAAAATATTTTTCAAATACTCTGCCTTTTGGCTTTCAATAGAGAATCGGGCAACCTGTGGAAGTCCCCCATACGTCATATATTCTTCCCATGCGTCCTCATAATCCCCATCAAAAGAAGCATAAAATTCTGCAAAAGATAATGGATAAATTCTTATCTCATCCCCTCTGCCTCTGAATTCAGTTACAATGTCACTTGATAAAAATTTAGAATTACTTCCTGTCACATATACATCGATATTGCTGATACGAAGCAAACTATTCAGAACTTCTTCAAAGCGCGGCATAAACTGCACTTCATCTAAAAACAGATAATAATTCTGACTGTCTTTCATTGCCTCTTTGATATACTGATAGCACTTCTTTGGATCACGCAGTTCCTCGTTTTCAATGCCATCCAGGGCAATCTCAATAATGTGCTCACGATCCACGCCATTCTCTAATAAATATTTTTTAAACAATACAAATAACAGAAATGACTTTCCACATCTTCTAATCCCGGTAATAACCTTAATCATTCCATTGTTTTTTCTTATCTTCAATTTTTCAAGATAGGTATCCCTTTTAATTTCCATGATATCGCTCCTTATTTTTGTGTTTTGCACAGATTTTAGTAATGACATTTTAACACAAAAGCATTTTCTTTTCAATAGTTAGCTTGTAAGTAACTATTCAGTTACCTTGTAATACAAAAAAACCGCCGCACAAAGATCGCTCTCTGCACGGCAGTTCAATTTTCGACAATTTGCAGCCAGCCCAAAGCTGCTCTCGTCATTTCATACACGATTTTTTATTTCCAGGACTTTCGCCCAGGATAAAAAGGAGTAAATTATCAGCCTATATTATTCCATACTCACGACAGTATATCCAAGTTTTTCGATGGTATTCTGGATTTCCAGATCATCGACATCCTTGTAGACCGAAATCGCCGCTGCTTTCTTATTCAGATTCACTTTTGCGACAATGCCATCCATTTCATTCAGATGGTTCTCGATGCGCACCCGGCAATTCTGACAGTGCATGCCGTCGATGTGTACGGTGACCTCACGAAGTACTGGTCCGGAGATCTTTTTTTTGATCGGCTTTTCTTTGGGACCGCCGCAGCAGTCGCCTTCGCCTTTCATGTGCTTGATGCTGGTCCGGATCGCCGGAATCAATATCAGCACGAGAATTACTACGATTAAAAGTGTCTGCATATTCAAACTCGTCATCCCCCTTTAATCTTTCTTCTTTTGTTGTGGTTTTGATGCACAGGAACGTGTACACGAACCTGCGGACGGACATCCGATACAATGAATGCCCCTCTTCTTCTCTTTACGAATGTAAAGAAGGGAAGAGCCTACGATGATTACCAGGAGTAAGATAACAACTACATTTGCTATAATACCTGTCATAATTCATCATCTCTTTTCTAATTGATTAATCCAGCTGGTACTCGGTATCAATAGCTCGATTTGCTCTCATGATCAATGTTACGATTACGGCAGCAAATACAAGTACTGCGATCAAACCGCCGACAAATCCAGCGCCAAGGCTTCCTGTCGTGATCAATGTACCAATCTGGTATACTAAAAATCCTACGGTGAAACCGGTTGCCAACTGGAGGCAGATACCGGCAAACAACCATTTTCCACTCTGCATCTCGGAGTTCATAGCACCCAAAGCTGCGAAACACGGTGGAGTATAAAGGTTGAACATCAAGTAAGCAAGTGCCGCTACTTTTGTGATTCCCATTGCAGTAGCAACTGCATTACCACTTCCGATGAGTTCAAGTTCATCCGGATCGATAAAGTTTGTAATTGCATATACCGTAGCGATCGTACCAACTACGTTCTCTTTTGCGATAAATCCTGTGATTGCTGCTGCAGCAAGCTGCCAAGCGGCGATACCTACAACAGGTACAAGAAGTACGGCAAATGGTCCTGCAATACTAGCAAGGATGGAAGTATTCTCTGCGCCTTCCTCGATGGCTTCGAAATGCCAGTTGAAGGACTGCATGATCTGAACTACTGTGTTACAAACAAGAATAACAGTTCCTGCTTTTTTGATATATGCTTTACCACGGTTTAACATGGACAAAACACCAATTTTCAAACTTGGAACTTTGTACTCAGGCAGCTCGATGATGAAGAAAGATTTTCTGTACTTCATACCGGTAACTGCTTTTACCAAAAGTGCTCCAAGAAGGATCAAAAGGATTCCTACAAAATACATTACCGGTCCAACCCATTTTGACTCCGGGAAGAATGCACCTGTAAACAATGCGATTACAGGAAGTTTTGCTCCACATGGCATGAAGGTTGCCAGCATTGCTGTTGTTCTACGTTCTCTTTCGTTACGGATGGTACGACAAGCCATGATAGCCGGGATACCACATCCTGTTCCGATGATCATAGGAATTACGGATTTACCGGAAAGACCTACACGTTTGAAGATCGGATCCAATACGACAGTTGCACGAGCCATGTATCCACAATCTTCCAAAAGGGCGATGAGGAAATACATAACCATTACCAATGGAAGGAAACCAACTACGGCACCTACACCACCGATAATACCATCAACAAGCAGTGCATACAGGAAAGGATTTGCATTTTCAAGTAATCCGCCTACCCACTCCTGGAATGTCTCAATCCATCCGGTCAGGATATCTGCCAGATATGTACCAAGTGTTGACTGTGAAATAAAGAATACAAGATACATGATCGCTGCAAAGATGATCAAACCGGAAACCGGATTTGTGAGCACCTTATCGATCGCATCTCCTTTTGTCTTTTCCTTTGTCTGTACTTTACGTACTTCTACTTCTTTTACAATAGCATTTACAAAATCAAAACGTTTACGGTCTGCTGCTTCTACTTCGTTTTTGTCATGCAGATTGATATTTCCCTGTACATATGGTGGAACCTGTCCTTTTCCTTCCAGATCTGCGGCAGCCGCTATGACATCTTTCAAGCCTGTGTCTGTGGTAGATGTCGTCTTAATAACAGGACATCCTAATTTTTCAGACAACAATGTTTCGTTGATCTGTGTTCCTTTTTTCTCATTGATATCGTTCTTATTCAAAGCAACGATTACCGGAATACCCAGTTCCAAAAGCTGTGTTGTGAAGAACAAACTACGGCTTAAGTTTGTAGCATCCACGATATTGATGATCGCATCAGGGTGTTCATTTTTTACATAACCACTTGTAATACTTTCCTCTGATGTAAATGGGGACATGGAATATGCACCCGGAAGGTCAACTGCGATCAGTTCCTTCGCGCCATCATAATGATCTTTCTTAATTGGACTTTCTTTTCGGTCCACGGTAACGCCGGCCCAGTTACCAATCTTTTCGTTTCTTCCCGTCAATGCGTTGTACATAGTGGTTTTACCACTATTGGGATTACCGGTTAACGCGATTCTCATAAAGAAGCCTCCTTGTTTTTATTTATTGATACCCGAAAAATGGTTTGTCTTCCCCGGTATCATATCAAAATAGCTTTTGCTAATTCAATATCAATGTTGTAGCGTCCATCTTTAATCGATACGACGCAGTTTTTTTTCTTTCTGGAAACAACCGTGATCGGTTCTCCACTATAACATCCGAGAGAAAACAAAAAGGATTTCATCTCCTCATCATCCGTTACGATATCGCTGATAATACATTCTTTTCCAACTTCTGCTTCACTTAAATTCATACTAAACTCTCCAATCTATGCTCACAAGGTTTCCCTTGAATTAGTTGTCTTCACACAATGTTTCCTTGTTCTTACGTTCGTTAGTATACACTAACTAACATTAGATGTCAATACCTTAAATAGTTTTATTGATAAAATTTCTCTAAATTCTTCCTATTGAATTATATTTTTTATTGTGCTATACTTATATTCAAATACTTTCGGGGAGGAATCGAGATGACCTTAAATGAATCTTCAGAAAATTACCTTGAGATGATTCTTATGTTAAGCAAAAAGCTGCCGGTCGTCCGTTCTGTTGATATTGCGGAAAACATGGGCTTTAAAAAATCCAGCGTCAGCGTAGCGATGAAACATCTGAGGGAGGATGACTATATCACAGTCACAAAGCCGGGTTTTATTTATCTGACAGATAAAGGACGGGAAGTGGCCGAGATGATCTATGAACGCCATGAACTTTTAACTTCCTGGCTTATTCAATTAGGGGTAGACGAAGAAATTGCTGCGGAAGACGCTTGCCGTATGGAGCATGACATCAGCAAAGAAAGTTTTCAGGCAATCAAAAAATATATAACAGACAACAATTAATTTTTGTATTATTTTCATACTTCAACTCTCAGTAAAGGAGCTGATCAGATTGCGGTTTCATACCGTTTTCCGATCAGCTCCTTTAACTTTTATCCCGCCTGCCCCATCTCTTTCACGATAAGAAGGATCTGTCCGGGTGCGAGAGTCTCTTCTTCCAATTGATTTGTCTCGGCAATCGCCTCACTCGTCGTGAAAAACCGTTTGGCGATGTCCCAAAGTTCCTCGCCGGGCTTTACTACATATCCGACCATTCCCGGCTCTTTCGCCCGTTCTGCCAGGTTGATCTCCTCTTCCTCAACACCGGAGATAATCGGTTCTTCGTGATTTTCAAAAGCAAGCACATCCAGCACAAGTACGGCTTTGATATCCGCTTCCGTTTCACTTAAAAGCGTTCCTCCGATCTGTTCCACGCCTACCTCCAGCCGGATGTCGCTGTCTTTGCTGACTCCGGGGATCTGCACTTCCTGCTCAAACGGCAGCATTCCCTTTGCCGCCGCCAAAGGCGCCTGTGCATCGGACGACTGATACAATATATTGATATCTAAAACTCCTTCTACCACCACGCTGTCTCTCCCTACACGCTTTTCATCCACTCGTGCCTCCCCGCTGACTTTCCATATCTGGAGCGGCTGTTTGCTCTCGTCCAGTAAAATTTTTCCATCAATACGTGACCTGCTCTTATTTTTCATCAGCAGATTTTCAAAATAAGACATTTCGCAGACCGGTTTACACACTTTCGATGTACTATAAAAATCGGTCAAAAGTTCCATCTGCTCCTGTCCGTACGCGCAGATATGAAATGCAATCACTGCCTCCACATCCAGGATCCGGTCTTCTCCGTCCTCGTCCGCCTTGACTTCCATCTCATAGCTATGGATGTGTGCTCTCACCTGCAGCACACTTGTTTCGTCGCATCCCCCGCACGGGATCTCGCCCTGTACCGGCAGCTGGCATTCGTGATATCCCAGCCCTGCCGGCTCTTCTGTATTGAGATAAAGTACAAAAATGCTAATTTCCCCGGTCACGATCATTTTGTCTTCCTCACATCTTGTCTCCAGTTCATTCAGCGATGCCTCTTCATATAAAATGCGGCCGATCGTATCCTTGGTTCCCGGCAGACGGCACTCGTCGCGCACACGCAGCGTATCCTTTTTCGTCAATATCAGTTTTGTGATATCCATCGTCTTTTTCTTCGTATACACGTCATCTTCTGCCACCACATCGACAGCGCCTTCTCCATCATAGATTGTCTCTGCTGCCACAGAAAAGACAATCACAGCGCGGATACCAAGTTTTCTGGAGTTGATCAGATCTGCCCGGAAATCCTCAATGCCGGCCTCAATGGAAATTTCTTCCTCCCGCACGCCCTCGCAGTCCATTTTCACGGTTTCGTAAAATGGGGTATTGCCGGCGAGATCGCAGACCGGGATCTCCTCTTCTCCCGCATATAATACTGTAAAATGCAAGGCTCCGCGGATTTCCAGCTCCCCGTCCCGCAGATGCATTTCTTCAATGACGACATGTCCCTTTTCCTGCATGATACTCCGCGCATCCGGCTTGATATCCGGCACGTTGTAATCGGTATCTATCGTCGTCGTAACTTCTTTTCTACTGTTGCAATGGTTCATATGAACCTTTTGTTTTATAAGTTCCATAGCCCCTCCACTGTCCAAAGTTTTTCTCTCTTTTTTATAACTATTCGCGGCCTTCCGGAAATATAACCTTGGATAGCAGTGAAAGAAAACCTTTTTTATGAATATTTTCTAATTTTTGGCATATAATAGTGTTAGGAGACTTGACAAGCACAATATTATGTAGTACAATGAACATGTATTTCTATATATCGTGGTTATACACTTGGGATATTTATTGATTAAGAAGTGCCTGTAAAAGCAGGAGAAAGGCCGGTTAGATATGATTAAAACAGATGTAGGTTCTGTAAGAAGAGCCGTAAGTAAACACATCGGTAGCAAAGTAGAGATCCGTTGTAACCTTGGCAGACACCGCGTAGATGTCACAGAAGGAATTATCACGGATACGTATCCCAGTATATTTTTAATTTCCGTAAAAAATGGTTTTGAAGATACATTTCAGACTGTATCTTACAGCTACACCGATGTACTGACACACGACGTCCAGATTAAGCTTTGTAAAGCATAATAACTTTATATTACTTTTCTCACGAAAACGGGCAGCCGCAAGGCCGCCCGTTTTCCCTTTATTGATAAAATATATTTTCATTCTTTTGTAATGGCATCCAATATCACTTCTGCCACCTGCTCTTTGGACATGCACGGAAGTTCTACAATTCCCTCTTCCATGACCAGCGTAACAACATTCGTATCTGTGCCAAATCCCGCCCCTTCGTCCCGCAGGTTATTGGCAACGATCAGATCTGCCTTTTTCTTCTGTAGTTTTTGTTTGGAATTTTCCACCAGATCTTCTGTCTCCATCGAAAAACCACAGATAAACTGTCCCGGTCTGCGATGTTCTCCGAGGTACGCAAGGATATCCGTCGTCCGGTTCATCGGCAGTGACAGATCCCCGTCTTTTTTCTTGATCTTCTCACCACTTACGGAAACCGGCGTATAATCCGCAACCGCCGCCGCCTTGATGATGATATCCATCTGCGGCGCACGTTCTTTGACTGCCTCAAACATATCCTGCGCGCTTACCACAGGCACGACATTGACAAACATTGGCGCCGGCAGATTCGTCGGAGCTGTCACAAGAGTCACATCGGCTCCTCGCCGCATGGCAATTTTTGCCAGTGCATAACCCATCTTCCCGGTGGAATGGTTGGTGATATAACGCACCGGATCGATCGCTTCCTGCGTCGCCCCCGCCGTCACAAGCACTTTCTTTCCTGTCATATCTTTTTCAAACTGGATCTCACGCAAAATATATTCCAAAAGGACATCTTCGGAAGGAAGTTTTCCCTTGCCTTCCACCCGGCACGCAAGCATCCCGGATGCTGGTTCGATCACTTCCATGCCAAATTCTTTTAATTTGTTCAAATTTGCCTGTACGATCGGATTTTCGTACATATTGGTATTCATTGCCGGCGCGACGATTTTCTTGCACTTGCAGGCAAGAAGCGTCGTCGTAAGCATATCATCGGCAATCCCTGCTGCCATTTTTCCGATCACATTGGCAGATGCCGGTGCCACAAGTACCACATCGGCTTTTTCGCCGAGCGCTACGTGCTCAATATTATAATTAAAATTGCGGTCAAACGTATCCACCAGGCATTTGTGCGCCGTCAGCGTCTCAAATGTGATCGGATTGATAATATTGGTCGCATTTTTTGTCATGATCACATGCACATCGCAGTGCAGTTTTGTCAGCATACTGGTAAGATTTGCC
The DNA here is from genome assembly GCA_002435545.1 of Lachnoclostridium sp. UBA6475. Taxonomy (GTDB): domain Bacteria; phylum Bacillota; class Clostridia; order Lachnospirales; family Lachnospiraceae; genus Eubacterium_F. Next base: position 15,426 of record DJNB01000102.1, read on the forward strand.
ATTTTATAGGCGGCAATGCTTCCCGTCACACCGAGAACTACCGTTTTACCTTTTAACATAACGGCCTCCTGTCTACATCAATTGTCCGTGTTTTTCATACGTCGAGATCTGCTTGATCTTATTGTCGTCATCGACAAAAACGACTTTCGGTTTGTGCGTCTTTGCTTCCTCCGGCGTCATCTCCGCGTATGCCATCAGAATGATATGGTCGCCGACCTGTACCATACGCGCTGCTGCCCCATTCAGACAGATCATGCCGGAATCCGCCTCGCCGGCGATCGTATACGTCTCAAAACGGCTTCCATTTTCCACATCCACAATCTGGACTTTTTCATATTCTAAAATCCCGGCAGCTTCCATCAAAACAGGATCTACCGTAATACTTCCTACATAATTTAATTCTGCCTGTACTACCGTTGCACGATGAATTTTCCCTTTCAACATCGAAATATTCATAATACTGTATCCTTCTTTCTCTTCAACTCTATATTACTGTACTGCCACCTCGCGGTGTTCTACTGATGTAGAAAACACAATAAGCGTCTTCGTTCTTCCATATACCTGCAATTCTCCGATAAACTGATCCAACTCGTCCGTACTCTTAAACTGAACTTCCAAAAGCATCGAATAATCGCCCGTCACACAGTTGCACTCGATCACATTCGGCCAGTTCTCAATATAAGGATAGAACTCCTTCTTATCTTTCGGCGCAACTTCAAGATTAATGAATGCTTTAATATGATATCCCAGCAGTTCCGGATTTAGACTTGCATGAAATCCGGTAATGTAATTCTGCTTTACGAGGTGGTTGATCCTTGCGGACACGGCAGGCGCGGTCAGGAAGACTTCCTGCGCAATATCCTTTACAGGTGTTCTAGCATCTTTTTGTAAAATTGTCAATATTTTTTTATCAATTGCATCTAATTGATCGTTTTTCATATCTGACGCCCTCTTTTATTCCTTGGTTTTTGTTCACTGCAATAGTATAACACGATTTTTTCATTTCGTCCATAGTCACTTTATTAAATAAATCAAAACTCTTCTTTAACTTCGTTTAATAATGTTTTTCATTTAATAATTTATAGTTATTAGTTCTTACCCTCCTGCTATTGACTTTTCTCTTTACTTATACTATGATGTCTCTTGTTCAAATCGCTATTTGCGAAACCTTTATACTTTATAATAATATCAAACAAAAAAGTAACTATTCAGGACAAAGTGTAGAAAACAATGGCTCGCCGTGCTTGCACGCAAGAGACATTGTTTTTTCACTTTGGCCGAATAGGGCTCCCCTCCCACAGATGAGCATTTTTAGCCGACAGGCGAAAAAGAACACGAAGTGTTCAAATGCGAATGTGGGAGGGGCGTCCTGAATAGTTACTTAAAAAGAGATTCCAAAAACGGGATCTCTTTTTACTTTTCCGGGCAGCAATCCTCTGCCCTTTATATATGTACTCTTTCTTCTACCAGATCATACAATTCGACCTCTTCATCGCATTCCTGCGGCATCTGCGCATACGCATAGCGGATTTGAATTGGTTCTCTTCTGTGACGGTTTCTGTTTTGTATGACGGCTTCTACATTTTTCAGGCACTCTTGTACCTGAACCGATTTTATATATTTGAGAACAACCATAAATTCCCTGTCATTCAGGCAGTAACATTTCCCGCGCGATTCAAATATCGTCTGGATGCAGTCTGCCGTATCAAGGATGAGCTGCTCAAATTTCCATTTCTCTTTTTCCGGATAATCCATATCATTTTCAATGACAAACCGAACGTAGGTCAATTCATCGGAAGCGTCATCGGTGTTCCGGAATCGTTCAAATGCTTCCACGTTTTCCATTCCGGAGAGCGGATCAAACTCGTCTGTCTTTTTATGTTCCGCCACTCTGTAGTCCATTTCAAACCGATGGAATAAACTGGCAATTCCCACACGCCATGTAACAGCGATAAATACAATCATTCCCAGGCTAAACAAGACGGCATAGGAAGAATCGTGGTCAATGTGAAATTCCACAATCGCGATAAAGACAAATATAAATAAAAGTCCAATCCCTTTTGTCAGCGTCCGCATCAATGCTTTCTGATGCAGCTGCAGCTCCTGGATCAAATATTTTATTGCATATATCATCGAAACGAGGAGAAGCACATGTTCAATATACACCAGGCGGTACATCGGAATCCCCGCAATTTTATAAGTAACTACGGACAATACCAGCAGAACTTCAAAGCCATATGCCAGATATCCCAGCACCGGATAATGTTTGCTGAGCATATCTTTGATAAACATCAGGCAGAACACCGGCATCAGATACAGGGTAAGGTAATATACCAGTGCGATCACAGGGGCATGACCGGTAAAAAACTGCAACAGTCTTGAATTTACGACAATCCACACACCTGCCGTCAGGATAAACAATCCAAGGTTGATAAAGGCAGATACTAATTTATCCGGTATTTTTTTTCGGAAAAGTATGGTCGTAAAAAGCAGTGTCACCGATGCGATAAAGGTGATGACTGCAAAGACCGCCGCGTATATATTTTTGAGAAACATACGCATCAATATTGCATCTTTCTGCCCCAGACAGCACGTTCCGATCAGTTTCAGATTCAATGCTTTTTCATCATTTAATGTGCGGATGCGGATGGTTTTTCCAGAAATATCATCCGGCAGTTCGACCCATCGCACGATAATTCCTCTGTCCCGGTTGTCGTCTTTAAACTCAAACACTTTATTTTCGCCGACAAATACTTCCATCATCGACCAGTAACTTTCAATTGCAAGCACCTGGTGCCGCGGCTCTTCATTTTTTGTCGTATACGAATACACCAGATACGAGTCATTATCCTCTGTTTCGCTGATATCCGGCGTTTTCGTCCAGACATCGTTCAGTTCGGTTACTTCCGACTGACTAAACGCTCCCTCATATTCCCCCAGATGATACGAGCGCACGCAGAAGATGATTGTCATAAGAACAATCACGATCACGCTTATTGCATAGCCGTATCTCACACGATGTTTTTTCATCCAAAACACCCTTTCCTCATAATCTTGGCTGTTTTTTTAATCCAAATATCCCAGCGACGTATTTTCCCGGCGCTTTTTCAATCTGCTCATTATATTTGGTGACGCAGCGGTCGTATTCTGCCTCTGCCATGTGATACTTATATGCCTCATCCTTTAACTTCATACAGAGATTTCGTATCTTTTCTTCGCACTGCAGATTCCCGTGTTCTTTCACCTCAACAATAAGCGTTCCCAGGATTTCTTCCATTTGACGGTAAAGAAGCAGCCTTTCCTCTTTACCAAGCATCAAAAAATCTTTGTCTAAGACAGCGTGAGCTTTCTCAAATGTCTTGCCATCCGCGTGAAAGCTCTCGACATATCCCAGCAGCTGCTTTACCATGTTCCATTTTTCCATCCGGTAACCATCCACTTTGAGGTATTTTTCCCGCGTCTCCTCCTGTAATTTTGTCAGATTATAAAAAATAGTAACAACGGCAACACATATAAAAACAATGATTGCCGTTATCACCCATACGATCCAGCTCATTTTATTCTCCATTCATATTTTATTTATAGAGAAATTATAACATATTAATGTTTTGTTTTCAACAAAAAACGCCGAAACTTGACACAAATTCATTTTCTTTTATAATAAAACTAAATATTTCCCAATTTGAAAGAAAGGGGTTACGCTTATGTTTCAGATTCCCGGTCAGACCGCACTTGATTTTTTATGGCTCGGCAAAGAGGCGACGCAGTCGCCGGAATGGATTCACTATAGCCGGGCATTGCATGAATATGAATTGATGATCGTTGACGATGGTATTCTTTACATTGCTGACGAGTTTGGAAAATATACCGTTTCGAAAGGAGAATATATCCTGATGGCACCCTGCCGCCATCAGTACGGATGGAAGCCGTCGTGCTGCACCTTTCACTGGCTCCATTTTCGTCTGCCGGATACCGGCAGCACATCAGAAACTGCCTTTTTCCCGCTCCCTGCCCAGGCAAAAATACCGGATTTTTCCAAGGTCCAGACGCTTCTGTCGCAGATCTACCATAATGAGCAAACCTGTGTCAGTCTGGCTCAATCTTCCTTTTTACTGAGCGCCCTGCTGCTTGAACTTCATAATCAGCTGTATTTAAATCGAAAAGTTCTTCAAAATGACCAGAGCGCAGAAGGATTTTCGCAGCACAATATTGATCTTTGCGAAAAGATTAAGACGTATGTACACTGGAATCGCAACCACGGTGTGAAAGTGCGGGAA
>DJNB01000185.1:0-2843 GCA_002435545.1 Lachnoclostridium sp. UBA6475
AAAATATCGCCATTATCCTCTATAATTCGATTTCAACATATCAATTATAATATTTTCATTGATATTACCATCTTCATCTATGATTCCCATTTTTTTCAATTTATATATAGTTTTAATAGACATATTTGAAGTGTTATGATCCTTCAACAACCGTATAAGAACACCTCGCGATGGAATCTCAACATTTACGTTTATATCGTTTAATTGATTCATTTGATACCTCAATTGCCTAGCTTCATATTCTGCTTCCGACTTATGTATCTTCAAACGCTCTATTTCAGCATCTTTTTCTTCCAACTCTTTTTTATATCTATTTCTCTCTTCATCTCCTAAATTTGCTTTATCCATCAGTTCATTCAAAAGATTATCCCTATCATATTTTTTATCTTCAATCTCTTCGCTGGTTTCATTACTTATTCTGTCTAGATGTGAAACTTTATCATTAAGACTGTTTAATTTTTCCCCAAACCTTTCTTCTATCTTTCCTAATGTTACCGAAATGTCTTTCATAAATTTATATGAGGAATCATAAAAGTTTGTACTAGTTTCATCCGCTTTAAAATAAAAGAAAATAGATATAAAAATAGAAAAGAATGCCAATAAAGTTGATAAAATACTTTCTAAGGAGAATGAAAAACCACTTTTAAAAGCAGAATAACATAATAATAGAATAAACATAACACTCCCAAATCCGCCAACAATGCATATTGTTATTTTAACCGGACTTGTCTTCTGCTTCTCTTTTTCTAATTCTAGCAATTTATCTAAAATTTCCTTAAGCTCCACCTGTTCTTTGTCATTTCCTTTTCTGTTAAACAAAACACTTTCCTCCTCATACTCAATAATAATTGCAATATCGCAAACTATGAATCAACGATTTAAAAAAATCTACACAAAAAACATTAATTCACAATTTCATTTTTTCCATATCTTTCTCTATTTTTGGCACTAATAGTGCAAATTTTTACATTGATCCATGAATTCCTCTCAAATATTTGCCAAATAAATCCAAGGCTCATATTTTTGCTTACAATTTGCTTACATCAAAATCAGGAAGCCCCTATCTACTGGGCTTCCCGTCATTTTCTTCCTATTCAAACTCTATCGTTCCAGGTGGCTTACTGGTCAGGTCGTACATTACGCGGTTGACCCCTCTCACCTCGTTTATGATTCGGTTCATTACCTTTTGGAGTACCTCGAATGGGATTTCGGAGCACTCGGCGGTCATGAAGTCGGTTGTGTTTACGGCGCGGAGAGCTACGGCGTAATCGTAGGTACGCTCGTCTCCCATGACGCCGACGCTGCGCATGTTGGTGAGGGCTGCGAAGTACTGGCCGAGGCCTTCAATGCCGGCTTTGGCGATTTCGTCGCGGTAGATGTAGTCGGCGTCTTGGACGATGCGGACTTTTTCTGCTGTCACTTCGCCGACGATGCGGATTCCAAGGCCGGGGCCTGGGAATGGCTGACGGCTTACCAGATATTCTGGGATGCCAAGTTCGCGGCCTGCTTTACGAACTTCGTCTTTGAAAAGAAGACGGAGAGGTTCGATGATTTCTTTGAAATCAACGCAGTCCGGGAGACCACCGACATTGTGGTGGGACTTGATGACTGCGGATTTGCCGAGGCCGGATTCGATCACGTCCGGGTAGATCGTTCCCTGTACTAAGAAATCGACAGCACCGATTTTCTTTGCTTCCTCTTCGAATACTCGGATAAATTCTTCGCCGATAATCTTACGTTTGGCTTCCGGTTCGCTGACACCGGCAAGTTTTTCGTAGAAGCGTTCCTGGCAGTTGACACGGATGAAGTTTAGGTCGTATGGACCATCCGGGCCAAATACGGCTTCTACTTCGTCGCCTTCATTTTTGCGGAGAAGTCCCTGATCGACAAACACGCAGGTCAGCTGTTTTCCGATTGCCTTGGAGAGGAGGACTGCTGCCACGGAAGAATCGACACCACCGGAAAGAGCACAGAGTACTTTGCCGCTGCCGACCTTTTCACGGATGGAGCGGATGGTATCTTCTACGAAAGAAGACATTTTCCAGTCCCCGCTGCAGCCGCAGACTTTATATACAAAATTGGAAAGCATCTTCACACCTTCCTGAGTATGAAGAACTTCCGGATGAAATTGCGTTGCATAAAGTTTTTTCTCCGGCATTTCCATCGCTGCCACCGGGCAGACCGGCGTTGTCGCACTGATGGTAAATCCTTCCGGTGCCTTTGCGATGTAATCGGTGTGGCTCATCCAGCAGATTGTCTTTTCTTCAACATCGCCAAACAAAAGAGACGACTTGTCCACTTTCACTTCTGTCTTTCCGTATTCGCTGACAGGTGCTGTCTCCACAACTCCACCGAGCGTATATGCCATCAGCTGGGAACCGTAGCAGATTCCGAGAATCGGGATACCAAGTTCAAAAATTTCTTTCTGATAACGTGGTGACTCTTCTGCATACACACTGTTTGGTCCACCGGTAAATATAATCCCTTTCGGGTTCATTTCCTTGATCTTGTCAATGCCAAGGGTGTATGGATGCACTTCGCAGTATACATGACACTCTCGGACACGTCTGGCAATCAGCTGATTGTACTGGCCGCCAAAATCAAGCACAATAACGAGTTCTTTATTCAACGTTATTTCCTCCTTCTGATCATTGCTTGCTTGTAACGATGCAGATTTCTAAGCATTATCCTGCATCGTTTCGCTTGATATCTAAAAATTATAACATTTTTCAGAAATTTTGTCTACCGAAAAAGCACCTCGCGGGTGCAAACCGGGGTGCAAATGTCACAATACAAAAATAACTCTGCCCACAGCCGGTAGATTATTTGCCGCAGGCAGAGTT
>DJNB01000185.1:2940-8021 GCA_002435545.1 Lachnoclostridium sp. UBA6475
TCTACATAAGCATCCCATGTACCATTGTCCTCGGAGCAGACTAATGCAACCTCCTGGTTTCCTGTTCCGTGGCTTACATTATTGATCGTGTATACGGCAGGATAACTTCCGCCATAGTAAAATGTACCTTTCTTTGTACCGCCGATGTACAAATCCACTTTTGCCATCTTGTCGTTGTTTGAACAGCCGCGAAGTGAAAAGCTGTGTGTGCCATAAGCAAAATACTGGGTGAATTTGCAATTATCCCCATTTGCATAAAGACCTACTCCGCTAAATGGAGAATTGATCTTTCCTGCATAACTGCCACCAAGTGTCATGCTTTCACACTCTTTCTTGTTCGTGCTTGTGCTTCCGGAACTCGAACTGTCTGAGCCTGTACTTCCTGAACTGCTTGATCCGCTGGAACTTCCGCCGACGGTCATATTGTTCTTATACACATTGGCACTTCCACTGCTCTGATATCCTTCGACATTCAAAGCGGCTTCATAGATCTTTCCAAGACTCATGCCTTTGTTCGCCCAGGCTTTAAAATGTTCTGTCACGGAAATGGTTCCGCTGGTACGTTTGCTGGTACGCACACTCCAATACTGTTTGAAGGTCGTATTTCCTTCGATGGATGGCTGATTCACACGAGTTGTCTCATACACATCATAGGTTCCGCCATCTACGTAGATCTGCCCTTTGGAAGTTCCTCCCGGTGGACGCCAGGTTCCCCAGCTGTCCACGATGTAGAATTCCACAAGCGGACTCTTCGACCAGCCATATACACAGAGGTAAGAGTTTCCGTTTGGCTGGTAGTTGCAGCCGTAGTCAATCGTGATATTGCCAAGCTGCGAATACGTCTTGGTTGCGTCGAATTTTTTTCCCTTACGGAATAACGCATTCCCAATGTTGCTCCACTGGCAGCTGAAGGTTCCGCCTCCATTCAGGGTCATGCTCGTGGTCCCATAATCTTTCCACAATTCATAATTATACCCATCCTGCGTGCCAGTCTGGTTGTTGTAGATTGTTGTCGCTGCCTCGATCGTCACTGTCGGCGCCACCAACGAAAGGCACATCAGCAAAGCTACAATCCCCATAAGTTTTTTGTGTTGCATCTAGCAACCTCCTTTCTCCAAACTTAGAGTAACATACTTCCGTCATAAAATATAGGTATTATTTTTACTTTCTTAATAACTTTTTCGTTATACATTTATAACTTCTGCATTATGAATCTTCCCTTTTTTACCAATTCTCAAACAAATTCGATTTTGGCTTACCCGGCTTCTTTGTAACAACCGGCGGATACCCTTTATTTTGCGCCTTTTTCATATTTTGTTCCGGCTCTGTTTCCTCCGCTTTCGTTTTCTTTTTCTCCTGCACATGCTCTGTCTTTTTCTCCGACGCCCCCTTACTTTCTGTGTCCTTCTCCGACGCCCCCTTACTTTCTGTGTCCTTCTCCGACACCTGCCCGCTTACGATGTCCTTCTCCAACGCCTGCCCGCTTACTGTGTCTTCCTCCAATGCCGCCCCGCTCACAGTGTCTTCCTCTAACGCTCCCTTGCTTACGATGTCTTCCTCCGGCGGCTCCCCGCTCACGGTGTCTTCCTCCAATGCCTGCACACTCACTGTTTCCGTTGAAACTGCCGACAGTGCCGCGCCGCTTTCCACATCAGCCGTCTCCGCCCAAACGGAATCCGCTTCCGCGTGCAGCGCTTCCTTTTCCTTTGGCAGCAGACTCTTCCAGGCTGCTATAACAAAAATCAACGCTGCTACAGCCAGCGCGATCTGCCTTTTTGGCAGCACGATCCGCACCTTCTTTTCCTGCGAAAGAAAGGAAAGGATTTCTTCCAATGCGGGCCGGCTCTCTTTTTGCCCCAGGCAGCGAAGAATCAGCTGCTCTGCCATCTCCGGCAGTTCAATTCCCAATTCGGACGGCGGACGTACCACGGATGTCTGAGGACGCAGACCGGTCAGCATCTCATACCAGAGACTTCCCACCTGATATAAAACATCGTCTTCTTCCTGGGAAAATCCCACAAAAACCACTTCCTTTTTCGGTTTTTGAGACATAACGATACCGTCTTTCGTTATTTGCGGAAGATACGTGCTCTTCTTGCGGATATGTGACAATGCCTCCAGGATCTTCCGGATGATTTCGGTGCCTTCCCGGTAAGACAATCTGCCTCCGGCACTTTTTATGTATTCGGAAAGTCTTTTCCCATCGGGTTTTTCCAATACGGCATAGATTGTATTATTTTCCGAAAACAACAGCTCTGCTTTTGGAATTTCCGGCGTCTTCCGACAGGCTGCCAATTGACGGTATTCCGCCGCAAATGCATCCCTCGACCTTTCAAACACAGACCGGTTACTGTTTCCATGCACGATAACGGTTTGTCCATCCTGCCCCCTTCCGCAATAATTTACCGGATAAAACTCTTTCAGCCAGTATGTTTTCTTTTGCTCCCTGTCATAGCATTCATAATTACGTTCTACTTGTGTCGTATAAATGCTTTTTTTCACTTCATATCGTCCCTTTAAAACCGCATTTTCCGGTAGAAAATCCCTTTGTGTCATCCTATCACTTCCCCCTCGTGTTCATAATTGTAAGGTTAATCATACGAGGGAAGCTGCCAATTGTCAAGATATCGTTTTTCGCACAAAAAAATCGAGACACGGACCGTAGGGGATCCATGCCTCGAATCAAACCATTTTTGACAGATCTTATTTGACGGAAAATGCATCTTCCAAAAATACAATATAGCCTTTTTTTGTCTCGTAGACATCTGCCTTGCTGACAATTTCCCAAGGAGCATGCATATTGAGTACTGCGACACCACAGTCAATGACTTCCATGCCATACAGTGCCATGATATAGGCGATGGTTCCGCCTCCGCCGACATCTACTTTGCCGAGTTCAGCCGTCTGGTATGCAACATTTTTTTCGTCCAGAATGCGGCGGATGCCTGCGATATATTCGGCATTGGCATCGTTACTTCCGGATTTGCCACGGGCACCGGTAAATTTGTTAAATACCATTCCTTTTCCAAAATAAGCGGCATTTTTCGGCTCATACGCGGATTTAAAGGTCGGATCAAACGCAGCGCTTACATCGGAGGAAAGCATTTTCGAATTGGCAAGACAGCGGCGGACAGCAAGATCGCTGTACTCCCCCATGCAGGCAAGGATCTCAGCCACGGTATTTTCAAAGGTTTTCGACTGCATTCCGGTTGCTCCGACGCTTCCGATCTCTTCCTTGTCTACAAGGAGACAGCATGTCGTATAATCGGTGTCTTCGACCTCCAGCATTGCTTTGAGGGACGTAAATGCACAGACACGGTCATCCTGTCCGTAGCCCATGATCATGCTGGCATCAATGCCGGCTTCGCGCGCTTCCCCTGCCGGCACGATTTCTAATTCTGCCGACAAAAAGTCTTCTTCTTCCATGTCATATTTTTCTTTCAAAAGTGCGAGAACACTTTCTTTTACCGCCTCTTTTTCTTTGCCTTTGAGCGGCTTGCTTCCAAATAACAGATCCAGTTCTTCTCCCTCGATCACCTTGTTTGCTTTCTTTTCCATGCGGTCACCGGAAAGATGGATCAAAAGATCGGTTACACAGAATACCGGATCCTCTTTGTCCTCTCCGATCTTCACATCGACAACGGTTCCATCTTTTTTCGCAATTACGCCGTGGACGGCAAGCGGCAGTGTCACCCACTGATATTTTTTGATCCCGCCATAATAATGTGTGTCAAGATAAGCAAAACCGCCTTCTTCGTACAACGGATTCTGTTTGATATCCAGACGCGGAGAGTCGATGTGGGCGCCGAGGATCGCCATTCCTTCCTCCAGCGGTTTCTTTCCGATCTGGAAAAGAGAGATCATCTTTTTCATGCCGACAGCGTACACTTTATCTCCTGCCTTCAACGTCTCCTTTTTGGCAATAACATCTTTTAAGTCACGGTATCCCGCCTCTTCTGCCATTTTTACAGCCAGTTTCACACATTCGCGCTCGGTTTTTCCCTCATTCAAAAATGTGCGGTATTCCGTATTTAACGCGTCCACTTTTTGCAATTCTTCTGTTTCATATCCATTCCATGCATTTTTGCGTTCCATTTTCATTCCTCCATTTATTCATCAAATTCGACTATTACATAATAGCCTTTTTCATTTTCGATCACATCTTTTACCACACCTTCGCGGTTTTTCAGACGATCCGAAAATGCGATATTTCCGGACATCGCAACTGCCGGTATGATCGTATAATAATAGGCACTCGGCAGCACACCTTCTGTTACCCGGATTTTTTCACCCGGCTTAACAAGACCTTCCCGCTCCATTTTAAATTCCATTTCTCTCATACAACCGCTTCCTTTTATTCATAGTAAATTTGTTTTAAAAATAGTCCGCATGCCGGCGTTCCTTTTTATCGATTATTTCCGGGATTTCCCCAGGGCTTCGGAGCCCCAGCCCAACTTCCACAAGCGTTCCGACAAGGATGCGTACCATATTATATAAAAATCCATTGCCCGCAATCTCGATGATAATTTCATCCTTTGTCTCATATATTTCCAACAGACGGATGGTTCGGACTGTAGACTTTTTCTTTGCAGCTTTGGTACAAAAACTGCGAAAATCATGACTTCCAAGCACATGTCCTGCCGCTTCGCGCATCGCTGCAATGTCAAGTGGCGCCGTCATCTGCCAGGCGTATTTTCGCGCAAAAACATTGTACGCTCCGTGACGCAGCAAATGATATTCGTAGGTCTTTCCTGTCGCATTGAGACGGCTGTGAAACCGTTCCCCCGCTGCTGCCACACTGGTAACGGCAATGTCTTCCGGCAGATATTGATTGATGTATTTTTGAAGTTCCGCTGGCTTCACGGCCTCCTCCTCCGATACATGAAAGTTGGCAATCTGCGCCAATGCATGAACCCCCGCATCCGTGCGGCTCGCGCCGTCAATCTCAATATTTCTTCCAAACCGTCTGGTAAGGATGGCTTCGAGTTTTCCCTGGATCGTATCTCCGGCCGCCGACTGTCTCTGCCAGCCGCGATACCGCGTACCATCGTATTGTATCTGCATTCGGTAATTCATAGTCG
>DJNB01000076.1:0-3827 GCA_002435545.1 Lachnoclostridium sp. UBA6475
TGCGGTGGCAGACAGCGGAGGAGCCTGCCTGTTGACGTATGTGACAGCGATGCAGCGGTGCAGTGGACTTGCCCAGGCTGCAGGAGTAACGCCGAGCAATTTGCCGGTAAAGGCGCTGGGGCTGATCAGTGGAATGTTTTATACGACAAAATTCGACAATATTGGTCTTTTTCTTCCCCGATATCTGTATGGAAAAGGAGAGCGGAAAAAAGCGTTTAAACCTTATATCAATCCGGATTGTCCGGAAATTATAAAAGCGCTTCCGCCATGTTACCTGGTGACGAGCAAAGAAGATATGCTGGAGCATTATACGCTGCAGTTTGCCAGGGCATTAAAAGAAAATGGAATGCGTTTCCAGTTGAAAGATTTCCGAAAAGATAAAAAACTTACACATGCATTTAGTGTGTTTGATCCGTACTTGAAAGAGAGCAGGGAGACGATGAATCAGATGGTGCGTTTCTTTGAAAAAACATGATTGGAGGATGACAGATGAACTACGACGAGAATGTATTTAAAGCAAAAGCAAACCGGCGGGCAAGAAAAATCTGGCTTGTTTTTGCCTTGTTATTGACAGCAAATTATGGATCGGATACCTCAAAAGGCATTCGCAGCGGCCCGTATTTTCTGGCCTTTGTACTGCTTTGCTGGATTCCGTTTTTTGTGGGACAGATCCTTTTGAAAGTGAAAGGAATGGCAACCGATCATTATAAATATGAAATTGCAATCGGATATGGTATTTTTTATACCTTTGTAATCTGTACGACACCTTCTCATATCGCATTTACGTACATACTGCCGGTTACCAGTCTGCTTGTGCTGTATAAAAACCGGACATTTATGATTCAATGCGGCGTGCTCAATACGATCATCATTATCGTGAGCGCCGTCATAAAATACAGCAATGGTTTGAATACGGAGAATGATATTAAAGAATACAGTTTGCAGGTTTCCTGTATCATCCTGTGTTATATTTGTTATGTTATGTCCATCCGCCATTTGAACGAATCCGATGGGGCGATGCTTGACAGCGTAAAATCCGATCTTAAGCGCGTCGTTACGACAGTGGATAAAGTAAAGGTCGCGAGCAATACGATCGTAGACGGCGTGGCGGTAGTGCGTGAACTTGCTGCCGAAAATAAACACGGCGCCGACATGGTTGTTATGGGAATGAACGAATTGACGGACAACAATCATACGCTGCAGGAGAGAACGCAGTCCTCCCAGAATATGACAGAGACGATCAATACACAGGTACAGAATGTGGCAGGATTGATCGGAGACATGGTAGATCTGGTTCACGAATCGGTGGAACATGCCAATGCCAGTCAGGAAGATCTGGAAAATGTAATCACAACGACAAAACATATGTCAGAGCTCTCTACAGAAGTAGAAGAAGTGCTGCAGCATTTCAGCTCGCAGTTTGAAATGGTAAAAGAGGAAACCGGAACGATTGAGCGGATTTCCAATCAGACCAACCTGCTTGCACTCAACGCGTCCATTGAGGCGGCGAGAGCCGGCGAGGGCGGCAGAGGTTTTGCTGTCGTGGCAGAGCAGATCCGTGTGCTCAGTACAGAGACACAGACTTCTTCGGGACAGATCCAGGAAGCACTTGAACATCTGGAAAAGACATCTGCTCATATGACAGAGGCGATCCAGAAAACATTGGAATTGATTCAGATATCCCTTGAAAAAGTAAACCAGACCAATCACAGCGTCGAAAAGATCACGGCGGATTCCGGACAATTGGGAAGACATATCGAAGTCATCGATTCGGCGATGAAAGAGGTCGAAAAGTCCAACACGCATCTTGTGGAAAATATGGAACAGGTTTCCGGTGTAGTGGAGACAATGACCGAGCGCATCGATCATTCGGATGAAACGACCAAGACCATGCTCAGCAAATACGCAGAGACGGCATTAAATATCGACAGCATTGAGCATGTCGTGGAAAATCTGATGACAGAACTCGGAATCGGCGGATTTATGGGTGTCGAAGACTTGAAGAGCGGAATGAGAGTCATGCTTATCTCGCATCCGGAAGAGGGAGAGCCGGAAGAATATCACGGCGAACTGGTGGAAAGCCACGAAGACGGACTTTTGGTGTCCTGCGCGCAGGAAATTCCGATGAGTCAAAAAACACTCGGCGGCGAGATGCAGATCACGGTCGGCAATATTTTGTACTGCTGGGACAGCGTCGAGATCATGAAGCAGTCAGAGCACTATAAAGTGCGGTTTGCTTCCCGTCCGAAGATTTATAACCGCCGTAAATATCCACGTCTTGATATGACACTGAAATGTCAGATTTTGGATAAAGAATCCGGCGAGACATTTGACGGAAATATGGAAAATATCAGCGCCAATGGATTTGCTTTTTCCTCTAAGAATTCATTTTTCAGTGGGGCAAAAGGAAAACACATTATGGTCACTATACCGGACTTTGAACTGAAAGACCAGCGGCGCCTGGAAGGACGTATATTACGTTGCTCTGACAACGAAGGAACGTATATCGTCGGCTGCCAGATGCCGGAAGATAATTACGAGATCATGCAGTATGTCAACAATGCCATGGCATAAGAAAGGAAGGACATCATGATATCAGAACAGATGCAGCAGTTAGTAAAAGGAAGTTCTGTGATCCGCGCCATGTTTGAAGAAGGAAAGATCATGGCGAAAAGGTACGGAGCAGAAAATGTATATGATTTCAGTTTGGGAAATCCAAGCGTGGAGCCGCCGGCGCAGGTGAAGCAGGCGATGATCGATGTATTGGAGCAGGAAGCACCGGGGTACGTTCATGGGTATATGAGCAATTCCGGTTACGAGGAAGTTCGCGCTGCGATTGCCGCTCATTTGAATAAACAATTTGATACCCATTTTCATGAGGAAAATATCGTTATGACCGTAGGAGCTGCCGGAGGACTGAATGTCGCGTTGAAAACACTGCTGAATCCGGGGGATGAAGTGATCGTATTTGCTCCGTATTTTGGAGAGTACAATAATTATGTGGCAAATTACGGCGGAAAAGTCGTTGTGATCTCACCGGATACGGCGACATTTATGCCAAAATTAGACGAATTAAAGCAGAAAATAACAGCGAAGACCAAAGCGGTCATTATCAATACACCAAACAATCCTACAGGTGTAGTATATTCGGAAAAAGTATTGCAGGATCTGGCAAAAGTGCTGGAGGACAAGCAGAACGAATTTGGTACGGACATTTACCTGATCTCGGATGAACCTTACCGTGAACTTGTGTATGGCGGCGTGGAAGTGCCATATGTGACCAAATATTATGCCAATACGATCGTTGGTTATTCTTACAGCAAGTCGCTGTCTCTGCCGGGAGAGCGTATCGGCTACCTGGTACTGCCGGATGAAATGGCAGACGCCGAAGATGTGATCGGTGCAGCCAATGTGGCGACCCGTATTCTCGGCTTTGTCAATGCGCCGTCGCTTCAGCAGCTGACGATCGCACGTTGTCTGGATGCCGGTGTGGATGTGGAAATCTATGATAAGAACCGCCGGCTTTTGGTTGAAAACCTGCGCAGATTCGGGTTTGAATGTGCCAGTCCGGATGGCGCGTTCTATCTGTTTGTAAAGACGCTGGAAGAGGACGACAAGGCATTTGTGGCAAGAGCCAAAGAAGAACACCTTCTCCTGGTGCCGGGAAGTTCCTTTGCGTGTCCCGGCTACGTCCGTATCGCGTATTGTGTAGATTATGATATGATAAAGAGATCGCTGCCGGCATTTGAACGGCTGGCAGAAAGTTATAAATAAATGGAGGCTATGATGAGTAATGAGATGAAATGGGCAAAAAATGTCCGCAAAGT
>DJNB01000076.1:3917-6023 GCA_002435545.1 Lachnoclostridium sp. UBA6475
TATCCGCCGTCACCGAAAGTATTTGACGAGCACGGAAAAGTAAATGTGTCGAGATTTTCCCTGTATCCGGATCCGTCGGCTTCTCTCCTGGTAGAAGCGCTGGCAAAATATCACGGAATCGGAGCGAATCAGGTGTTTGTTGGAGTGGGTTCTGACGATGTGCTTGCACTCGCCTTTTTAACCTTTTTTAACTCGGATATGCCGATTCTTTTTCCGGATATCACTTACTCATTTTATCCGGTCTGGGCCGAGGTGTACCGCATTCCGTATGAATGCCCGGCGTTACAGGAAGATTTTACAATAAATGGTAATGACTATAAAAAGAAAAATGGTGGAGTCGTGATCGCCAATCCGAATGCGCCGACCTCGATCGCACTGGGTGTCTCCCAAGTCGAAGAGATCATTGCGGCAAATCCGGAAGTTGTCGTCATCATTGATGAAGCCTATGTGGATTTTGGCGGGGAAAGTGTGCTGCCATTGATCGACAAATACGATAACCTTCTCGTCGTGCGTACGTACTCCAAATCACGTTCGATGGCAGGGATGCGTATCGGCTATGCCATGGGAAATCCTGCCCTGATCCAGGCAATGAAAGACGTAAAGGAATCGATCAATTCGTATACGATGAATACGGAGTCCATCCTGATCGGAGCGGCTTCTCTCGAAGACGAGGAGTATTTCCGGGAAAATATCAAGAAAGTTATGGATACCCGTGCAAAGACGAAAAACGAACTGGAAAAAATTGGGTTTGACGTAAAAGAATCCTGCACCAACTTCCTTTTTGCAGGGCACAAGGATGTTCCGGCGAAAGAAATATTTGAGAAACTTCGTGCAAAAGGCATTTTTGTACGCTATTTTGATAAACCGCGTATCAACAATTATCTTCGTATCACCATCGGTACGGAGGAACAGATGGAATGCTTCTTAAAAGAAGTAAAGGAGATTTTAGCGCAGTAAGACCGGAAACACATCGCTGAGACCGGGAACATTTCGCATTTTCTTTCATAGGATAATACTAAGATGTTACCCGAATGGAGAAAAGAGATGCAGAGTCATAGAAGACTGAAAGGGATCGATGTCAGTCACTGGGAAGGCCGGATTGATTTTCCGGAGGTGCGCCGTGACGGCATTCGTATCGTCTATATCAAGGCGAGCGAAGGAGACCGGGAAGTGGATCCCGACTTTGAGCGCAATTACCGCGAAGCACAGACCGCCGGCTTAAAGATTGGATTTTATCACTATCTTACGGCGCGGACGGCAGAAGAGGGACGGGAGCAGGCGAGACATTTTGCCGGCGTGATCCGGGAAAAACAGTATGAGGCTTGTCCGGTTATGGATTTTGAGTCATTCGGCAGTCTGGAGCGCGAACAGATCAATACGGTCGCCCTTGCCTTTTTAAGAGAATTAGAGACGCTTACCGAGAAAAAGGTGGCAGTTTATAGTGATGCCAGCAACGCAGCCAATATATTTGACGAGCGGCTGGCATTTTATCCGCTCTGGATCGCGGAATACGACGTTGAACGGCCGGAGATGAACAATGACTGGCGTGAGTGGGCGGGATGGCAGTATACGGACGCAGGACGCGTCAGGGGAATCGAGGGAACCGTGGACCGCGACTATTTTACGGAAAGTATACTTGCCGACCGGAGCGCCGTACTGCGCCCGCGCAGCTGCGAGGAAGAGGAATGAATAAAAATAGAAAAAAGACACGATTCTTAAGAGTCGTGTCTTGAAAATTCAAACTGGGCTAGCTGGATTTGAACCAGCGAATGTAGGAGTCAAAGTCCTATGCCTTACCCCTTGGCGATAGCCCAACATCCTACATATTAAAATAGGAAAGGTGGGTAATGGGATTCGAACCCACGGCCTTCAGAGCCACAATCTGACGCGCTAACCAACTGCGCTATACCCACCAGATGAAATTTCAGCATATCAGCTGCTCATCCCTGACATATCCAATATGTGGATATGTATCGTGTCAGGAGGGATTCGAACCCCCGACCCACGGCTTAGAAGGCCGTTGCTCTATCCAACTGAGCTACTGACACACATTGAAAAATCCGCTTTATCAAAAAACGGTTTTCAAAAGCGGGTGATGGGAATCGA
>DJNB01000203.1:0-342 GCA_002435545.1 Lachnoclostridium sp. UBA6475
CGACCGGACAGGTTCCCTCGATCGCGCTCATTTCGCCGTCATCCGGCTGCTGGCGGAAGGTTCCGTGCATCTTTCCGACATCACTCATAACTCGTCCGATCTGTTCCATCGGCACTTCCATCCGAAATTGGTACATTGGCTCCAGCAGACGGCTTTTCGCCTGCCGCAGTCCCTGACGCACCGCGCGGTATGTCGCCTGGCGGAAATCCCCGCCTTCGGTATGTTTGAGATGTGCCCTTCCGGCGATCAATGTAAATTTGATATCTGTGATCGGCGATCCGGTCAGCACACCGGTAAATTCTTTTTCTCCCAGATGCGTAAGGATCAGCCGCTGCCAGTTCA
>DJNB01000203.1:402-1208 GCA_002435545.1 Lachnoclostridium sp. UBA6475
AGGCCGCTGCCCCGTGGAAGCGGTTCCATTTTAAGGTGTACTTCCGCATAATGGCGCAGTGGTTCAAAATGCCCCATTCCGATCACGGTATCTTCGATCGTTTCCTGATATAAGATTGTCGCACTTCCAAACGCAATATCCATTCCATAGCGTTCGGCAACCATTCGCTTGATTACTTCCAGCTGCACTTCTCCCATCGGCTGGATAAAGATCTCCCGCGTCTGCACCTGCCATGAAAGATGGAGATTCGGATCCTCCTCTTCTAACTGCTTTAACTGCCGCCAGGCAGCCGCTTCGTCCGTTCCTTCCGGGAGCAGGATCTGATAGTTGCACACCGGTGCCAGCTGATTGGCGCAAAAATCGGCTTCCTGCCCGACACCCTGACCGGCATAGGTCTCCGTAAATCCAGGTATCGCACAGATATCCCCGGCTTTCACTTCCTGCTGCAGCGTATATTTCTCCCCGGAATACACGCGGATTTCATTCACTTTTCCAACGCCTTCGATCTCATCGCGGAGTTTCAGTTCTC
Source organism: Lachnoclostridium sp. UBA6475 (assembly GCA_002435545.1). Taxonomy (GTDB): domain Bacteria; phylum Bacillota; class Clostridia; order Lachnospirales; family Lachnospiraceae; genus Eubacterium_F. Next base: position 932 of record DJNB01000203.1, read on the forward strand.
CCCCGGTCAGTTTCATATGGGTAAGACGCTGTCCGGCATCGTCCCGTGTGATCTTATATACTTTTCCGGCAAATTCTTTTTTATATTCCGGTATTTTGGTAATTTTTTCCAATCCTTCCAAGAACTGCCCTACCCCTTCGTTTTGCAGTGCAGAACCAAAATAGCATGGGTAAAGCAATGTTCCCGAAACCAGTCTGCTGACCTCTTTTGTCAGATCAAAGCTGCCCTCTTCCAGGTAAGTCTCCAGCAAAGTTTCTTCGCACATTGCCACATTTTC
>DJNB01000203.1:1257-1554 GCA_002435545.1 Lachnoclostridium sp. UBA6475
TTCTTCCTCTTCGGTAAAATCCACACAATAAGGCGATAATTTCGTCTGTAATTCCTTTAACACGGCGGCTTTATCCGCTCCCGGAAGATCCATTTTATTGACAAATAAAAACGTCGGAATCCGGTATTTCTGCAAAAGTTTCCAAACCGTCTCGGTATGCCCCTGTACGCCGTCCGTTCCGCTTATGATCAGCACCGCATAATCGATCACCTGAAGCGTCCGCTCCATCTCCGAGGAGAAGTCCACATGTCCCGGCGTATCCAGCAAAGTAACGTCCATATTTCCATACGAAAAGCA
>DJNB01000203.1:1585-4258 GCA_002435545.1 Lachnoclostridium sp. UBA6475
AAAAGCACGCCTGTTTGGAAAATATTGTAATTCCACGTTCCCGTTCCAGCGGCGAGGTATCTAAAAAGGCATCTTTGTGATCTACGCGTCCTCTCGTCCGGATTACACCGCTTTCATATAATAATGCTTCCGATAATGTCGTCTTTCCGGCATCTACGTGAGCCAAAAGCGCGGCACATATGTGTTTTTTCTGTTGTTTTTCTGATGTAGTATTCAAATGATGATGCCCCTTTCACTCTTTCCCTGCGTTTCTCTTTTTCACATCGTTCCGCAGTAATTTATATGCTGCCGCAGTCAGGGGAACAAATAAAAGCATTCCTCCGATCCCCATTACACTTCCGCCAATCGTCACTGCTGCCAGCACCCAGATCCCGGGCAGTCCGATAGAGGCTCCGACCACACGCGGGTAAATAAACTGTCCTTCCAATTGTTGTAAAATAACAAGGAAAATAACAAATATAACGGCTTTCATCGGCGAAACCGTCGCGATCATCAAAAAGCCGATGCCGCCTCCGATGTACGCCCCGGCAATCGGGATCAATGCCGTAAATCCGATCAGTGCCCCGGTCATGCCGCTGTACGGAAGGCGTAGGACTGCCATCCCGATGGCACACAGGCTTCCGAGGATTACGGCTTCCACACACTGTCCTACGATGAAACTATGAAAACATTCGTTTAACGTGTGTAACACATAATTGATCTTATGATAGACGGATTCTTTTAAATACGTCTTTGCCACCCGTTTGGTCTGGGGGATAAGACGGTCTTTTCCCGTCAGCAGATAGAGGGAGAAGATGATACTCATTATAATGGTAAATGCCGTTGAAAATGTAGCGGCAACTACGTTTTTGACGACACCAAATGCTCCTCCGAGTCCACCGGCTGCCCAGTCTGCTACTTTCGTAACAATTTCCTTCCAGTTTATCTGTCCCGTCTGGCTTACATTACCCAGTTCACTCCACAATTTTGTCATTTCCTCGTTGCCGCGGAGTTCCAGAGAAACGCTCTGCATCAATGGCGGAATCTTTTCGATCAAAAGTTTTACGCAGTCGATCAATTCCGGCACGACAAGACCGATGACCAGGGCAAGGATCCCCAGTAAACTCAGATAGGAGAGCAGGATGCAGACTCCCGTCCGTGTCTTTTTCACGATTTTCTTTTTGGAATTTGGAAAATAATGTCTTTCAAAAAAACTCATTAAAATATTTACCGCATAGGCGATCATCAGACCGGTAATCAGCGGTGCTGCTGCATGAAATGCAATTTCCATCCCCGCCGCGATCGCGGTCCAATAATGGATGATCAAAAATAGAACGGTCACTGTAACTCCTGCACGAAAACATGTTTTCCATTTCAGTTTCATAACGTGTCACTGTCCTTTTCACTTCAAATATTTTTCAAGAACTTCCTTTAATTTTCCTATATCAATCGGCTTTGGAACATGCATATCCATGCCCGCTTCCTGTGCCGTCCGGATGTCCTGGCGGGACAAATGTGCCGTCATCGCTATGATCGGTATCACTTTGGCATCCACCCGGTACATCTTACGGATCTGTTTTGTTGCCTCATTTCCATCCATCACCGGCATCTCAATATCCATAAAGATCAGATTAAAATACCCCGGCTCCGATTGTCCAAATATCTCGACAGCTTCTTTTCCGTCTCTGGCACATACCACTTCCACCTCAAACATCTGCAGGATCTCATGCACCACTTCCCGGTTGACGTCATTGTCTTCCACGATCATGATGCGTTTTCCCGGATATTTCTTCCGGCTTTCCTGCTCTTCTGCCATTTCGGGTTCTTCCTCTAACATACTGTCTTTTTTCTGATTTAACATGAACTGAAGCCCCTGATACAATGTCATGATCTGCTGCAGACAATACCTCACGCGATCCGGATCCTGCAGGTTTTCCTGGGCGATATATCCCATACCTCCCACGGCATTGACAGAATCACGAAGATCGTGCATTTCCTTCTTCGGCTCTGTCATTTTATGATACATTGTCACATCCTGCATCAGTAAAATATTTTTTCCGTCTCCGCAAGGCGCCATACGAACCATGACCCAGGTCAGTTCTTTACTTCCCGCTGCCACAAAACAATGTTCAAACGATGTCGTCAGGCGCAGGGATTCCCCGCAAAATGTCTGAACTTCCGGAAATCTTTCATATAAATGGAAGATTTCAAACAAGTCTTTTGCACCGGTTATCGCTTCCCTTTTTATCCCAAAAAGCCACTCGGCACTTTGAGACAAAAAAGTTACCGCGTGGTTTTCCGGTTCGTTTATCATAATCAGTAAGTTCATTTGATCTGCGATCAAGTTTAAAATTTGTTCTGTCATACTTTATTCTTCATTCATTGATGCCAATTTGGCTGCCTGGTCTGCCGCAATCAGACTGTCAATCACTTCACTTAAATCTCCATTGATAATGGCATCCAGACGATGAAGCGTCAATTTAATACGGTGATCCGTCACTCGTCCCTGTGGATAGTTATACGTACGTATCTTTTCGGAACGGTCTCCGGTTCCGATCTGGCTTCGTCTCTTTTCTGCCTCTTCGTCATGTGCTTTGGCACACTCCAGCTCATACAGTCTGGCACGAAGTACTTTCAATGCTTTATCTTTATTTTTCAACTGCGATTTTTCGTCCTGACAGGAAATGACAATTC
>DJNB01000256.1:0-923 GCA_002435545.1 Lachnoclostridium sp. UBA6475
GTAACGATGCTGGCAGCAGGAATCGGAAATATTCACGGAAAATATCCGGAAAACTGGGCAGGACTCAGCTTTGAGACATTGGATGCGGTTCAGCAGCTGACCGGAGAAATGCCACTCGTACTTCATGGAGGTACAGGTATTCCGGAAGATATGATCAAAAAGGCAATCAGCCTTGGCGTATCTAAGATCAATGTAAACACAGAGTGTCAGCTTTCTTTCGCAGAAGCAACACGTAAGTACATTGAAGCAGGAAAGGATCTCGAAGGAAAAGGATTTGACCCTCGTAAACTTCTTGCTCCCGGTGCAGAAGCAATCAAAGCGACTGTAAAAGAAAAAATGGAATTATTTGGTTCTGTTGGAAAAGCTTGAATTGTATAACAATTCGAAAATCGCAGATACTATCTCCTGTAACAAAACATTGCTGACAGGAGGGTTTTAAAATGGCGAAAAACTTTTTAGACGATTACGATTCAAATCAAAACAGTACAAATAGTACAAACAGTTCAAAGAATAAGGCGAAAAACCGCGCGAAGAATTCTTCCGGAAACAGTTCTAAGAATTCATCGAACGCATCCAATTCATCCAATGCGTCAAACGCGTCAAACGCTTCCAATTCTACGAACAGTTCCAATTGTCACCATGACAACTAAGAGGTTGTACTAACTGTAAAAAGAACAAACGGGCCGTCACCATAAAAGGAGGCGGCCTTTTTTACTGCACAAGGCGGAAAAGCGGATTCGCTCAGGAAGACGGGCACATTTTGTCGAAAAAACGCATACAATAAAAGAAAAAGAACGTGATACTATGAGTTTTTCGATTATCTCGATCCGTCAGCTGGCTTCGTGGCAGGCAAGAGAAGGGACGATTCTCATTGATTTACGGGAACGCGAAGAGTATCAGGAAGAGCACATCAAGGGAGCGGT
>DJNB01000256.1:972-1410 GCA_002435545.1 Lachnoclostridium sp. UBA6475
AATATTCCGTACGAACGATGGGAACGGGAAAAAGAGGAGTGGCGGCATCAGTTTGCGTATTTGATCTTTTACTGTGACCGCGGAAACCAGAGCATGTACGCAGCCAGGGAAATGAACCGGCTGGGGTATCATGCAGCAAGTATTGCCGGCGGCTTCGAAAGCTACCGGATATGGAAAAAGAAAGGAAAAAAAGAGTACGATGGGCAAAGAAATATTTGAGTTAACTGCGCCTTGCCATTTTGGCATGGAAGCCGTATTAAAACGGGAGATCAACGATCTTGGATATGAGATCTCAAAAGTGGAAAATGGAAAAGTCACCTTTCTGGCGGATGCCGAGGGGATCTGCCGCGGTAATATTTTCCTCCGCACGACGGAACGGATTTTGCTCAAAGTGGCAGAATTTAAGGCGGAGACATTTGATGAATTATTTGAAGCCTG
>DJNB01000256.1:1481-2559 GCA_002435545.1 Lachnoclostridium sp. UBA6475
CAACCTCCGTCAATAGTAAATTATTCAGCCCATCCGACATACAGCGCATTGTCAAGAAAGCGATGGTGGAGAGCCTCAAACGGACGTATCAGGTCAGCTGGTTTGTCGAAGACGGCGCCTCGTATCCGCTCCGCATCAACATTATGAAAGACATCGTGACCGTATCGCTTGACACGACGGGAGTGTCGCTGCACAAACGCGGTTACCGCCGATATACCGCACCGGCGCCAGTGACGGAAACGCTGGCGGCGGCGATGCTCCTGCTTTCTCCGTGGAAAAAGGACCGCATTCTCGTCGATCCATTTTGCGGAAGCGGCACGATCCCGATCGAGGCGGCCATGATCGCGTGCCGGATCGCGCCGGGCTTAAACCGCGAATTTTTGTCCGAAGAATGGGACAACCTGATCCCGAAAAAAGAATGGTACGGCGTCGTGGAAGAGGCGCAGGATATGGTCTGCGAGGATGCCGAGGTACAGATTCAGGGCTACGATATCGACGATGAGGTGCTCAAAATGGCGCGTGCCAATGCGGCGCTTGCCGGCGTGGAGGACAAGATTCACTTCCAGCGCCGTGATATCATCAATTTCAGTTCGCCGAAAAAATACGGCTTTGTCGTTTCCAATCCACCGTACGGCGAGCGCCTTTCCGACAAAAAACAGATGGAAATGCTGTACCGCAGCATCGGTCAGATCATCAAGGAAAATGATACGTGGTCATTTTTCCTTTTGAGCGGTTACGAAGAGGCGCAGAAAATGATCGGCAAAAAGGCAGACAAAAACCGCAAGATCTACAATGGCATGATGAAGACCTATCTTTACCAATATATGGGAATCAAACCGCCGAAAAGAACGGTAAAGGATCAGCAAAAATAGGAAAAAAATCCCGAAAATGCTTGCGCTTTTCGCAGATAACATATATACTAGTCGTATTAGGGTCGAAATTTGACCTAAATTTTTACACAGGGAATGAAGCAAATGGGAAAAAAATTGATATTTGCAACACACAATCAGGGAAAGGTTGTGGAGATCAAACAGATTTTGGGAGAAGGCTACGACGTATTTTCTCTCAAAGACCTTGA
>DJNB01000080.1:0-3921 GCA_002435545.1 Lachnoclostridium sp. UBA6475
TACAAAAAATTTCACAGCCGGAACAGGATGAATTGATCCTTGCTGTGAAAAATAACAGGCAGACATGGAGAATGGTTTTATCGGCAAGCCCTTCTCTCCCCCTTATTTATCTGACAGATAAGAGCAAAGTGGCACCTCTTACCGCTCCTAATTTTTGTATGTTGTTGAGAAAACATTTAAGTGGTGCGCGTATCTGCCGTATTTATCAGCATGAACTGGAACGGGTTGTTTTTATAGAGTTTGAAAACAGAAATGAACTGGGAGATCTGGTACACCGAAATCTCGTAATTGAGATTATGGGAAAACACAGCAATATTATATTTTTGGATGAGGAAAATACGATCGTGGACAGTATCCGCCATGTGTCAGCACTGGTTAGCTCTGTACGCGAAGTTTTACCGGGAAGGACATATTTTATCCCGAATACGCGGGAAAAACATAACCCTTTTGAATTGACGACGGAATTGTGGATGACGGAATTGACAAAACAGCCGGTGTCTATTGCCAAAGGGTTGTGTAATTATCTTACCGGATTTAGTTTTTCTATGGCGCAGGAGGTGGCTTACCGCTGTCATTTGGATGGGGATGCCCCGATTGCTGCCTGCAATGGAAATCAACTGTCGGCTCTTCTCTCCTGCCTGCGTGAATTGATGGAGCACGTAAGAAACGGCGGCTTTAAACCGGAAATTGTGTTTCATAACGAGGAACCGGTTGAATTTTCAGCGTTTGAGATGAAACGATATGATGCGGAAGGATACGAACATCGTTCGTTTGAATCGGTCAGCCGGATGATCGAAGTGTTTTACGGCGAAAAGGAAACGATTCAGAGAATCCGCCAGAAATCTGCAGATTTGCGTAAAAATGTAACCAATCTTCTGGAACGCGACCAGAAAAAGATCGACATTCAGCGCAAGCAGTTAAAAGACACCGAAAAACGGGAACGTTTTAAAGTGTACGGCGAACATATCAATACGTATGGCTACCAGCTGTCGCCGGAGGACAAGGTGCTGCACTGTACGAGTTATTATGATGGCTCGGAACTTTCGATTCCGATTGATCCAACGAAAACGCCGGCAGAAAATGCCAATAAATATTTTGACCGTTACAATAAGTTAAAGCGAACCTTTGAAGCGGTTACGGTTCAGATTGAGGAAACCCAGATGCAGATCGATCATCTGGAAACCATTCTCACGGCACTTGATATTGCCAGACAGGAAGAAGATCTTCAGCTGATCAAGCAGGAATTGATTGACAGCGGTTATATGAAAAGCCATGCCGGAAAGAAAAATAAAAACAGCAAGGCAATGCCCAAAAGCAAGCCGCTTCACTTCCGTTCAAGTGATGGCTACGACATGTATGTGGGAAAAAATAATTACCAGAATGATATGCTGACGTTTAAGACGGCGACAGGAAATGACTGGTGGTTCCATGTAAAACAGGCACCCGGTTCGCATGTCATTGTCCAGTGTAACAACGAAGAACCACCGATACGGACCTTTGAAGAGGCAGCAAGCCTGGCGGCACATTTTTCACAAAAAGCATCTTCGGACAAAGTTGAGATTGATTACACACAAAAGAAAAATGTTAAGAAACCAAATGGAAGTAAACCGGGGTTTGTCGTTTATTATACGAATTATTCGATGGTGGTATCGCCGGATATTGATGGAATTGAGGAAGTTCATTAGGAGGAAAAAAGATGGTTCAATACGATGCACATATGCACACACAGTTTTCGACGGACAGTGAAGAGCCGATGGAAAATATGATCCGGGAATCGATCCGGCGAAAACTCCGCGGAATTACGTTTACCGATCATATGGATTACCGGTTCCCTGCTACGTATGACTGGCATCCTGAGGCAGGAGAAAAACCGTTTCAGTTTGATTTTGAAAAATATCGGGAAACGATTGCTTCTCTGCGTGAAAAATATAAAGATCAGATTGAAATCCATACCGGAGTGGAAATTGGATTAAAATGCGATGCCTATGAGGAAAATGTGGCATTGAGCAAACGGAGTGATCTGGAATATTGTATCGGATCCATTCATCTGGTAGAAAATATGGATCCGTATTATCCGGATTTTTGGGAAAGTTATGGCGAGGAAAACGGTCTGAAACGTTATTTTGAAACAACTTACGAGCAGCTTAAAAATCTGGGAGAAATTCAGATTGATACCGTTGGGCATTTGGATTACATTACACGCTATCTCCCTTCCGGCTATGCGTTTTATCACTATGAAAAATATGCGGAACTGATTGACGAGATCTTAAAGATTGTTCTTGACCGGAATATTATCCTGGAGATCAATACCTCCGGATATAAAAATGGCGGAACCATGCCAAATCCATGTTTTGAGATTATAAAACGGTTCCGGGAACTTGGGGGCGAAAATATTATTTTTGGATCGGATGCTCACGATATTTCCCGCGTCGCAGCTGATTTTGACCGTGCTGCCATGCTGGCAGAAAAGGCTGGATTTCGTGGATATTTGTCGGTTAAAGATCATGTACGGCAGTTTCATTCGTTTTGAGTAAAATAAAATATAAAATTGCATTTGGAAAATACTGGAAGAACGCCGGAGAATCCCAATGAGGTCCTACGGCGTTCTGATATTTTTACTATTTGGAATTAGTATTCTTCTTCGGTATCTTCTTCTCTTTCATGAATATCCGATTTTGGCTTGGAAAGTCCCTCAATCTTGATTCCATGTTTTTCTGCGTAATCCCACAGAGCTGCATGGATCGCTTCTTCGGCAAGAAGGGAACAATGAACTTTTACCGGAGGAAGACCATCCAACGCTTCCATAACGGCTTTGTTGGTTACTTCCATTGCTTCCTGGATTGTTTTTCCTTTTACCAGCTCCGTTGCCATACTGCTTGTTGCTACGGCAGCACCACAGCCAAAGGTTTTAAATTTACAATCCTGAATTACACCGTTATCGTCAATGTCTAAATACATACGCATGATGTCGCCGCATTTTGCATTTCCTACGGTACCAACACCACTTGCGTTTTCAATCTCTCCTACATTTCTTGGATTACTGAAATGATCCATTACTTTTTCGCTATACATTACGATACCATCCTTTCCTTATTTTGCTGCATTTTTCTTTACAAAATCTTCGTACAGTGGAGACATACTTCTCAATTTTGCAACGATGCCCTGCAATTTATCAATTACATAATCCGCATCCTCAATGGTGGTTTCTTCGCTTAATGTCATACGAAGGGAACCATGTGCAATTTCATGAGGAAGTCCGATTGCCAGCAATACGTGGGAAGGATCCAGAGATCCGGAAGTACATGCAGATCCGCTCGATGCACAGATTCCTTCCATGTCTAACATGATCAAAAGGGATTCTCCCTCTACAAATTGAAAACTAAAGTTTACATTATTTGGAAGACGCTTTGTCCGATCACCATTTAAACGGCAATACGGAATGGTCTTTTTGATCTTTTCAATCATATAGTCGCGGACTTCGGTTTCATGTTTAATCCGTTCATCCATAGTTTCTACGGCGATGGAAACGGCTTTGCCAAGTCCTACGATACCCGGTACATTTTCTGTGCCGGCACGGCGTTTTCTCTCCTGTGCGCCGCCATGGATAAAGGAGCGCAGTTTTAAGCCCTTGCGGATATACAAAAAGCCGATTCCCTTTGGTCCATGAAGTTTATGGCCGCTGGCACTCAGCATATCAATATGAAGTTCATCTACATTGATCGGAATCTGTCCAAATGCCTGAACTGCGTCAGTATGGAACAAAATGCCATGTTCTTTGGCAATTTCGCCGATCTCTTTGATTGGCTGAATGGTTCCAATCTCATTGTTTGCAAACATAACAGAAATTAAAATGGTGTCCGGTCGGATTGCTTTTTTCAATTCATCCAATTTCAAAATACCATTTTCATCGACATCAATATA
>DJNB01000080.1:4028-5398 GCA_002435545.1 Lachnoclostridium sp. UBA6475
GATGTAATGATATGCTTTCCTTTATTTTCATAGGCTTCTGCCGTGGCGATCAATGCCCAGTTGTCGGACTCACTGCCGCCTGCGGTAAAGTAAATGTCACGCACATCGGCATGAAGAGCATCGGCAATGATCTGTCTGCTGTCAGTTACCGCTTTTTTATTTTTGGCGGCAAAATCATATACACTTGACGGGTTTCCAAAGTTCTCTGTAAAAAATGGATACATCGCATCAACGACTTCTTTTTTGGTTGATGTGGTTGCTGCATTATCTAAATACACAAATCTACTCATTGTGATCTCCTTTCTCTATTGACAGCCGCAGATCTTATCGGAATCCGATTCCTCAAGCAAGTCGGAAATCATAAGACTATCTACGGCATTATTGATACTTTCGCTTATGCGCTGCCATACCAGTTTGGAAACGCATTGTTTGGATTCTTTGCAGGGACTCCCGTTTTCAATGACTTCGGAGCAGTTTACCGGGGCAAGATCCCCTTCTAAAGCTCTCAGTACATCTCCAACAGAAATTTCATTTTTGGGCTTAGCAAGCGAATAACCACCCTTTGCCCCGCGAACGCTGGTTACAATGTCAGCCCGGCGCAGTTTTGCGATCAATTGTTCCAGATAACTGACCGATATGTCTTCGCGAACTGCGATATCACTTAAGGAAACCGGTTCGGAATCCCCATGTATGGCAATATCAATGACCGCGCGTAAACCATAACGTCCTTTCGTTGAAATTTTCATTGCAATCCTCCTTTAAACAGTGGAATTACATAAGTTTCCCCCGTATAAAAAGGAATGGAAAAAGTCCGACTATTTTAATTCCTATCATTTTTATCGGGATTAAAAATATTATAAACTTTGCCTATTTCTTTGTCAATAACAATTCTCAAAAAAAATATAAAATTTGGCTAAAAAATATCCCATATATAGATCGCTATACATGGGATATTATGATTCTGCTATCCTTATAATATGCAGAGAATATCAGAATTGTGTAGAATCGTTTTATTGATAATATAACTGGTAGTATTCCCGCTGGAATGTACCGTTATCGTAAATATTCTTTTCTGCATATACCTTTTCATTATGATGTGTATGAATGTCTTCAAGATGTTCCACTTCTTTTCTTTCTTCTGCAAGCATTTCAGGAGTGACTGCCTGAATTTTGGTAACATCTTCGGTTGAACCTGAAGTGGCTGCAGGCTGGGAAACAGGTTCTCTTGTCTCCGTTTTCGCCGGTTCCGGTTCTTTTGCCGGTTCCTCTTTTGGTTTTGGAACTTCCGGCATATTGGTAGAACGGATCGGCATACTGGAAGAATACTTGAATTTCTCCGGTTCCGGTTCTTTTGCCGGTTCCTCTTTTGG
>DJNB01000090.1 GCA_002435545.1 Lachnoclostridium sp. UBA6475
CGGATAATCCATGGATTATCCGGAATATGTACAGCAGTACGGACTGGATCTCGATTTTGAAAACTTTACGGCAATTACCCACTATGCAGATTATCTGGACGATGGAAACATTCCGGCGGTCAATGAATGCGATACGGTAGCGACCTGCAGTGTTATGCTGCGCACCCGTTTTATCAAAGAAAGCGATATCGGGATCATGCCGGAAGACAACTTTATTTACTGGGACGATATGGAATGGTGTTATCGTTTTCATCTTGCCGGCCATAAAGTAGTAACGATCAAAGACAGTGTTGTGCTGCACAAAATGGGTTCGAATGCAAAGCCGGTCAACACATTTATCAATTATTATATGTGGCGCAATCGGATTCATTTCTTTATGAAATATACGCCGGAAGAAAAACTCGACCGTATGAGTTATTGTATATTAAGCAGTGTATTCGATGCGATGTACGAGAGCATGTACCGGGAAGAGCACAATATCATGCAGACTATTTCTTATGCGTATTATGATGCCATTCGCGATGTACGGGGAAAGGCATCTGATGGAAAAATTATGGAAAATGACGCCAGTGACAGCCGGTTTCAGGCATATCTTCAGACGAAAAAAACATATTATCTGAAAGCGGATACGCCAGAGGAAGAGCAGGATGCGCAGACATTTATCGAGGCATTACAGACCGGATGCCGGCGTGTGGAACAGGAGTCAGAGGCGGAGATAACGATTGCCGTCTGTCCTTATATCATGCAGTGTAAACGGGAACAATACCCCGGAGAAGATCAGATTGTTTTGGATTCTTACAAAAATGTGATATTGAATGAAAGTGACTGGGAAGCCGTATCGCAGTACGATTACGCAAAATCCTTGTTTATTTATATGAACCAGGGAGCCTTTTTAGATGCAACAAAGGCATTGCGTGAAGGAGGAGAATCTGATACAATAGGATCGTACACGAGTTGATTAAATGAGTTGGAGGGAAACGAATGAGACAGTGTTATATGCGATTTCCGGGTGGAAAGAAAAAGGCGTTTACGATCAGTTACGATGACAACATTACGCAGGATGAGCGGTTGATCCGGAAAATGGAACAGTATCATATCAAGGGGACGTTTAATATCATTCCCGGCTGGTTTTCCAAAGAAGATGCGGTATTTCCGGAGGGAGAGACGTACATCAATGTGACGGAAAAGAAAGCCGGAGCGTTGTATGATAATCCGCTTGTTGAAGTGGCAAACCATGGATATGATCATCAAAAATCTACAACCTTACTGCCAATGCAGTTGATGGAAGATATTATCAAATGCCGCCGTGAATTAGAAAATATGTATGACAGAATCATTACCGGATATGCCTATCCGTATGGTTTGTATAATGAAACGCTGATTCAGATATTAAAAAATGCAGGAATCAGTTATGCACGTACTGTAATGAGTACCTATGAATTTCATCTGCCGGAGAACTGGCTGATACTGAATCCGACGTGCCATCACGCGGATCCTCAATTGATGGAACTGGCAGACAAATTTATCAATGCCAAAGTAGAAGATGATTCCTATATGTTTTATGTATGGGGGCATACGTTTGAATTTGACCAGCAGGATAACTGGAATATTGTGGATGATTTGTTTGAAAAAGTAGCAGACCGGGAGGACATCTGGTATGCCACGAATGGAGAAATCTGCAATTATCACAAAAAATATCAACAATTAATTTTTTCGCAAAATGGAAAAAGAATTTATAATCCAACCGACACGACAATCTGGCTGGAGATAGATGAGGCGGAAATGTCCATAAAATCGGGAGAAACCATAGAATTGTAAAAAATATACATATAACACAAAAGTTATAGTATTTATAACAAATTCTAATTTGTCTTTTTGAAAAAAGTATGCTATAATGTATTTCAGTAAGATAAATAACGTTAGCAAGGTATTTTTGATAATCCTTTTTCATACTTTTTTCTGGTGGTACTATAGCGATATAGTGCCACTTACTTTTTTATACAAAAATAAGGAGGAGTGTTATGGAGCAGTGTATCTATATTCAGCCGGAAGCATTTGAACGGGCAAACCTTCAGCCGGTTCGGGAGATCATAGAAGCAGGACTGCGTGGTGAGAAGAAAAAAATCGCAGCATTGGGGGCTTCTGTGTCCAAAGGCGAGGCAGTAAAAAAGGGGAATGCTTTTTTAAATAAAATGGAGCAGAAATGGCAGGGTTACTTTCCGGGAAGTACGGTGCCGGAATTTATCAATGCCAGTGTGTCCGGGACATTTTCCGCGCATGCGCTGTTTGCAATGGAAAGTCTGATGGCGGAGAAGCCGGATCTTGTTTTTTTAGATTACAGTGTAAACGATCCGGGGCAGTATTATCTCCAGGAAGCCTTTGAGGGGCTGGTGCATCATTTTCTGGAAAATGGCACGTATGTCTGCGTCCTGCTTTTCTGCAATGAAAATGGCAACTGCACGCGGGGAGCGATGACAAGGATCGCACATTATTATCATATTCCGCTTTTGGATATTGGAAGCATGGTAATGGAAAATATTCGGGAAAATCGGTTTTCCTGGGGAGATTATGCAAGTGATTACGTGCATCCGCGCATCGAAGGCCATGAATTTATCGCAGATAATATTATGCACTTTTTCCGGTATNNGGTATTCACTCGAAAAGGAAGAGAAGAAGCCTTACGTCATACCGGAAGAGCCTTGTTTTGACGGCTCTTTCTGGAAATTTGAAAAGATTGATGGTATCACGTATGATGAAAACCAGGTTTTTTCCGTGAAACGGTACTGCTCTGTCGTTGTCGCGGAATTTTTCCAGACGGCACGGCAGACGGATTGTAAGGTAGAGATTTGTGTCGATGGAGAACCGCGGGAATGTCTGGAGATGTATTGGGAGTTTGCCTGGGATAACCGGATGGTGCGAATGATCTTAGCAGAACAAAAAGCCGGCTGGCACACGATCGAGGTGCGGCCGGCCGGTGGTAAACAAAATGATTGGGAGCAGTTAAAACAGCTTGATGTCAAATTTGGATTTGGCTGTCTGATTGAAGAATAAGTCCTCAGGCAGTCAGCCAGGTTCCCAATCCGATCAATTTCTTTAATTCAATGATATATTCTTTCGCCGCTTTTGTCAGGAAGTGGTGCTTGTTGTAAGCGACAACGATCTCTTCCTGAAAAAGCTGGCTGGAACGTTTCGTTTCACGAATCTTATAATAATTTGGATGTTCTTTAAAGTTACCAAAGCGAATCAGCGTATCCGGAATAAAGCCGGCGCCGAGATTGGAAGTGATCCAGTGGAACTTTGTCTCAATATTGGAAGCACGGAGAGTGATATCCGGCTTCATGTTAAGCGTATCAAAAATATTGGCAGAGACATCCTGGTATTCACTCTTGGAATCCAGCAGAATAAAAGGAAGTTTCTCTGCTTCTGCAGCGCTGACGGCACAATCCTCATAAAGTTTTTCACTGTCATGCAAAATGTCATCTACCGTCAGTACATTTTTCTCTTTTCCCTCATTCCAGGGATTGGATGGATTTACAGCCAGATAGAAGGTTTCCGTAGATAAACTTTCGGAAGTAAAAAACTGTGGCTGGAAAACATCATTTTCAATACAGATATCAATATCGCCATCCAGCAGATACTGTTTTAAGATTTCGATCGGCTCTGAAATGATATTGATCGAAATGCCCGGATATTTTTCTTTAAAATAAGCAATGCTTTTCGGGAGCATACACGCTGCACGAAATGGTGAAGTTCCGATTGTCAGCGTTCCAAACTGCAGATCGTTGATCTCGGATACACGGTTTTGCAGTTCCCGGTTTACATTTTCAATTTTTTTAGCGGCTTCATAATAAGCGATTCCAACAGGAGTCAATTTGATTGGCTGGGTCGTCCGGTCAAACAAAGGTGCGCCAATCGTATATTCCATATTTTTAACCAGCTGGCTGATCGATGGCTGTGTAACCACCAGTTTTTTAGCAGCAGCGGAAAAACTTCCTTCTTCTGTAATTGCAATGATGTATTGAATCTGTTGTGTTGTCATAAGTTCGAATCCTCTATTTCATAATTATAGTATAATAACAGTATACAATATTTGGTTTCAATCTTCAACAATTTATCGAAAGGAATTGAAAAAAAGCATGAAAAAAGTTATAATGAAAGAAAAAATCACAGGAGTGTAGAGAAAATGAAAAAATGGATCTGGTGCAGTCTGATCGCAGCGGCTTTTCTGGGATTGCTTTCCCATGCCGATGTGAACCGGGCGGCAAAAAAATGCGAACCGCTTCAGGTGCAGGGAACGAAAATTGTAAATTCCAAAGGAAAAACCGTCAATCTCCGCGGCGTAAGTACACACGGCATTGCTTGGTTTCCGCAGTATGTAAATAAAAAAGCATTTCGCAGTTTCCAAAAAATGGGAGCCAATACCATACGGCTTGCCTTGTACAGCGATCCGGGAGCCGGATATCAGAAATCACTTTACTCAAAAGTGGAAGAGGGCGTAAAGGCGGCGACGGATCTAGGTATGTACGTGATTCTGGACTGGCATATTTTGTCCGATGGAAATCCAAAGACAAATCAGTCGCAGGCAAAAGAGTTTTTTACTTATTTTTCCAAAAAATATGCGGCACAGACGAATGTGATCTATGAGATCTGCAATGAGCCAAACGGAAACGTAACATGGAAAAAGGACATCAAGCCGTACGCAGAGACGATGATCTCATTGATCCGAAAGAATGATAAAGATGCGCTGATCATTGTAGGGACGCCGACGTGGTCACAGGACGTGGACATCGTGGCACAGGATCCAATCCAAGGTCAGACCAATATTTTGTATGCGCTTCATTTTTATGCGGCGACACATGGCGACGGCATCCGCAATAAATTGATCGAGGCACACAAGAAAAATCTGCCGGTGATCGTAAGCGAGTTTTCTATCTGCGAT
>DJNB01000050.1 GCA_002435545.1 Lachnoclostridium sp. UBA6475
AGTCCTTCGTATAGTAGCAATAATGAGACTAATATCTCCATCTTTAGGAAGTGTCAGTTCCGTTACTTTCGTTTTATCCACCTGGTCTGCCTGTGCATAATTGATTGATAATTCCTCCGCCTGTACAGGCGCTACAGAACTTATCTGCCATGCAGACGCACAGAGAAACAAAGCTAATACTAGTTTTGCAAGTAATTTTTCCATAAACCCCAATCTCCTTTTTTTGCTATTTTACCCTATTTTATATTGTAAAAAGTCTGTCGCTTCTCCATCATAATTTCCTTTGGAAGCAAGTACATAGAACTCTTTCTCAGAGGAAACCAGCAAGTCAATTACTGTCATATCCTGGCTCAGTGAATATTTGTCATTATCTACACCATTTACCAGACATTTCCATGACTTTTTGTTTGATTGATAAACATAAATCCCCGACATATAGGCAGCATATAACTTCCCATTATGTCCTGCAAAAACGATTTCCTGATCTGTGATTGGATAAGCATCCTCTGTCTTCTGTCCCTTCAGCTGCTTCACAAGATTCCGAATCGGTGTTGCATCGATCACATCGGACTGTTTTCCATCCTTTAAACGATAGGTTTTTACAACATCTGATTTTTTACTTGGATTTCCAATTTTATCCAGGCGATATGTATAGGAATACAATTTATCTCCCATGATCTCTGCATCTGTAGAAGAAACTTTTGTAGTCCACTGTATCTTATTGGATTTAAAATCTACGCAAACCGCCTGATATCCATTCTGTTTTCCTATTTGACAGATCAATACATAACGATTTTTCCCAGCCTCCAATACTTTCTTTACAGAATACGACTTTTTCCACTCCTTTATTTTTGTGAAAAGATGCGTCTTTATTTTCTTTCCCTTTTCATTTCGGAAAATAATTTCTGAAGAATCCGGAGCTGCTTCTACATATCCTTTCGCTGTTGGATAAATCGTATAATATTTCTTCTTCCCCTTAATCTTCATTGCCGTGTCTTTTACCGTATTGGATGTCCATTTGTCCTTTTTCTCATCATAAACAGCCTTCTGGTTAATGCCATCTTCATCGATATAGTAAGATACAATTTTTCCCGATGCATCTAAAATAACTTCCTGCATTTCCAATGCACCCGTCTTTAACTTGTTTTCATTAAAATCGCTGGCCGTATTTGTGTTAATTTTCGCAGCACAAACGGCAGCATCATTTTTTTGAAAACCACTTACCAGTAACCCCGTACAAAATAAAATTGTTGTAATAACATGTTTTGTCCTTCTCATAACTAATCTCCTTTTCCTTGAATACATAAAAAGTCTACAACTACGTACTACTTAAATTTTACTTAATCTTACCATATGTGCCATTTTCACGCAACACCAATTTTTTATAATCGGTAACAAGTTTAGGAAGGCTTACAATGTATGCCATTCATTTACTTTTTGCTTATCTAATTCTCATTGAAAGTTTTTCTGCCTTTCCAGCTTATCCCAGTTTGAGATCTCATAAACTTCGTAATTTTCTACCACAAAAGACGGCTTCCAGTTTTGAGTTAAATAGCCTCGGACACAGCAAAAATATCTTGCTCGATAAACTTGTGTAATCTGTAATGCTTCCTGCTCTCTCAAATTTGAAGGCAATAGAATCGGAACGATACCATTTTTCACAAAAGAAAGATAGCACATGATACAGCCAAGTGTATTTTCACACACCATCACAGCAACGGTCCTCCCCTCAAGAACGCTTTCTATTTCCTTTTGTCTTTGCACTAACTGCTGGCACGAAATCGTCTCGCCAGAGTCCAGATAAATTGCTATATTTTCTTTGTAACATTCAAGATCCCACATTGGTTTTTTCTCCCTATTTCATATAAAATATCTTTAGAATTTTTTGTCATTCACCCGCCAAAGCCGTAAATACCGCTAAAACTGTGAATAACAAAACTATGCTGGTCAAAACTCTTTTTAAACATCTGACCAGCATTTATAAACTTTTTAATCGTTATTGTCTTCGCATCCACTTTCTACTCAACCAATTTAAGTGTAACAAGTTCATTCCGATCTGACAATACAAATTACATTATTTTGCTTTTTTCTACAGAATTTTACCTCAACAAGGGCTTTAAATAGTAAACAAACGTACTTAATTATTTTCGATTGTAATTGTCTTTACAAATTCACTCGTTGGCAGGCAAGAGTTTTTGTCATCCGCAATAAAATTTTTCTGCTCTTCATTCGAAACAATAATTTTACTGCTTCCTGAGTCTCCCAACCAAAATGCGCATACAGAACTCTTTACATTTTTGAAACTAAAGGCTCTTCCGATTCGAAGCGTAAGCGCTGAAAACATGTGATCCGAATTGTAAAACATACTATCCATTTTTTCCACATTAGATGTATCAAAATTATTGCCTAAATCCAATGTTGTATCTCCCAATGCAGCTGCATTATATTCATAAAACATCTTACTCATATCTTTTACTTCTGTCGTATAGAGATTTTCTATGCCGCTTATCTTTCCCACCTCACAACATAAATACGTTGAATCCGGGTTTGCAACTACTCCTTTTTCCTGTCCAACCGTCATTTCATACAGGCCATTTGCATCTTGATCTGTATACCATGCCATAACACTTTTATTTTGTTTTTCTGATAAATCAAAACTATTAATCACACCATCCGGTACTTGTGCGCTGTCAGAAAAAGTCAATCTCTCAATGTCCTTCCGCAATACATCTGTTCCAAAAAAATAATGTCTTGAAACAGTAGTAAGCACCTGACCATCTTGATGTTCATATGGCACGGAAGTAGTCACAGCAGGTTCTACCATAATTCGGTTTTCTGTCGGCTCATGGGTTTTCAACGGTTCCTCAGTTGCCTTCGGCGTCTGACTTGGCGTTGCACTCGGTGTCACCACCGGAGTTACTGCCGGACTTTGCGTAGGCAGCGTCATCGGTGTTGCTTTTTGTTCTGCATTCTTTTCAGACTTCGAACTTCCTTTCACAACAACATTACAAATAAGTTTTTTCTTTCCAAGTTTACAGGAAATCTTTGCCTTGCCGGCTTTTAAGGCTTTTACTTTAACACTCGCCTTTTTCTTTGCTGAAAGACGAACATTTTTCTTGCCGGAAAGAACAGACCACTTGGCTTTCTTATTCGTTTTCTTCACCTTTAGTGTAACCGTCTGAGAAACTTTTAAGTTAAGTTTCTTCGTACTTAAAGCCGGTGCAGCTGCGTCTGCCGGTACTGCTGTCTGACAAAGCCCGATCGTCAATGCCAGCGCTATGATACCTGATAATTTTTTTGTTTTCATTAAAATCTACCTTCTTTCATAACTTATTTATATTCTTACGTAAATCTTATCATACAGTACATTTTCATGCAACACCAGATTTTTACAATTAGTAATATTAGGACGGCTCACATTGTTTGCCGTCCTTTTTCCTTTTATTGTAAGGTCGTCACATTTATCCTCAACAGCAAAGTCCAAGAACAATCCAAAAGAACTTACAAGTATACGCTAAACTATACGAAACGAATTCGTTTTCCGCGTTTTATTACACCTCTGTCTTGGCTTTTCATATACTTTATCATCTTTTTCTCCAAAACTTTACTTAACTGATAATAGTGTTGTACCGGCAGGATTGTATTTTTATTGGGTCCACACAGTATCGGCATATCATCTCCTTCAATATGAATTGTCCCAGTTGTATAAAAACCGGAACCAACAAGCCAGTCACAGTACCATCTCCGTGCAGTTTTAGGTATATAAATGTCCGTCGGATATCCCACCCATATTATCTTCTCCGGCAATATTTTAACCTGTT
>DJNB01000117.1 GCA_002435545.1 Lachnoclostridium sp. UBA6475
GCAGGAATATCATCAAGTGGACAATGGGGCATTTGACGGTTTTGGATTGTCGGAACATATTGGGTTTGTCGGCTGGAATAGTGAAAACTGCAAATATCCGGTTCGAAATTATGTCTCTCCGATCCGTGAACCGCGTATGATCGTCGCGCGCAAAGAATCGGAGGAGTACCTGACCGGCGGATATTGGACGGAGCGGCCGCAGACATGGAGTGATGCGATGCGAAATGATGTTACGGAGATTCGATTTGAGATTGCCTGTGGCAGCAGGGAGCCGGTCGAATACGAGATTAAGACAGAGGCGGAATGGCTGCATTTTTCCTCATATCATGGTGTCTGCGCAAATTGCGAAGAAATTGTATTAACCATTGATAAGACGAAAATTTCCGGTACGGAGAAGGCGCTTTTTACGGTCGAAAATAAAGGATATGGCAAAGCGCAAATATATGTAGAAGCACGGGAACAGGAAACCGATATTCCGGCCGGATTTTTTGTCGAGGACAATGGGTATATTGCCATGGAAGCCAGACATTTTGCTGAAACAGGTGCGGTTGAAGGCACCGCATTTCACATATTGGAACCGTATGGGCGAACCGGTTCCGCCATTAAAGTATTTCCGGTAACCGCCGATTTTTCGGGCAAAGAAAAATGTCCGTTTGCCGCCTACGATATCTTTGTACATGAGGAAGGCACCTACGAAACTTGGTTTTACATGTCTGCCACTACACCTGTAGTATACGAGAGCCGGCAGGACATCGGTTATTCTGTAAATGACGGCAAGATGCAGGTTGTCAACACGGTAAAAGAGCCGGACAAACCATTTTTCTTAAGCAGCCAATGGATGGAGGAAGCACACGACCAGATTAAGATCTGCAAGGTGGAGATTCATTGTAAAAAAGGAGCAAACCGCTTGTATTTTTACCATGTAAGTCCGGCAGTCCTGCTGGAAAAAATTGTAATCTTCCGGGAGGACGTAACATTGCCGGAGTCGTATCTTGGACCAAGGGAGAGTTTTCGGAGATGAAAAACGGGGAGCTGCGAAGGCAGCTTCCTTTTTCTTGCAAACATAAAAGAAAGCATTCATAACGAATGCTTTCCAAGTTCAAATATCACTACTATTACCAGTCTTACGACTAGAAGTTCAAATGTTATACTCTGTAGTGTTTAAAAGTAGTATATTACAGGTATGAATCATTTGTCAATATCCTTTTTAAATATTTCTTTTAAAGTATATAGCTTATGAATTTGTTCATTGATTTTTACGCGGTCTTCCTCGATTATTGTTGCATGCTTTTTGTTTATGTATAGTTTGTCATATATCCTTCTTTTATCAATCGTTCTTATTTGTTCCACTAATGCCGTGCTTTTACCATTTGATAAATCGATATGATAGGGAATTTTATCATTCATTCTCTCCAGAGTTAATGGTATGATTGTGCATATTTCAGATTCTTTTGTTGTACGGACAACAAGGCAAGGTC
Organism: Lachnoclostridium sp. UBA6475; assembly: GCA_002435545.1. GTDB lineage: Bacteria > Bacillota > Clostridia > Lachnospirales > Lachnospiraceae > Eubacterium_F. Next base: position 1,479 of record DJNB01000117.1, read on the forward strand.
TATTTAATCCCTGCTCATGACCAAATGGTCGATTTCCCAGATTTGTCCAATAAATAAAATTGTTAAAAATATAGAAATTTTTTTTAGACATAACATCCCTCCAATTGTTGATAAGCACCATTATATAACAATAGCTGACATTAAGCAGTTTATTTTTTGAATGAAAAATAAAAGTATAATGACATTGCTTCGCGGGCGCTCTTTTTTCTTGCAATTTTTTACATTTGTGTTATAATAGCATAAATATCTATTTTTCTGATTTATTTCAAATCAAAAAATCCAGAGATAAAAAAAACAAAGGGGGATATTGAATGGAAAATAGGATTGCAATTCAAAAATTAGAGGAAACCGGTGAATGGCTTGCGGAGTTAAAAGCGAAGTTAGAGGAAAATCTACAGGAAGCACCGGAAGGCGCATTACATAGTAAAACCTGCCGTGGAACACAGCAATTTTACGTGAAAAAAGATGGCCTTCGGAGATATCTGAGAAAATCCGACTGGGACTTAGCAAAGCAGATTGCGCAGAGGGATTATCACAAGAAATTACTGTCTCAAGTGTGTTCGGATCTAGCATATCTTGATACGTTTTTACGAAAGTTTGATGTAGACAAGTTATATGATATTTACGATGAACTATCAACAGCGAGACAGAAATTGGTAGAACCTTTCTTGATGAGCGATAAACAGTATATCGCTGAGTGGGAACAGATCATTTATGAGGGAAAAGATTTTGAGGAAGGAAGCCAGGAAATCTATACCGAACAAGGGGAACGTGTCCGGTCAAAGTCGGAGAAAATTATAGCAGATAAATTGTTCTTACAAAATATTCCATATCATTATGAACGCCCGGTCTATTTGAAGGGCTTTGGAATGGTTTACCCGGATTTTTGCTGCCTTGATATACGGCGGCGAAAAGAAATTATTTGGGAACACTTTGGTATGATGGGTGATTCCGAATACAGCCGCAAGGCATTGCGGAAGATAGACCAGTACACACAAAATGGATATTATCAAGGCGATAATATCATATATACATTTGAATCACTTGATAATCCGATGAATACGAAGGTGGTTGATAAGTTGATAGGGAGTGTTTTCAAGAAATGAGTAAAATGACGTGTGCGGAGCGACCATTTCGCCCGCACAAGACGGCGGCAGTACACGCCAAAAAAGAAAAAGCAAGTTTGTGACGTGTGCGGAAAAGCCCTTTCGCCAGCACAAGAGGGCAGCGGCACACGCCAAAAAAAGAAAAGCAAGATTTTGACGTGTGCGGAGAAGCCCGGTCGCCGTTGCAAGAGGACAGTGGCACACGTCAAAAAGAAAAAGCAAGGTTTTGACGTGTGCGGAGCGGCTGCTTCGCCAGTACAAGAGAGCGGCGGTACACGCCAAAAAGGAAAAGCAAGAAAATGACGTGTGCGGAGCG
>DJNB01000194.1 GCA_002435545.1 Lachnoclostridium sp. UBA6475
ATGAGCCGTGCGCAGGGAATCAATACGAATTTTAATATCGTACTTGGTCTGATGATCTCCAATGGACTGGTTGCTCTTGCGAGTGCCCTTTGTTCCCAGTATCAGGGATTTGCGGACATCAATATGGGACGTGGTGCGATCGTAATCGGTCTTGCCGCCGTTATCATCGGTAAAGTGGTATTTGAGAAAGTGTTCCACAATTTTGCATTGAAACTGCTCAGCGTCGTACTGGGTGCCGTGATCTATTATGCAGTATTACAGGTAGTTATCTGGTTTGGTCTGGATACCGACCTTCTTAAACTTCTTTCTGCTCTTGTTGTGGCATTGTTCCTTGCACTGCCATACTGGAAAAAGAAGTATATTGTAAAACCGGTTAAGAGAGGAGGGGCGCAGAATGTTGGAAGTAAATAATATTTACAAGACATTTAATCCGGGAACCGTCAATGAAAAGCTCGCCCTTGACGGACTCTCTTTAAAACTCAAAGAAGGTGACTTTGTCACCGTGATCGGTGGAAACGGTGCCGGAAAATCGACACTTTTAAACGCTCTTGCCGGGGTATGGCTTGTCGATGAAGGACAGATCATCATCGATGGCAAAGATGTCACCAAAGTGCCGGAACATAAGCGTGCTGCCTATCTTGGACGTGTCTTTCAGGATCCGATGATGGGAACAGCTGCGACGATGGGAATCGATGAAAATATGGCACTTGCGATGCGCCGCGGAAAAAGCAGAGGACTGCGTATCGGTATTACGCAGAAAGAGCGCAATCAGTTCCGTGAGATGTTAAAGGTTCTGGATCTTGGACTGGAAGACCGTCTGACTTCCAAAGTCGGACTGCTTTCCGGTGGACAGAGACAGGCAGTCACACTTTTGATGGCAGCGCTGAAAAAGCCACGCCTTCTCTTGCTGGATGAGCATACCGCGGCATTGGATCCAAAGACCGCGGCAAAAGTACTGCAGGCGACCAATAACATCGTAAATAAAGACCATTTGACAACATTGATGATCACACACAATATGCGTGATGCGATCGCAAACGGAAATCGTTTGATCATGTTAAATAATGGAAAAGTGATTTTGGATATCGAAGGGGAAGAAAAGAAAAAACTGACCGTAGACGATCTTCTTCATCAGTTTGCACAGGTGAGTGGGGAAGATTTTGCCAACGATCGTACACTGCTTTCTTAATTCCTTTTAACGAACGATTCAGGGCTGTTGCTATGCGAACCCTGAATCGTTATCTTTTGAGAACGAGGTTGTTATGAATTATAGAGAGACGAGACAGTATATTCAGGCGGTACAGACCGGTGCCGCCATACAACCCGGCTTGGAGACCATTTCCCTCCTGCTTTCAAGGATTGGGAATCCGCAGGACAGGTGTTCTTTTATCCATCTCGCAGGAACGAATGGAAAGGGATCCACCGGAACATTTATAACAAACGTATTGGCGCAGAGCGGACGAAAAATAGGACGTTATTTTTCTCCCGCTCTTTTTTCAAAGAACGAAACCATACAATGGAACCAAGGTGAGGAAACGCACTATATTACGGAAACAGAATACGAAACCCGGTATGTGCGGATCGGAGAAGCCATCCGTCAGATGAAAGAACAGGGACAGCCGGTTCCGACGGATTTTGAGATCGAGACAGCCCTTGCCTTTTTGGCATTCTCCGAGTGGAACTGTGACCTTGTCGTACTGGAAACCGGTATGGGAGGCGCGTTAGATGCGACAAATGTGGTAAAATTTGTAAATATTAATGTCATTACGACCATTGCCATGGATCACCAGAAATTTCTGGGAGATACGATCGAAGAGATCGCAGTACAAAAAGCCGGCATCATTATGAACGCAGCGCCGGTTGTGACGGTGCAGGAATCGCCGGAAGCACTTCGGGTGATACAAAAACGCTGTGAGGAGAAAAAAGCGCCCCTTTTTATTCTGGACCGGAAGGAGATCCGTGTTCTTTCCTGTGAGGTGGGACAGACAAAGTTCTGTTATCAGGGCGAAACGTATACCATCGGGATGTGTGGACAGTATCAGGTGGAAAATGCGTGCCTGGCGCTTCTTGCCCTGCAGGTGCTGGAACCTCTGCCACCGGAGATCCGTCACAAAGGACTGGCGGAGGCAAGGTGGCCCGGACGGTTTGATTATGTCAAAAAAGAGCCGGTATGGATCGCGGATGGCGCGCATAATCCGCAGGGGCTGGAAAGTCTGCTGAATTCCCTGTGGCAGCTGTATCCGGACAAAAAATGGATCGGGATCATGGGGGTGTTTGCCGATAAGGAACACCGGAAGATGTGCCGGAGACTGGCAGAAAACAGCCGGTTTCAGAAGATATTTACGATTTCGGCACCCGGACCGAGAGGGCTTGCCGCAGAAGATCTGGCAGAGGAACTTGCCTCTTTTGGAATGGAGAGCCGTGCCTGCACTTCCCTTACGGAAGCCGTGGATGAGACAAATAAATACCAAAATTTGGAAAAAGATGAAACGATTGCCGTTTGTTTTGGTTCCCTTTCTTTTATGAAAGAACTTTATCAGATCATGGGAGAATGATATTTTACATAGATTTTACATAAGGTATATTTGCATTTTACAATGGTATACTATTATGAAGTAGTGTGAAAAATATGTAAAATACGTGATTTGAAAGGAGAACCCCATGGACATTTTTGGAGTATTATCCATGCTTGGCGGTCTTGCCTTGTTTTTGTATGGAATGAATACGATGGGCGAGGGATTGACAAAAGTTTCAGGAGGAAAATTAGAACGGATTTTGGAAAAACTGACATCCAGTCCGATCCGTGCCGTGTGCCTTGGTGCACTTGTGACGGCTGTGATCCAGTCATCATCGGCAACGACAGTTATGGTGGTCGGATTTGTCAATTCCGGCATTATGAAGCTGTCACAGGCGATTGGAATTATCATGGGTGCCAATATCGGAACGACGATCACATCGTGGATCTTAAGTTTGTCCGGCATTGAGAGTGACAGTTTTTGGATGCAGTTTTTAAAACCATCGAATTTCTCGCCGGTTCTTGCGGTCATTGGTATCATTTTTATTATGTTTGTCAATAACCAGAAAAAGAAAGATATCGGTATGATCTTAGTGGGGTTCGCCATTTTGATGTTTGGAATGGAAACGATGAGCAGTGCGGTTGCACCTCTTGCGGATGTGCCGGAATTTACGGGCATTCTCACGATGTTCAGCAACCCGGTTCTGGGAATGCTTGCAGGACTTGTACTGACAGCCGTGATTCAGAGTTCTTCGGCATCTGTCGGTATTCTCCAGGCGTTATGTGCAACCGGTGCGATCACATATGGTACGGCATTTCCAATCATTATGGGACAGAACATCGGAACCTGTGTGACAGCACTTTTGTCAAGTGTAGGAGCAAACCGGAGTGCGAGACGTGCGGCACTGGTGCACCTGTACTTTAATGTGATCGGAACCGTTGTATTTATGGTTGTCTTTTACAGCATTCATGCCATTGTGCCGTTTGGCTTTGTCGAAAATACGGCCGGCCCGATGGGAATTGCCGTGATCCACAGTGTGTTTAATGTGGTGGCAACTCTGTTACTGCTTCCATTTTCGCGTGTCCTTGAAAAACTGGCATATCTCAGCATTCCGGAGACGGAAGAAGAAAAACAGCAGAAAGAGATGGGAACACTTCTGGATGAACGTTTTCTGGAGCAGCCGGCATTTGCCATGGAACGCTGTAAAAAAGTAGCAATGATAATGGCAGAAACTGCCAAACAGGGCTTCTTTGATGCGATGAGCCTTCTCGATGAATACGATGAAAAGACAGCAAGAAAAGTGTATCAGAAGGAAGAAGAAGTCGATCACTACGAAGACGAACTGGGAAGTTATCTGGTGAAACTGAGTTCCAAAAACTTGTCGGAACAGGATGCCGAAACGTTGTCCATGATCCTGCATTCCATCAGCGATTTTGAGCGAATTTCCGATCATGCGATGAACATTGAAGAATCGGCCAGAAAGATAAAAGAAAAAGAAATTGTCTTTTCAGACAAAGCCAGAGAGGAACTGGAAGTATTTGAAAAGATCATTCAGGATATATTAAATTTATCCGTAACGGTGTTCCTGGAGGAAGATTCCAAGCAGGCGAGAGAGATCGAACCGATGGAAGAAGTCGTAGACCGTTTGACAAAAAAAGTAAAAAAACG
>DJNB01000160.1:0-5857 GCA_002435545.1 Lachnoclostridium sp. UBA6475
TCTTTCACCGCCTTCACGCTGACTTCGTAAAGATGAAAATATTCGGCTTTATCCGCATTTTTCCAAAATACCGCAAGATTCGGCTCATTCCATACTTCAATCGGCCACGTCAGCACTTCCTCTTCCCCATAACGGCGGATCAAATGGCGAAGCGTATTCTGCACAAGTCTGGCCCATTTGTCATAATCAGCCGGCGGCGTGATATTTCCCTTCCAATAAAATACGGTTTCTTCGCCGCTCGCCATTGCTTCCGGCATAAATCCCAGCTCGATAAACGGTTTCAGTTTCAGATCCTGATACGCATCCATCACCTGATCAAGATACGTAAAATTATACTCCTCTGTCACGCTCCCGTCCAGCATTTTTCGTTCCTGATAGATTGCCATGTCTTTACAAAACAATCCATGGCCGCGGATATAATCAAATCCGATCTCTTTTTGCACAAGGGCAAGCTGATCCAGATATTCTTTATGTAATGCCAGATCCATGCGCCCTGTGCCAATACAGGAAAATGTATTATTGGTAAAATTTACCATATTGTTTGTGTTTATATGTATCTGTTTCATGATTCTTCCCCTCCATAAAAACATTGCAGTTTTGCAATAAAATCTTCTAATATAAAACGCGGATCAATTGACGTGTACACGCGGATTTTCGGTCTCCCGCTCTCAAAGCGGTTCGTCGTATCTTCATTGATGACCGGTGCCTCTGTCTCGTGATATTTTCCGCAGAATTCATCCATGACAACACCTACCGCCGGCGAATCTCCCAATGTCCAGCTCTCCCCCGGTGTCCATCCGGCGCGCTCCGACCGGTTGTAAGCCTCCATCTGCTCAAACAAATGCTTTCCAATCTCGCCACACGGCGCGATCCGCATCTGAATCTCCGCCAGACTGATGCGCATGCTGCCATACACATCGTTTGGAATCTGCCAAAACCGGACACCGCTTCCCAGCACAAGATTGGCGGCCTCGATATCATTTCCGGCATTGAATTCCCGCACCTCGCCGGTGCTGTGCTCGTGGCTCTGTCCGCCAATCCACACAACCGTCATCCGCGGAACAATGTCCGGACACGCCTGTATCGCCGAAGCAATATTGGTGATCGCCCCAATACAAAGGACATACAGCGGTTTGTCGTCTTCCCGCAACGCCTCGCGGATTAAAAACGACGAAGCCTCTGAAATCTCCCCGGTTCCCTTCTCTGACAATTTTCCAATTTCTCCCATAAGAACCAGAACTTCTTTCTTCATCGCTTTCACAACTCTCTGAATCTCTTCAAAACTCTGCTTCGTACTTCCTTCACAATTAAAATGTTCCGCAAAAATCGCCTTCACAATAAACTTATCGCACAGTAACGCATGCGCGATCGCAAACGGATCGTCCGCCTCGCACGCGGCGTCGCTGTCCACGATAACACGGACTTTTTTATCATTCGGAACCTGATATTTCAGTGGCATAAAACCGCCTCCTTCGTCTGTCTTTGTATAGAAATCAAAGTCTCTTACGTGCAAGCACGACGATTCATTGATTTCCATACATTGGATCCTGAATAGTTACCTGTATAGTATACAAAAAACGAACGGAAAAGAAATGGATTTTCTTGTCCGTTCTGATGTACATTTTTGCTAAAGGGAAATGCATGGGTGGGGAAGTCCGGAATTTCCCTTAAACATTTCTGTTACGATACTTCAATGGTGACATCCCATACGTCTTTTTGAACAATTTACTAAAATGATACGCATCATCGTACCCCACTTTTTCCGCAATCTCCGCAACGCCAAAATCCTCCTTTTGTTCCAGCAGTTCTTTGGCATGTTCCAGCCGCACGCGAATCAGATAATGAATCGGCGACTCGCCTATTTCCGACTTAAATATCTTGGAAATATAATACGGACTCAGATACATATTGGCGGCAATCTGATCCAGCGAAATCTTGTCCGCATAATGTTCATCGAGATAGTCTGCGATCTGCGCTGCAACGTATTTTTTCCCGGTAGACTCGAATTTCCGGCCTTTCATGGCTGGAACAGGTTCTATTTCTTCGCGCACGATATGTAACAGAAGCTGTGTTAAATACGCCTTCAGCATAAAATAACTTCCCGGTTTTCTCTCACTATTTTCCTTGTCCATTTTCTCACAGAGATGGAAAATTTCACGCCTTGTTTTCCCGGAAGTGTGCAGTACATTTCCGCCGTCTTTCAGATCAATGTGATTTTCGCGCATATGGCAGAAAGACACATCGGCAAGTCCGATAAAATATTCCAGCCGCCCTTCCTCGCCTTCGCGGATGATGCTTTCGTGTCCGATTCCCGGATTGAAGATCAGAACATCTCCCTCTTTGACCGGCACATATTCATCGTTCAGATGATAAATGCCTTCGCCTTTTAGTATAATTCCGATCTCAATAAAATCGTGCTTATGATAATTATTTTCGCTCTCTTTCCGGTCAATCTGACAGGAAAAGAGAAATGTCGGATTCAAATCCTGATTGACAATGTCGAATTGTATGTTTTCCATAGTCATCGTCCTCTACAAATTCAAAAATCTCTTAATAAGAATGGTACAAAATAAACCGGAAGAAATTTTAAATTTCCTTTTTTCCCCACATCTTTCTGAGATATAATATAAGTGTCCTTTACATTTTTTGAATACTTCTCACGAAATTTCAAAATGGACTCATGCTTGCCTGTTCCCGATGATTTTATTTCCAAAGCCCGTACTTTATCTTTCATTGACAGCAAAAAGTCAATCTCATAATAATGGGAAGTGTCTTTCTTTTTCCAAGTATGATAATACAATTCTCTATCCATACCTGCTATCATCTGTGCAACTGCATTTTCATATAAATACCCCAGATTTGCCGGTAATTTATCCGATAATAATTTTGCATAAATATCATTTTCTGCTGCCGGCCGATCCATAAACATCAATGTTACAAATAAGCCCGTATCACAAAGATACATTTTATAACTTTTTAAATCTTTTGTCATAGCTAAACTTACTCTTGGATCTGTCGAATTATAGGCCAAAAGCACCGTTTTGGAATCCGCTAAATCATACAATAATTCCTCGTCTTTTTTGCTTTTCCGTTTGCCGGTTGCAGAAGATATTACATATCTTTTCGTATCCTTTGACAACTGTGCCGGTATCGAATGAAACATTGCCGTAATTTTCCCGGAAGCATCAATCTTTTTAAAGTCGTCTTCATAAAGAGAAAGTATTGTCCTCTTCACAGCATCTATTTCCGTAAAGTTTTTGCCTTTTACATAGGCATCCACTGCCTGCGGCATGCCGCCAACTGCCATGTAAATACGAAAATCCCGCATTAATTTGCGATTCAGCTGCTGCCCGACTTCTTTTTTTCTCTCATATAACTTTTGAAGTAATTCATAGTTTGGATTTTCAGCCGCCCACAAAAATTCTTCATAATCCATCGGATAAACCTGCAATTTCATTTCCTCAGAAGGAATCAAAATATTCTTTACATTCTTTTTAATCGATATCAAAGATCCCGTTTCAATATAATGATATCTTCCATCTTTTACCAGATATTTAATAGCCTGCCTTACTTTCGGAAATAACTGAATTTCATCAAATATAATAACCGACTTTTTCTCCACTAATTTCTTTCCGGTAACCGTCTGCAGTCTCAAAAAAAATACATCCAAGTCATTAATATCATCAAAACAAGCCAGCAACGTATTTGAAATATTCGCAAAGTCAATCAAAATATAAGTTTCATATTCATTTTTTGCAAACTGCTCTGCGATCGTTGATTTTCCCACTCGTCTGGGGCCTTCCAGCAGGATACTGTAACAATCCGCATACTTTTCTTTCCATTCACGCAGTTTTTCATATGCTTTTCGCTTAAAAAACATACTCATACCTCCCTTTTTTCGCCAAAAATGCATTTATTCAAAACTATTATACACTAAAACATGCATTTGTTCAAAACTTTTTTCCGCAAAAACGTGCATTTGTTCAAAACTTTTTTCCGCAAAAACATGCATTTGTTCAAAATTTTTTCATTATTCCAGAAAATCACTTGGATCAAACTCTTCCAATGTCTGCTTCTTTTTCTCTGTATTTGCGAGGCCGGCGAGTTTTGTATTCTGCATGAATTTTTCTGTATTAAACATCACCAGCACATCTGTGACGTCCTCGTATTTATCCAGAATCTGCCCGATCGGAAGTTTTCCGTAACGATAATCGATCAGGATAATGCGGTCGTAATTTTCCGTCAAAAATGGCACGAAACAATTGGCAAATGAATCTTTAACGAGAAGCAAGGTTTTTCCGGTTTTTGCCTTTGTAGTGATTTCTATTTGAAATGTATTTTTTGACAAAAATACATTATAGCGGTTAAATCCTTCTTCTGCTTCTTTTGGAAAATACAGCGTATCCGCTTCTTTTTCCCCATCGTCTATATTGACATGGACGGACTCCTGCGCTGCATTTTTAAAAAGTGTAACCTGATCTTTTGGCACATTTACATGTACTTTATTATACGTCGTTCCGTAAAAATCATCAAATACCGTTTCCTGCGTATATTCCGTAACCGGCTTTGCAGCCGCCTGTCCGCTTTTTTCTGCCCACGCTTTGTACGCATAATACGCACCGAGGGTCGTCCAATGATGGTCGGTCCGATAATAAATATATTCGTCCCGGTGGCTCTGCATGACGTCTTTCAGATACATCATCCGCTCCGGATACTCCAGAGATTTCTCCAATGCCTCCAACACATCGGTATGTTCGGAAACCTGTGAATATGCCGGCAGCCGATTCGAAAGGGCAAGTGTCTTTGACGGAATCATCAGACAGCTTACGTGCTTTTCGCCAAACATTTCACACATATCATTCAAAAATGAGGACAACGTTTTTACATTTTCTTCCACCTGCTCTTTGTCATATTCCGTTTCGTTGTCTTTTTCTAAAAGATATCCGTTCTTTCCCAGATAGACACCATTGACATCCTTTTTCCCCATTTCCTTTTGGAGTTTCACTGCCAGATCGACCCACCGGTCACGCAGAAAAAACTGGTCGCTCAGATAGGCTTCGTATTTTTCCTGATATTTTCCCTGTAAAAACTGTTCTTTTGTAAACTGTGGTTTCTGTTCCAATGTTCTGTTTTCTAAAGCGGAATATTCCTTTGGTGAGCGGATCATCGTAATAACAGCTCCACCAAATAGCATTGTACAAAAGACAAAAATTGACAATATTTTTAATTTTTTCATCCACACACCTCTTCTCTATTAAAAGCGAAAATATAAAAATGGATTATACGATGAGTTGACAAGCAGCGCTACACAGGCAATAAATAATACCATCGTAAATAGAATTGCTGCAATCTCTCTACGCGCCGTATTTTCGGGAAAAGCCGTTCGGATCAGCAGTTTTTTTATACCGGATACGGATCCTGCGATCCCCACGATAAGCAGCACTGCATACGACACCAGCAGATACATGGTCTGCCGGTCAGCCAGCCCGCCTGCCGATTGAAAAAACATCGCCCGCATATAACCGGCTCCGTCTGCCATATCCTGCCACGAAAAGATACTCCAGCCAATCACGACAAATAGCATCGTATAGATGTGTCCAAACGCCGCAGGTAATTTATCTAACACCTTTTTTAATACAAATTTTTCAAGAATAAGAAGGGCACCGTAATACACGCCCCACAATATAAAATTGTAGTACGCTCCATGCCACAATCCGGTCAAAAACCATACAACAGCAAGATTGAATATCTGCCGTCCCACACCGCGGCGGTTTCCTCCGAGCGGAATATATACGTATTCCCGGAACCAGGTTCCCAGCGAAATATGCCAGCGGCGCCAGAATTCCGTGATGCTTTT
>DJNB01000160.1:5961-15501 GCA_002435545.1 Lachnoclostridium sp. UBA6475
CCGGAGAAATCAAAATAAATCTGCAGCGTAAATGCCACCGCGCCAAGCCATGCTGTTGCTGTCGTCAGCTCATTGCCCTGCATTGCAGCAATCTGGCTCCAGAGCGCACCGACCTGATTCGCAATCAGCACTTTTTTTCCCAGTCCCACCATGAAACGGAGAATCCCTTTGCTAAACTGCGAAATCGTCTCTTTTCGGTGATCCAGCTGCTCTGCGACATCCTTAAAACGGACAATTGGCCCCGCAATCAGCTGTGGAAACAGCGCTACGTAAGCTCCAAATGCGATAAAATTCTTTTGCATTCTGGCATCTCCACGATACACATCGATCGTATAGGACATTGTCTGAAAGGTATAAAATGAAATACCGATCGGCAGCGCGAGATGCAGTTCCGGCATGGCAAGACCGGTTATCTGGTGAACGATCTGCAGAAAGAAACCCGCGTATTTAAAAAAACCAAGCAGAGCCAGGTTTATAACTGCTGAACATGCAACCATCGCCTTGGCTCCGCCTTTTTTTCCTTTTTCTTTAAAATAGTGTACGGCAAACCCCGCCACATAATCTACACATGTAGAAAAGAAGATAAGCACCACATAAACCGGTTCTCCCCATGCGTAAAATATGAGACTTGCCAAAAACAAAACCAAATTCCGGCATTTTTTCGGAACGATATAATATACCAAAAGGACAATTGGTAAAAACCGGAATAAAAACAACAAACTGCTAAAAACCATGTCTTAACTCCTCTTACAATTTCTTTTTAAGAGCAGCCTGTCCTTTTTCATTGACATTCTTTTTGGGAGACATGGCAATGTACCACACATATTTTCCTTTCTGCCCGCAAACTGCATTCTGAAATACCTGTTTCTCTGCTGTCGTGTAATCGCTCAGATAATCGCTTTTGCAATTTCTCTTTTTATAACTATTGAGCGTGCCGAGCAGGCTCTTTGCCTGAGACACATTTTTTGCCTCCAGCACACACAGACTGTATGCTTCTTTGGCATCAAAGACATACTGCATCGTCTTTACTTTCTTTCGTGCAGAAGAGGAAAGAGCACCGAAATCCAATGCGCTTTTTGACGCATATTTCAGATTTGCGCTGCCGCCCGTTGCTTTTAAAGCCACAGAGCAAAGCATTTTACAGGTCGTCTTTGCCTCCACAGCGTTACCGGAAATGGTTGCTGCGAAAAGTGTCATTACCAGCACCGCACAGATAATTTTCATATATTTTTTCATTTTTCTATTCTCCTATCGGTCTAAAGATTTGTCATATTTTGTAATTATCTTTCCAAACTGCGTATAGGCAGGCGGCTTCCAATGATACCCGTCTCCCGTCGCATAACCGGCTTTCAAAAATCCGCCGGAATCTTTCAAAAAGTCTGTATAATCGAGATATTTCAATCCCATTTTCTTCGCCAGATTTTTCAGCCGCCGATTAAAAATAGGAATTTGCTTCATGCCCGGATGCCTTGCTTTTTCGGCTCTTGTAATCGGTGAAATAGCACACAGAACAATATCTGTATGTGGATCTGCCTGCTGAATTGCTTCGATCATATCTTTGTATTCCGAGATCATCTGCGACACCGGCCGGTAATGAATTTCATTCATTCCAAGCATCATATACACACGGTATGGATTTTCTGCAATCAGCTTCTGCAGTCCGGTTCTTCCCTTGAAAATTCGTTTTGTGTGAAATGTCACGGTATTCAGTCCACGGTATGCGACTACTTTTTTCTTTGCTCCAAGAGGCATCGCCGGAAATCCGCCCTCATAGGCAATTCCCTCACAGATTGAGTCCCCGGCAAATACCACTTTTCGCTGGTACTTTTTCATCGTCATTTTCTTTTTTGCCGAAGGCCGGCTGTCCGATGGCGATTCCTTTTTTGTTTTTCCTGCTGTCACATAAAATGTATATTCTTTTTTATTCTTTAATTTTTTTACAAGAAAATGATCCTTCTGTGTTGTTCCGGCAAGTTTTACTTTACCATTTTTTCCCATTTTTGTATAGATATGATAATACTTTGCCTGTCTTTTTTTCTTCCATTCTACCTTAACTTCACTTGTAGAATACCTCGTAATTTTTACACCCGTTACTTTTTTAAGCGGTTTTATATGAGGTGTCGGTTTTGGCGTGGCTGGTGTCTGTGTCGGCGCCGGCGTGACAACCGGCGGTTCCGCACTCGCTTCCGGTGTAACCTGCGGTATTACACTTTCTATCGGCTGAACCGCTTCCGGCGTGGTTTCCGGCTGGTCTTCTGCCCTTACCGGAGTCCCCGAAAATGAACTGCACGCAAATACTGCAACACCCATAATCAAGGCGTTGCAGCAGTATCTTATCGTTGCTTTTTTCATCTTGATCCTTCTTTCGTCTTCACTTTACATACTTATGAAATCAGTATATAGTTTTTGACGAAAAAAGTCAAGATTTGTCGGGGTAAGAATCGAAGTCAAATTCAGTCTTCATGCAGTGATATTTCTTCAAACCCTCCGTTGCCGAGTTTTACATCAAAAAGGGCTTTTTCCCCGGCTGCACTTTGTACCGTAACAACTTTATGCGAACTCACCGCTTTCGCTGGTTCTTCGATATCCAGGTAGATCCAGGCCTTCTTTCCATTGTCCATCTCCCTATCTTCCACGATGATCAAATGTCCAAGATTGATCTTACGGTAATCTTCAAGTGACATATTGATTCCCTTCTGCCAGACACCGCCAAGCGAACCTGCTGTCTTTTGCAGTTTTGCCAGAAACTCCTCCGGCATTTTTTCCGCAAGCTGTGATTCCGGTGTCAATTGGCTGCGGATCGCCCAGATCTGATCTTCCACTGACTCTCTTTTGTCAATTTCCACTTCCCGCGTCCATGAGTGCTTTCCGCCTTCTTCATCGCTCCAGGTTATATCAATTACCTTTACCGTATGATCTGTATCTCCGCGCGCTTCGGATTCGTATGCCGAATCTTTATCCTGATACGACATCTTGAAATCTCCATTTTCTTTTACTTCGTTTTCCGTGTATTTTTTCTCGCCATCGACATAATATTCCGCTTTGTATTTATGTCCGGCAGAATTGAAAATGTAGCCATTGGAAGCCGCATAACCAACCCCTCCAATCCCGACTGCACAGAGGGCAAACAGGATTGCCGCCACACGGCGTACGTTGCATTTTCTTCCATTTTTTTCCATCTTCGAAAGGTCATACAATTTCTGTTTTGCCTTCTCCGGCATCTTGATTTCCGGATAATTTTTCTTAAATAAATCTCTTTCTCTCATAAGTCATTCCTCCCTCAAGTTTTTCTTTTAACATCTTTCTCGCCCTCATCAGACGGGTCTGAATCGTAGAAGCATTGATCTTCAATATGTCCGCAATCTCTTTGACCGAGTAATCTTCATAATAATACAGCTCTATCAGAACCCGGTATTTTGCCGGCAGTTCCATCACTGCATCATACAGGTCACTTGATTCTTCCGGACTTTCTTGTACACTGCATTCCATCTGTTCCATCGGCTGCACCCTGCTCTTCCAGACCGACCGGAATAACGTATGGCATTCATTTACCGTCACGCGTATGAGCCAGCTTTTCTTGTGTTCCTCGGAAGTAAATGGCTTTTTATGCTGGAGCAGTTTGATAAATACATTCTGCACCATGTCTTCCGCATCCATCCGGTTTCCACAAGCGTGCAGAGCAACCCGGTATACGAGATCCGAATACTCATTGACACTTTGGATATATTCGTTGTTGTCCACATCTGCTTCTCCTTTCTGTCGTATTTGTTAAGCCTTTCACTTATTACACGCTTGAAAATGTAAAAATATCTCATATGTGTACAAAAAGAAGAGGTTTTGTCCCTATTTGGTTCAACCTCTTCTCTCTCACATAAATTCGAAATCGTTGCCGTTACCGGATAAAGTTGTCGATCAGTCTTGTCTTTCCAATGTATACAGCCACTGCGCAAAGCACCTCGCCGCTGACAGTTTCTACCGGTTTCAATGTATTCCAGTCCACTAATTCCACATAATCAATTTTTGCCAAAGGCTCCTCTTCAATCACTTTTCGGATCTCTGCAACCACTTTCGCTGCATCTTTTTCGCCGGATTTCAAAAGTTCTTCTCCCGCTGTCAAACCTTTGTGAAGTACCGTTGCGGCAGTTCTCTCTTCTGAACTCAGATAGGTGTTTCTGGAACTTTTTGCCAGTCCGTCTGCTTCGCGCACGATCGGACAGCCGACGATCTCAAGGTCAAAGTTCAAGTCGCGCACCATACGGCGGATAACCGCTAACTGCTGGGCATCTTTCTGACCGAAATACGCACGGTCCGGCGCTACAATATGGAATAATTTGGAAACCACCGTACACACCCCTCGGAAATGTGTCGGTCTTGTCTTTCCGCAAAGTCCCTTGGTCAGATCGTCCATATCCACATAGGTGCAGAAATCGTCAAAGTACATTTCGCTGTCTTCCGGATGGAAAATGACATTTGCACCGGCTTTCTCACAAAGCTCTGCATCGCGGTCAAGATCCCTTGGATAACTTGCCAGATCCTCCGTCGGTCCAAACTGGATCGGATTGACAAATACGCTGACAACCACGCGGTCATTTTGAGCAACCGCCTTGTCGATCAAACTTTTATGGCCTTCATGAAGGTAGCCCATCGTAGGCACAAGCCCTACACTAAGCCCTTCTTTTCTCCATTCTTTTACCTGTTTTCTTACTCCGTCTACTGTTGTTATAATTTCCATTTTTCTTCCTCCAATTTGGTTGGGTAACCAGTTAATTTTTTAAGCAGCCGATTGGTACGATGTAAATACCATCCTGTCTGCGGTACGCATAATCACCAACTCCTATGACAATCATCATAAACGCCGGTGCTTTCATTTTTGAAGTATCAATTTTCTCAACCAACGCCTTCAAATTTTTTGCGCCTTCTTCAATCAATTTATCTCCACCAAGTTTTATTTCTGCCAATCCGTATGTGCCATTTTTCAAATGAATTACGGTATCACATTCCAGACCACTTTTATCACGATAGTGCAGCACCTGCCCTCCTAAGGCATCTGCATATACACGCAGATCACGTACACAAAGTGTTTCAAATAGTAAACCAAAAGTGTTTAAATCATTCATCAGATCATTTGGTCCTACACCCAATGCTGCTGTCGCAATCGATGGATCTGCATAATATCGGGTATCTGAACTTCGGATCGCTGTTTTTGATCTAAGATTCGGATTCCACGAAGGCATATCTTCTATTACAAAGATTTTTTTCAATGCGTTCACATAAGATAGGACGGTATCTTCGCTAATCGTCTCTGTTTCATTGGCAAATATATCATCGCGCAATGCCGTCCCGGTTATCTGTGCTCCTTGATATCTCGCATAAGAGCGCATCAACCGCTTTACTCTTTCCGGGTTTTTATTTACACCATCCGCCCGGTTTATATCCGATTTCACTACCGCATCAAAATAATCCTCCGCCTGCGACAACGCCGCTTTGCGTTTCATGCCAATTGCATGTGGCCAGCCGCCTCGACAGATAAGGAAAGCCAGTGAGTCAATATCATGTGCATTACTTCCTGATATTTTATCCGGGGAATCAAACAATTCTTCCAGACTCACTTCCCCGGAGGATTCCTGCGACTCATATAGGGACATCGTACGCATCGTCAGCCATGTAAATCTTCCGGCTCCCGAATGAGTAATCTCTTTGGTTTCTACCGGAACCGCTGATCCGGTCAAAATAAACTGTCCTTCTTCGCCTCTGCAATCCACCTCATAACGAACGGCATCCCATATTTTGGGTGCAATCTGCCACTCATCGATCAAGCGTGGTGTAACACCTTGCAATAAACGGCTTGGATCTATTTCCGACATTTTCAGATTGCTTTCTCTTTTCGAAGGTTCGTCCATACGAAGAACACTATTTGCCACCTGTAATGCCGTTGTTGTTTTTCCACACCATTTAGGCCCCTCAATAAGAATCGCACCTTTGGCTTCCAATTTATCTTTTAAAATCTCATCAACAATTCTTGCTCTATACTCTCTCACAATCATTCACCTCGTATATAGCATACCTCTTTTTCGGCGTATTGGCAAGATTTTTTTCGGCGTGTTGGCAGAAAATTTTTCGGCGTGTTGGCAAGATTTTTTTCGGCGTGTTGGCATCATAATTCTTTTTCATAACACAAAAATGTCTGCTCATACAATTCGCACTCGCCAACAACATGAAAATGAAATGGTGCGTAAGACCGTATCGCCTTTTGATTGGCTTTGTTCACCAGAAAATGAATGCTCTTATTGCCGCGTCTTCGCAGTTCGTCCATTCCGAAACGGATCATTTCACGGGCAATTCCTCCATTTTGAAGATCCAGCCGCACCGCAAGCCGCGATAATTCGGCTCCCGGCTGTAATTCCGGTGTCCAACAGGTGAGCTTTTCGACATTTTCATCCTGATCTATCGAGATCGCCGCCAATATATCGCCATTGCCGTCTTTCATAATAAACAGCGACTCTCTGGAAAGATCATCCGCAATGTTTTCTTCGCACGGATACTCGTCGTCCCAGGCACAAAACGGCTTGTCAAGCTGGGATTTGTATAGTTTCAAAATGTTTTCTGCATCTTCTTTTTTGGCTTTACCAATATTTCTCATACGATCGCCCCTTACCACACATTTTCATCAATACAGTTTTTCAATGACGCTGTCGTCCACTTTATACGTGTTTTCTTCTGCCGGAAATACGCCATCCTGCACTTCTTTGATATAATTCTGAAATGCTTCTTTCATCACTTCTCCGATGTTTGCATAGCGTTTGACAAATTTTGGTGTAAAATCGGAAAACATTCCAAGCATATCCTGATATACAAGAACTTGTCCATCGCAGTCTTTTCCGGCTCCGATTCCAATGGTCGGGATGTGAAGCTGCTCCGTGATAAGTGCTGCGATCTTTGCCGGCACACCTTCGATCACAACGGCAAATGCGCCCGCTTCTTCTACTGCTTTCGCATCTTCCAGAAGTTTTTTCGCCGCTGCCTCACTTTTTCCCTGCACTTTAAATCCACCAAATGCATTGATAGACTGCGGTGTCAGACCAATGTGTGCGCACACCGGAATTCCGGCATCTACGATCGCTTTGATCTGCGGACACACTTCCACGCCGCCTTCCAGTTTGACCGCATCGCCACGTCCTTCTTTCATCAGACGGCCGGCATTGACAAGGGCATCGTAAACCGAAGTCTGATAAGACATAAACGGCATATCGATGACAACCAGCGCATTTTTTGCTCCCCGTGCTACCGCTGCGCCGTGGTGGATCATGTCTTCCATCGTAACGGAAATCGTGTCCTCATATCCAAGGATCACATTTCCCAGCGAATCACCAACCAAAATGCTGTTTACTCCTGCTTCGTCGATCAGTTTTGCCGTAGAATAATCATAGGCAGTCAGCATTGTCAATTTCTCGCCGTTTTCCTTTGCCTGCTGAAATGTTAATACCGTATTTTTCATGCTGTTTTCCTTCTTTCTATAATAGTGTCTCTAATTCCTCATAATTTTCTTCCGGATTGCGCAATTTCGCCACTTCCAGAACCTTTTTCCCCACAAGCCGGTACAACTGCGCATCTTCTTCACCAAGCACCTGTAAATGTTTGGAAATGACTGACACGTCATTTCGCTCGATCGGCCCGGAAAGTGCCTGTGCCGGTCCTTTTTCAAGCAGCGCATGGATATTTCCGCGCACCAGCGGACGAAGCAGCAGCCCGGCTTCTTCGTTGGTCAGCCCGCAGTCTTCCATGCAGTCAAGCCCCATCTGATACAGTCCGATCATAAAAT
The DNA here is from genome assembly GCA_002435545.1 of Lachnoclostridium sp. UBA6475. Classification (GTDB taxonomy): domain Bacteria; phylum Bacillota; class Clostridia; order Lachnospirales; family Lachnospiraceae; genus Eubacterium_F. The sequence goes on from DJNB01000160.1 coordinate 13,781, forward strand.
TGCTGACAAGCGAGGCGCTGCAATGATAGAGTTCTTTTTTGTCCGAATCAATCTTCAGCACCCGGTTTCCCATCTGTTCAAAAAGCGGGCGCATAACGGCAAGCGCGTTGTCATCGCCTTCCATCGTAAATACTACATCATTCAATTGTTGATAACTTGTGGATTTGTCGCTGAACGCACACATAGGATGAATCGAGCAGGCAAACGCCTTTTTTTCGTCGATTCCATGAAAAACCGCAGATGAATATGAGCCACTAAAATGGCAAATTATTTTGTCCTTTAATTCCTGTTTTTGCAACTCGTTCCATACATTTTCAATCTCCCGGTCGGTCGTCGTAATGCAGAGAACGTCGCAAACTTCTGTCATTTTTTGTAAATTTTTAAATGCCTTCGTATCTGTGAAAGTCCCAGCGAATTCCGAGCTTTCGATATGTCGGCTAACATACCCGGCAACCGGTCTGCCATGTTCTTTCAAATATTTTCCGATCGAACATCCGACTTTTCCAGCGCCGATAAAACCTATCTGCATGTCACCGCCTCCTTACTTCCGTGGTGTGGTGACGCATAATCATCTGATGCAGTTTCCTACGAATACCGCTCATCGTATAGAATAGCACATTGTGAGAGAAAATGCAAATAGATTGTTAATTCTTAAACAATCGATCAAAACATACTGCTTGTATTATTCACTCGTTGTTTCATTTCTTTTAAATCTTCGCAAAACAAAGGTAAGCAGCATCGGAATGACCGCAATTGCCACCTTAATAAATACCGGTTTTAATGTTGGAAGCCATTGAACTTCAAACACAATGTTACGCACGTTAGCAATATCATCCGGTACACCCTTACAAATCAGCTCAAGCCCTACAATGGATCCGCCTATTGCCACCAAAAGCCACAAAGCCGGCAGCAAGTATGGCAGCTTATACTTTTTCAATACCACGCACAAACAACTCTGTACAATTAATATTATAATACTTCCAATGATTACAAACATTAACATCAACATCCTCTCATCCTCCTGCTTTCTCATAAATTTGTCAACCCGTGTATACTCAATTCCCAAAAACAAAGTTTTTTAATTGTCACCTCCATACTATACCATTTTTTCCAAAAAAGCAACATTAAATTATTGTCTGTTTTGATATGGTTTTATGGAAAATGTCAAGGGGTATGCAGAAATGAAACAATCTCTCCTTAGCATATCAATTTTGATACGGAAAGAGAGATTGTATCGTTTACGTAACAAGTTTATTTATTGGATTGCTGCGTTTTTTGAAGTTTCTCAATTAAAGCATACGCGTTTGCAAGTTCATCCTCTTTAAGTTTCAGTTCATCACTCTGGCTTTGGATGGTAAACTCTTTAAGCTTCAACTCATCACTTTGATTTTGAATAATAGCCTTATTTTTTCGGATGATATCCCGTGCTTCATTCAAATCCTTCTGCATTTCGTCAACCATATATTCAGCGGTATTGTGATCCAGCTGGGCTAATTCTTTGGAGTACATGTTCATCACCCTTTCCGTGTTTTGGCAGAGATGGAAGATGTCTTCGTACATTTCCTTAAACATTGGAAATTTCTGGATAAGGTCATAGATCTGCTCCGGGTCATCCGTGCTTAAAAAGGTAAGCCAAGCCTCCAACTCTGTTTGTATATCTTTATTTTGCATGGCATTATGGAAAATGTCAAGGGGTATGAGGTTCTTTCCAAACTTAGTTG
>DJNB01000192.1 GCA_002435545.1 Lachnoclostridium sp. UBA6475
CGCTTAGAAGAACACACGTAACAGTATGCGAGGGCAGAAATACGCCCTCTGCACACTGACGGTGTTCTAAACACCTCATGTTAAACACGGATCTCATTTTTAATGAAACTACAATTTCTAGTTTCATTTTCTATCTTTCCTTTCTTGTAAACCTTGATTTTACGGGGTTTGTAGGTTTTGGCATCTCGTTTATGTACCAATTTATGTACCAATTTTTCGAGACAGCAATTTTTCTGCCCTCAAAAATTTTGGTTAACGTACCAATCATGTACCAATTTTTGAGAGCCAAAAAAATCAAACCACTTTCAAAGCATCCGTAATCTGGTCGATTTCTTTATAAATGAGCCACAAAACTCAAATTTAATCATAGCATAAAGAGGGGGAAATGTAAAATCGTATCTTTTGATCTGCTTGGGCAAATATTCTTCAAATCCCCTTTGATTTGTCAGCTTTTTCTTTCCAACCTATAAAACAAATGGGCAATTTGGAACTTTCAACATTTCTTCAAGCTTGTTGATTCCGATATTGCTGTATAATGCGGCTTCTTGTTTTGTCAACATCGCTTTTTGCTATATCATGTACAAAGGAATATACTTTTTCTGACCACTGCCATACATCCAACTTATCATGGTTCAAGCAAAACGCTCTGTCTGACAGTTTTTCAGGCATAACTTTCATTATTTGATCCTTGTATTCAAACGGAATGACAATCATATACACATAATCAGCCAGCTTCACTTCATCTTTTACCTTAATGGGTAAAAAGCCATCGTGCACGGCCAGTGGATGCTTTTCTAAATCATCATACTTGAAATAAAATCGTACACCTGGCGTAAAGCCTGCACTCATCTCGTCTTGCGAAGGACTTCTTCCAAGTTTTCTCTCCATTACCAATCTGTCCCCAGCCTGACAGTTTCCCCATGAAAACATTACATAATGAAAAAAATCCGTCGGATCATTTGCTGCATTTCTATCTTCTTTCTGTAAAACAGTATCTGAAAGTTTCCTAGCATTTACAGCAGATAGTAAAGAACCACATTTCAAAATAGAAATTGCATTTTCTAAAGGTGCCGTATGACACACCAAATCTGTCATACAGCCCCCCCTTGCTTTACATGCTGTACATTCCCTTATAATTTCAGGTCTACGTACATTCTTATATTTGTCCAGATCAAGCATTTCTTTCTGAACATACTGTAAAATATCGTTCCTGTCAGCCTCTATTTCACATTGTCTTCCGTGATTTTTCTCATAATTCACAAAGTCAATCATGTCTTTCATTTCATTATCACTTACGTTCGGATAGTCCGACAAAGCTTTGTATAAAACGCCATCCCATAATTCTGTAAACTCATGATTTCCTATATTTATCTTCATATTACGGTCACCTGCCTCTCAATGTGTTTTGATTCGTTTCTATACTGCCCCTCACCTTATACCAAATCATCACTAATCTTCATCCTTATTTCTTCTGGTATTGTGCCAATTTCCTTATCCCCCTTATAGGATATTATTTCATATTTTGATTCATTGGTCTGCTTACAAAAAATGAAATCCACTTCATATAACTTCTCCGAACTTTTCATTTCCAATTTCTTCTATCCGAAAAGAATATGGCACCAAACAATCATCAATCAATTTTCCATGCTTATCTCTATTTTCTCCACATAATAAAATAAACTGCAAATCTGTAATACCTATCTTGTAATTTGCTGTAAAGGTAACTACATCCTCTGTGATTAAAACTTCCATATTCGTAATCCTATATAAATCCTCTAAATGATCCGTCTTTTTTTCTGCCAGATCATATGGATGATTTTTATCAAAGAAAAACTCTTGTACTTTTAATCCATTCTTAGTTTTCGCATGTTTATAAAACTCTTTTGCCCTTAATTTCGTATTTACACCAGTTAAATGTAAAAATGAGGAATTTTTGAAAACTACTTCAATGCTTTTTCCTTCATATACATACATAAAAGTTTTTCCAGCCAAATATCTCTGATAATTCTTCGCAGCATTATGTATCTTCTTCAAAATCGCAGATTTTCCCATTTGTACTCCTCTCTAATGAAAAAAGGGAAGCGAAAACGCTTCCCTCTAAATAACCACTGGCAGTTCGTTTGAACATTTCTGATCAAACCAAAAGCATATGACTTAATCCTCATACTGGATATGGCAACATCACCTCAGATACTGTGCCACGCAGGTCGCTATAATGTATCACTATAGCAAATCCACAAATATTTTACATCCTTTGTGCGGATGTCCAGTGCTTTCTACTATTATATTATGCCCATATAATCCATTTGTCAATCAATAAATTGATTTTTCCAATAATTGACAAGCTTCCGTCACACAATCTATGTGATTCATATTTTTTGAGTACTGAGGCTCGTGATATCACTTCTAGTTTCATATTTTTCTTTTATCCATTCACTTGCCATGTACCAATTATGTACCAATTTTCTACTGAATAACATCAAGTTATAACAACTTTTATCGAACTAATTTTTATCGCAATCTCCCATTTTATAAGGCTTTAAGAACGTTTATCAAGATATAGAAACCTACATCGAAATTGCTAGTAAATCACAATAATAATTATTTAAAAACATTTTAGTTGTGAGTTGTAGGAACCGCCTCATGTAAGACACGGATCCTTTCTTGTATCAAACCACACTAAAAAGAATTATTTTTATGAATTAGTTCCCTCTTTTTTTATTATAGTAGTATTATTGTGGAATTTTAAACGAGACTATACTTTCTCTCACAGGCGTTTAGAACACCGTCAGCGCGTAGAGGGCGTATCACAGCCCTCACGCACTGCTACGTGTGTTCTCCTAAGCGCAAGCGGCGCCGAAGAGAGAAAGTATAGTCTCGCCTTTAAATCAAACCACAACAATGAAACTACAATAAAAATCCTATATAACTGGAAAATCCATCATCTGCAATATCATCATGATCGGGCTGTAACTCTGCAGCCACATAACGACAGAATTGCCTCTTGCCGCTTCTACGATCTCAGCTGCCCAGGAGTATTCCTGCACGCCACCGAGGACGGCAAGGATCGTCCAAACGATGAAAAACCCGGATACCGCTCCAAAAACCAATCCCAGCAGACGGTTCAGTGTGCTTACGATCGGCAGATCATCTGCGATACGGATCAAGCGTGCGATGATTCCAAATACAAGGATCCAGACCACCAGTGCAATTCCATAGCCAATCGCTTCTCTGACCGGCCACGCCTTTGGAAGGCGCGATACAACCGTTGGCGCACTTGCCGCTGCGGCAATGATGGTAAGCAGGTTTTTAACCATTGCAAATACACTGAGCAAAAATCCTCTGTTTGATCCGATCAATGCACTCACCAAAATAATCGCAAGTAAAACCCATTCCAAAATTCGTCCTATCATTCCTACTGACATCTTATCCCCCTTCTTGGTATCTTATACCATTCGTCTTTATATAATAGAAACTTCCGGCATAAGAACGCAGGGTTCTTGGTCAGCCGGACAGTTTGACTATCCGTATGGTCGTTTCATCCAGGAAAAAGTATTGATTCTCCCGTGTTGTCGGAAAGAAATAATCGTAATTCTTTCCAAAATCAAAAGAAAATTTCTCTGTTCCATTCTTCCTTAATATGAAACAATTTTGATTTCCTGTAAACAATATCTCATTTTTTTCCATTTCTATATGAGAATATTGTATCGTTACTTTTTTCGTCATCTTTTCTTTGCCCTGCAGCGTATACAGATGCACGATCTGGTCATCAATGTTACCCGCCACTCCGGTGACGACCAAAATATTTTTGTCATCGACGGCAATACTCTTCATATCTTCTTTTAATGTAACCTCTGCCTGAATCTCCGGTTTCTTCATATCTTTAAATATGGTAAAACCATCTTCGGTAAAAATGACAACCCGGTCACTATCCACATATTCAATCTGCGAAATCATCTTCTGTTCGAAAGATTTCCCGCCAACCAGCGTATTTTGATCTTGTCCTACTTCGGTAAAATTATAAAAGCAGACCTTATTCTCCATCGTTCCATTATTTGTCACCAGATAAGAAATAACAATACTTTCTCCATCCGGGGCCAGATCAAAATCCATTGCATATCCATCGTCAAGTACGTTGCTTGGGATCTCCACCAAAAGCTGTTCTCCCGCGCTGAACGGATCGTATATGTTGATCACATCGGAATCGTCATCATGGAGCAAAACCGCCACTTTTCCGTCGGCAGAAACTTTCACCCGGCCGATCGGCAGCGTCGTCTCAATCTCTTTACCGGGATTTGTCCCATCATAAACAATGCACGTTTTGCTTCCAATATCAGCAACTGCAACATAATCTTCACAGATATCCACCTGTGGCTGCTGCATCTCATATCCGCCATTCCAAAGGACATTTCCGGTTTTATCCAGTGCCGAGATTCCGTCTCTGCTGTATTTCAACAATTTTCCATGATACGAAAGGTATTCTACATTATTACTGTCCTCTCTCGTAATCTCGTGTTCCACATCGTATCCCGAAAAAGAACGGTTCATATAATAATAAGAAATGATAACAATTGCTGTCAATGCTACGATCACTGCGGCTGCAATGGAGCCAAACAGCAGAATTTTTCTGCGTTTCTTTTCCTTTTCCACACTTTGCCTCATTTCTGTGCTTAAACACTTTCTGATAAAAAAAGTATATCATAACCATTTACAGATTTCAACGAGTTTGTCGCAATCCATTTATAACATTTTTGTTATAAATCCCCCAGAATCCCGAATAGGGCAGAATTGCGAAAGGCGAAAGCTGCGCCGGCAACGCAGCAATTCGGGGCGGAATAGACTGCGGCAGCACTACTGCACCCCGCCCGGCGAAACATTCGCGGCCGGCACCTGCGCCGAATCCTGCTCTTCTGCCGGCGCTTCGGTCGGGGTCTCTGTCGCGACTGCGGCCGGGGTTACCACGCCATCTCCGATGGTTTCCATCGTGGTATCCGCGTTCCATTCCTTTTGAATCTCATTTTTTATTCCCGTAAGCTGGTCGTTGAGCCGCGAAAGATTGAGCTTGTTATTCCAGGCGGCAGCCGCAAATACAACGGCAAGTGTCACGACAAGTGCCGCGAAGCCGTAACTCCGCCGTTCACCGGTCTCACGGTCTTTTTTCTTTTCTTCTTTTTCCTGGATGACACCGCGGATATTGCGCAGGACGCGGTCATCTTCCTGCTCGACAATATGTACAAACCGGTTGGCTTCCTCCATCATATAGCGGCGCATTTCCGGATTTTTTTCATAATATACATAATATCCGTTTTGCGGGATCAGCATGCTGTTTTCGTATTGAAAACACGTTTCCTGCCATTCTTTCGGCGGGCAGCAGAGCAGCAGCTTGTCCCCATCTGAAAAATTTCTCCGCTGCAATTCCAGCAATTCCTCCTGCACCCGCTGCTTATCCGCCTTTTCGCCAGTGTAAAACCAGCCGACGACATCGACATCCGAAAAATTTTCTTTCATATCTGTATAAATGTCTGTCCACATTTCCGACGAAAAACTATCCCCTTTCCGCGCCGCAAAGTCATGGATCACAACCATGCCGGATATCTGGAATAATTTTTCATGAGAGCGAAATAACCGGTGCCCCAAAAGCACGCCTGCCGCCTCTTTTCCCTCTGCCTCCTTTACCAGTCTTTTGGCAAATGTAATTACATAATCTTCAATATAAATTTTGCATTTTCCCTTGACGTCCCCTATCTGCCTCACACTTTTTGGTGTTTTCCAATCCATGATAAAACCTCACTTTCCTTACATGATACTTTCATTATAAGAAATGTGCGGCATCTTTTTTGTCAAATATTGTCATTTGCCAAAAAACTGTTCGTTGTTCTTCGACACATTGTTTTCTTTTTTTCATATTTCCTTTTTTATCCTGCCATTTCTGCCGCATAGTTTCAGCACAGTTGGTTCATACTTTTTAGCACAGACAAGATTTTCTATGTATGGAAAGGAGAAACCGGATTGACTCATTATTTTAATCCCAATGAACCACTCGCCCAGCGGCAATTTACAAAAACCCTGTCTTCCCTTTTGGATAAACAGGATATGGATCATCGCGAACTTGTCATTTTGTGCATCGGCTCGGACCGCGCCACCGGGGATTCCCTGGGGCCGATGGTCGGACACCAGCTTGCGCGGGTACAAAAAAACTTCCATCTTTATGGCACATTGAAAAACCCTGTACATGCCAAAAATCTGGAAGATGCTTTAACTTTTATTGAATTGAATCATAAAAATCCTTTTATTATCGCCATTGATGCCTCTCTTGGAGTCGCCGAGCATATCGGCTATATCACACTGGGAGAAGGTTCCCTGGCACCCGGAGTCGGCGTATCCAAAAAACTGCCTGCCGTCGGAGATCTGTGTATCACCGGCATCGTCAACCTTTCCGGATTTGGCGGCCAGATGCTGCTCCAGACCACACGTCTCAGTCTGGTACTGGAACTTGCTTCCTTTATCGCCGGCGGTCTGCGCCGCTGTCTCTGCACACCGGCGGGCGTATCACAATTCCGTTCGTCCCTGCAGCGCGCGAAATAGCGTAACTTCGTCAATATACTCCAAGTCACCGCCAACGGGAACACCGCTCGCGATACGCGTTACCTTAATTCCAACGGGCTTTAACAGCTTACTGATATACATCGCTGTTGCCTCTCCTTCCAGGGAAGAATTGGTCGCAATGATGACTTCCTCAACTTCTTCGGTCTGAAGGCGCTGCATCAGTTCCTTCAGACGGATATCGGCCGGTGTGATCCCAAGGCTTGGATTGATCGCACCCTGCAGTACATGGTATAACCCTTTGTACTGCCCGGTTTTTTCATAAGCAGCAAGATCCCGCGTGTCCTCCACAACCATGATCGTCTTTTGGTCGCGCTTTGGATTGGAACAGATCGGACAGATTTCCTGATCTGTCAATGTAAAACATTTTTTGCAGTAGCGCACATTTTTCTTTGCTGCCACGATCGCACCTGCCAGATTATCTACACGTTCCTGCGGCATATTGAGGATATGAAATGCCAGCCTCTGTGCCGACTTTGCGCCGATGCTTGGCAAGGATGCCAGTTCTTCGATCAAATGATTAATAGAATCCGAATACGTATTCATTAAAATGGAAATCCTCCGCCAAGATTTAATCCGCCGGTCAATGCTTCCATTGCTTTCGCACTGTCGGCTTCCATCATACGCAATGCCTCATTTGTCGCAGCTACGATCAGATCCTCTAACATCTCAATATCATCCGGATCCACAACCTCTTCGGACAATTTAACGGACAGCACTTCTTTTTTTCCGGAAACTTTTACCGTAACGGCTCCGCCGCCTGCTGTCGCCTCAAATTCTTTTTCTTCCATTTCCTTCTGCTGCTCTTCCATCTGACGCTGCATTTTCTGCGCCTGCTTCATCAGATTGTTCATATTTCCGGGCATTCCTCCCTGAAATCCTCCACGTCTTGCCATCTTAATATACCTCTCTTTTCATTTTATTCTTCGGTTTCAATGACAATGTCACTTTCGCCGAACATTCCCCTGAGTTCGGGCAATGCATCAAATTCACGTTTGCTTTCTACATATTTATACTCAATTGTCACCGTTTTGTCAAGCACTTCTGCCGCCGCATCGGATACTGCTTTCCGGTTCTCCTCCTGCAAAGCAAAATACGAATATCCCGTCTGCTTGGAAAACGCAATGACCAGATTTCCTTTATCATTTACGGTAAGTGTCACCATGTCAAGCATGGCCTTGGACACCGGATCCAGCTGGTTCAGCACCTGCTGCCAGTTTCCGACAAGCTGCTTTACCTCCTGCGGTACAGCACTTGCCCGCAGTTTTGGCACCGGTTTTTCAATTTCTTTCGGCGTTCCTGCCGGCGTTTGCGAAGCCTGCACGATCACGCCCTTTTCCAGCTGGTGTTCGAGATTATGCACCCGGTTTACCAGAGAATCATAATCCTTTTCCATCTCCGGTTTTCCAAGTTTTAACAGTGCAATTTCAAACAATACACGTTTTTGCGATGCATATTTCATCTGATTTTCCACATCCGAAAGGACACGGATATAACGGAAGATCATCTCCGTTTCCAGCAGTTTGCTCACTTCGATCAATGTGCGGCAGTTTTCCTCGGACATATCCACGATCTTTTCCGGGTGTTCCGTCGTCTTCGCCATCAGCAGATTACGGAGATACCAGATCAGTTCGTCGCAAAAGCGGGTCAGGTCTTTTCCCGCCGCGATCACTTCATCCAGCATGGAGATCATCCCTGCCACATCGTCGTTTGCTAAAATTTTCACAAAGTCTGCATATACTTCCGTATCGACTGCTCCAAGCACTTTCAACACTTTTTCATAGGTCAGTTTTTCTCCAAAATAAAAGGAAATGCACTGTTCCAGAAGGCTCAAACCGTCTCGCAGCGCGCCGTCTGCCAGTTTGGCAATGTACAAAAGTGCTTTCTCTTCTGCCTCAATCCCCTCTTTATCCAGCAGTTCTTTCAGGCGGTCGGCAATCGTCTGTACCGAAATCCGCTTAAAATCGTAACGCTGGCAGCGTGAAAGGATTGTCAGCGGGATCTTATGCACCTCTGTCGTCGCCAGGATAAAGATCAGATATGACGGCGGCTCTTCCAGCGTTTTCAAAAGTGCATTAAAGGCACTTGTCGTCAGCATATGCACCTCGTCAATGATATATACTTTGTATTTTCCATTTGCCGGAGAATACTGGACTTCTTCAATGACCTGCCGAATGTCGTCTACTTTATTATTGGATGCCGCATCCATCTCGATCACATTCATCGAAGATCCCTCTGCGATCGAGCGGCACATCGCGCACTCGCCGCAAGGGCCTTTTCCCCCCGGATTTTCACAGTTTACCGCTTTGGCAAAGATTTTTGCCACGGTTGTCTTACCGGTTCCGCGCGTCCCGCAAAAAAGATACGCGTGACCGATATGATCGGATTTGATCTGATTTTTCAAGGTCGTGACAATGTGATCCTGTCCCTTGACATCTTCAAAATTATCCGGTCTGAATTTACGATATAATGCCTGATAAGACATAGTTTCCTCCGTTCTTCTCCTTAATCACCAAAGCAGATACCAAGGCTTTTGGCTTCTCTGATGATGGAAGAATTTGGGTCTACCATTTTTAATTTGCCTGCCACTTCGGAAAGTGGAACCGGCACGATCTCATCCCCATGAAATCCGACCATGTAACCAAATTTTTCCTCCAGCATGAGAGAAGCTGCGGCTGCTCCCAGACGGGTAGAGATCACGCGGTCATACGCACACGGACTTCCGCCGCGCTGCGTGTGTCCCGGAACCGTAATTCGGATTTCCTGGCCGGTGCGTTCTTCAATCTCGGCTCCGATCTTATAAGAAACACTCGGATACGGATTATTTTTCAATTTCTGTTTGTATTCTTTTTTCGTCAGTGCCGCATCTTCTTTGGAAATGGCACCTTCGGCTACCGCGAGGATGGAGAAGCGTTTTCCTTCGTTTGTCCGTTTCTCGATCGCCGCAATGACGGAATCAATGTCGTATGGAATCTCTGGAAGAAGAATGACATCCGCGCCACCGGCGATTCCGGCATGAAGCGTAAGCCATCCGACTTTGTGTCCCATCACTTCTACGATAAATACACGTCCGTGGGAATACGCCGTCGTATGAATGCAGTCAATACATTCTGTCGCGATATCCACGGCACTCTGAAAACCAAAGGTCATATCCGTTCCGTAGATATCATTGTCGATCGTCTTCGGAAGTCCCATGACGTTCAGTCCTTCTTCGCTGAGAAGATTCGCGGTTTTCTGCGTTCCGTTTCCGCCTAGGATCACAAGACAGTCCAGTTTGAGGTCGCGGTACGTCTTTTTCATCGCCTCAACCTTGTCCAATCCATTGGCATCGGGTTTGCGCATGTGCTTAAATGGCTGTCTGGAAGATCCGAGGATCGTTCCGCCCAGCGTCAGGATCCCGGAAAAATCAGACGGTTTCATTTTCCTATAATTTCCATAAATCAAGCCTTTATAACCTTCTAATATTCCATATATCTCAATGTCTTTGTCCGCAGCATAAAGCGCTTTTGCCACACCGCGCATCGTCGCATTCAGCGCCTGGCAGTCGCCGCCGCTTGTCAAAAAGGCTACTCGTTTCATCACTAATCATCCTCTCTTTGTGTTGCAATACCATAAGACATCCTAGTACATCTTATCATATTTTTTTATCACTTTCAACCGGCTCTTCACTCTGGCAGACAACCTGATCCCTGCCACCTTCTTTACCGGCATAAAGCGCGCAGTCCGCACATTTTACCATCGATTCAATACTCTTTTCGCAGTCTCCTGCCGCCACTCCGATCGTCATGGTGACATGGAAACATTCATCGTGGTAACGTAATTCCGTGTGGTGAAGTTTTTTCATGATCTCATTGGCAAATTTTACAGATTCTTCCAGTGTAAAAGATTTGAATATGATCAAAAATTCCTCGCCGCCCCAGCGCGACACATAACCACGTCTGCCAATCTCCGTCTGCAAAAGATCCGACACATTACGCAGCACCATATCGCCACAGTCATGTCCATAACAGTCGTTAAACTTTTTGAAAAAGTCGATGTCTGCAATCGCGATGGAAAATGGCTCTCCGGTATTTTTTGCCTCGTCTCTTACCTGTTTCATCCACATCTCGCCGTAATGACGGTTATAAAGCCCTGTCAGCGAATCTCTCTGCACGAGATCACGCAAAGACCGCTGCATACGAACCGCCGTCCCTGCCATCTGGCCAAGTTCGTCCTTTCTCTTTGTCAGGGATTCGCTCAGTTCCACGGTAAAATCTCCGGCTTCCACATTTCCGAGAAAACGCTGCAGCTGACGAAAAGCACCGTTCAGACGATCCGCATAGTTCCAGATAACAAAGGTCAAAATGATCATCGACAAAAGCACCAATAATAAAATCGGCAGTATGCTCTTCCACACGATGGCGTTCACATAATCCGACGCTTTTCCGGCAAATACCATCCCCACACACTGGTCATTTTCATCATACAGCGGGCAGTAATACGAAAAATATTTTTCTTTTCCGATTGTCGATTTTGTATAAAAATGCGCCTGTCCGGCATCATATACTTCCTTTTTTATCACACTGTTGATCTTTGTCCCCACGATCGGTTCATTATTTTCGTCTTTGATCGTCGTTATAACGCGGAGATCTTTGTAAAATATTGTAATATCGGTTCCGGAACATTCCTTGTAATGTTCAAAAAACTTTAACGCTCCCTCTACTTTTTTCCCGCCTTTGTACAATGTTTTTGACGCACTGTCATAGGCATACTCGCCCGGATAAGTTTGTTCATACAGATACATTGTCATCTGCGCCACGTTTTCCAGTCCGGATTCCACTTCCTGATATATCGACTTCTCTGTCTGGGTGGTACTGCAAACGATAATACATATCCCAAATATCAACATCGGCAGTAATGTTGCCCGCAGCATTGAAGTCCGTAATTTTGTTTGTTTCTTCATAAGCACCTCACATCTCCTTCATACCCTTTTTCCGTCCAATTTCCTAATTATAGTATACTCATTTTTGCTGCTTATTGCAAGCAAAAAGAGAGGAATCCTTTCACCGGATTTCCCCTCTTCCTGCTTGGATAAAGATTTATTATTTACTCTTGATATACTCGTCGATTGCCTTTGCGGCTTCTTTTCCTGCACCCATGGCAAGGATTACGGTAGCTGCGCCTGTTACGGCATCTCCACCGGCATACACGCCTTCACGCGTCGTCTCACCTTTTTCATCTTTGGTGATCAGGCATCCACGGTTGTTGGCATCCAGCCCCGGTGTCGTAGAACGGATCAATGGGTTTGGACTCGTACCGATTGACATGATTACAGAATCTACGTCAAGGACAAATTCGCTGCCTTCTTTTACGATCGGGCGGCGGCGTCCGCTCTCATCCGGCTCACCGAGTTCCATCTCCACACATTTCATACCGGATACCAGACCATCCTCGTCGCCAAGGATCTCTACCGGATTATGAAGGGTCTTAAAGATGATTCCCTCTTCTTCTGCGTGCTCTACTTCTTCTTTTCTTGCAGGAAGTTCTTCCATACCACGGCGGTATACAATGTAAACTTCTTCTGCGCCAAGACGTTTGGCACTTCTTGCAGCGTCCATTGCCACGTTACCACCACCAACGACAGCAACTTTCTTTGCATGCTGGATCGGTGTCTTGCTTCCTTCTTTATAAGCTTTCATCAGGTTAATACGTGTCAGGAATTCGTTGGCAGAGTAAACGCCCTTCAAACTCTCTCCCGGAATGTTCATAAATCTTGGGAGTCCTGCTCCGGAACCTACGTAAACGGCTTCGTTACCCATCTCAAACAATTCGTCGATCGTGAGAACTTTACCGATTACCATGTTCGTCTCTACGTCAACGCCGATGGCTTTCAGGTTGTCGATCTCTTTCTGTACGATTGCTTTTGGAAGACGGAATTCCGGAATACCATATACAAGTACGCCGCCGGCAAGATGAAGTGCTTCGTAAATCGTTACTTTGTAACCCATCTTAGCCAGATCTCCGGCTACGGTAAGTCCACTAGGGCCTGCGCCGATCACGGCTACTTTATGTCCGTTCTGCTCCGGCATCTCCGGTGTATCTGTGCAGTGTTCTCTGTGGTAATCTGCCACAAAACGCTCCAAACGTCCGATACCAACAGGCTCGCCTTTGATACCGCGGACACATTTTCCCTCACACTGGTTTTCCTGTGGGCACACACGTCCACATACCGCCGGAAGAGAAGTGGATTTGGACAGGATTTCAAATGCGCCGTCCATGTCTTCGTTTGCTACGCGCTCAATAAATGCCGGAATGTCAATCTGTACCGGGCATGCGCTCTGGCAAGGTTTTTTCGGACAGTTGAGACATCTTCTTGCCTCGTTTACTGCCATCTCATAAGTGTAGCCAAGTGCTACTTCATCAAAGTTTTTATTACGAACGTCCGGATCCTGTACAGGCATCGGACATTTTTTCATATCCATATTACGTTCAGCCATTTACTTTGCCTCCTTTTTCAATAAGTTACATGCTGCTTCGCGGGCATGTGCCTCAAATTCTTTGTACATGGTTCCGCGGTGCATTGCCTCATCAAAATCAACCTGATGTCCGTCAAAGTCCGGTCCATCTACGCAGGCAAATTTTGTCTCTCCACCGACTGTCAGACGACATCCGCCGCACATTCCCGTACCGTCGATCATAATCGGATTCATGCTGACCATCGTCTTAATATCGTATTTTTTCGTAGTCAGGCAGACAAATTTCATCATGATCAATGGTCCGATCGCGATCACTTCGTCGTACTGATTGCCTTCCTGGATCAATTTTTCAAGTGCGTCCGTTACAAGACCTTTTTCTCCGTAACTTCCGTCGTCGGTCATCATAACATATTTGTCGCTGGCACTCTTGAACTCATCTTCAAGGATAACCAGATCTTTATTACGGAATCCCACGATAGAATGAACTTCTGCGCCCATTTCGTGCAATTTTTTGGCAACCGGATAAGCGATCGCGCAGCCAACTCCACCACCTACTACGGCAACTTTTTTCAGTCCTTCAGTATGTGTCGGTACACCAAGTGGTCCCACAAAGTCATGAATGTATTCCCCTTCATTCAATGTATCAAGTTCCATCGTAGAACCGCCGACGATCTGGTAAATAATGGTAATCGTTCCCGCCTCGCGGTCAAAATCCGAAATCGTCAAAGGGATTCTTTCGCTGTCCTCTTTCGCACGAAAGATAATAAACTGTCCCGGCTCCGCTTTTTTTGCGATCAACGGAGCTTCTACTACCATTTTCGTAACGGTAGGATTCAGGGACTTCTTTTCCACAATTTTAAACATAAAAAGTGCCTCCTGTTTATTTTTTTGATAAAAATAGTCAAATTTCTTTTTATCATATCACATTTTACGATGTAAATCAAGTTGTTATTCTCCATCTGTCACGATATTTCGTAAAATAATAGATACTCATTACGATGCTCAATTTTGGTCTTTCATAGTATACTGCTCCTTAAAGCTCGTTTTTTTTCATTGCAGTCATACAGCTCTCGATTCTTCTTTCCCTGAAAATCAAAAACCAAATCAAAGAAATTTTTTTACATTTTCAATCCATTTGTCAATTTCTTCCTGCGGCGTCTCCAGATTGCTTCCACCGGTAGAATCAAACTGCACCTGCATATCACAGGAAAATTGTGCGCCTTCGCACATGGCTTTCATATCTTTGATGACATGCCCCGGCCAGCCGCCATTTGTCATAAACGGGATCACGGTCTTGCCGGAAAAATCCTGCTCATGCAGAAACGTCCGGACTGCCGACGCCATCGTGTACCACCACGTAGGGGTTCCCACCGCGATCACATCGTACTCTGCGACATTTTTATCGACAGGTTTGATCTCCGGCTCATATCTTCGCTTCACTTCTTCCTGTCCCTGCGCCACAACTTCATCGTAACTGCCGGAGTACGGCGTCTTCGTATCAATCTTCATAAGATCTCCGCCTGTCTCTTTTTGCAGCATTTTTGCAATTTTTTGCGTGTTTCCATTTGACCATGAATAGTAAACGATCAGTAACTTTTTCATGATGTGCACCTCCTGATAGTTTGTTTGTATAGAAACCAGTATAGCACTTGGAGTTCGGTTCAAGTCAAGAAAAAGTTGGAGCGGGGCGAGGATTGGTAAATATTGTAAATTACTTTCTTCTTTGTGCTGTCTTTTTGCTTACTCCGCAACGGAGAGGCAACGGATTTCGCTGGATTTC
>DJNB01000003.1 GCA_002435545.1 Lachnoclostridium sp. UBA6475
ATACAGACCTTGTATGTGATGCCATCAATACAGCAATGAGAGAACTGTTCCTTCAGATCGTTTATGGACGTTCCCAGAGTGCTTTCTCAGAAGACGGACTGGCAATCGGAGCAGGACTGGAAGATCTTGGAAAAGGACTTCGCTCCCAGGTTGGTACAATGTACGGTACATTGAAAAAAGGACCTCGCTATCTTGAGATGGCAGAAGGTTATGTAACTGCAATCGCTCTCGATGAAAATGATTTGATTATCGGTTATAAATTCGTTAGCCTTGGTAAGATGACTGACTTCATCAAAAAAGGCGATGACCCGAATACAGCTTACGAAAAAGCATGTGGTCAGTATGGACGTGTTGACGATGCTGTGAAACTCATCGACCCAAGAACCGATGAAGAAGTTGCAAAATAATATAAGGAGGTAACGAAATAATGGCTTTATTTGAATCATATGAAAGAAGAATTGATAAAATCAATAGTGTATTGAATGAGTACGGTATCTCCTCCATTGAAGAGGCTGAGAAAATCACAAAAGATGCTGGCTTAAATGTATACGACCAGATTAAAGGCATTCAGCCAATTTGTTTTGAAAACGCTTGCTGGGCTTACACGGTAGGAGCAGCAATTGCAATTAAAAAAGGATGTAGAAGAGCAGCAGATGCTGCCGCTGCCATCGGAGAAGGTCTTCAGGCTTTCTGTATCCCGGGTTCTGTTGCAGACACACGTAAAGTAGGTCTTGGACATGGTAACCTTGGTAAAATGCTTCTTGAAGAAGAGACAGAGTGCTTCTGCTTCCTCGCAGGACATGAGTCATTTGCAGCAGCAGAAGGTGCAATCGGTATCGCTGAGAAAGCGAACAAAGTTCGTAAAAAACCTCTCCGCGTAATCCTGAATGGTCTTGGAAAAGACGCTGCACAGATCATTTCCCGTATCAACGGATTTACTTTTGTTGAGACCGAATATGATCCATATACAAACACCGTAAAAGAAATCGAGAGAATCTCCTATTCTGACGGACTTCGTTCCAAAGTAAACTGCTATGGTGCAAACGATGTTCAGGAAGGTGTTGCGATCATGCACAAAGAGGGCGTAGACGTATCCATCACAGGTAACTCTACAAACCCTACACGTTTCCAGCATCCGGTAGCAGGTACTTATAAGAAAGAGTGCCTTGAGCAGGGCAAGAAATACTTCTCTGTAGCATCCGGTGGTGGTACAGGACGTACCCTTCATCCGGACAACATGGCTGCAGGACCGGCTTCTTACGGTATGACAGATACTCTTGGACGTATGCACAGTGATGCACAGTTCGCAGGATCTTCTTCTGTACCAGCCCATGTAGAAATGATGGGACTCATCGGTGCCGGAAACAACCCTATGGTTGGTATGACAGTTGCAGTAGCTGTATCCATTCAGGAAGCTGCTGATAACGGCAAATTCTAATTTGGCTTACAAGTAAAATGTAATATATTTAGAAATGAAAACAGGATCTGCTTTTGGCAGGTCCTGTTTTTAAGAAAGAGTTTAGGGAACTTTTTAGTGTGTTTTTGTATAAAAAGTTCCCTAAAATGCGTGAACGACTCGGCTATTCAATGTATTAAGCAAACCGTTTACGGTTAGACTTGCATTTTTTGACCTTTAACGTATAATAACAATGCAGAAAGAACATATTCCTAATAAGTAGTAAAAGGGAGGCGAAGAGAATGGCATTGGTAAATGAAGTGTACAGTTATATAGAAAACAATTACCAACCGAACGAACCGATTTTTCTTTCAGAGCTAAATATACCTGATATCAAAGCAGTATCCGTCCGCCAGCAGATGAAGAAACTGATGGAATCCGGGCAGTTAAAACGTTTTGATGTGGGGATATATT
The DNA here is from genome assembly GCA_002435545.1 of Lachnoclostridium sp. UBA6475. Taxonomy (GTDB): domain Bacteria; phylum Bacillota; class Clostridia; order Lachnospirales; family Lachnospiraceae; genus Eubacterium_F. Next base: position 1,871 of record DJNB01000003.1, read on the forward strand.
ACATTCCTCAAAAGTCAATGTTTCGTTCTGGTTCAACGCTGTCTGTTGATGAAGTTATCAGAAAGAAGTACCTAATGGATGGGGAAATTTGTTGTGGTTACGTAGGCGGAATTGTCTTTGCAAACCAGCTTGGTCTGACAACTCAGATTCCCGGAACTTATGAGATTTATACGAACAAGGCTACAACGGAGTACCAGGAGACCCAGGTTGCAAAACTGCGTGTTATTTTACGGAAGCCATACTTTGAAATAGATGAGAAAAATGTGGTAACGCTTCAGTTCCTCGATTTGCTAAAGGAGATTGTAGATATCTCAGAAGTGGACGGAGAAGAATTGACAAACCGATTGATCAGCTATATGAAGAAGAAAAGCATCGGATTTGAAAGCATGAGACAGTTTTTGCCGTATTATCCGGAACAAATATATAAAAATATGTGTGAGGTGGGATTGTTAAATGGCGTATTTGCATGAGGATGGAGAAGAATTTACAAAAAATTCACATAATGTTTGTTGTTTGTTCGATGGGCGTGGTGTATTATATAGTAAATAGAGCAGAAGTGTTCTATTACCTAGCTTTTGTGTTGATGGATTTCGATTATAAGAGCGGGTGCCCATGACAGTAATCTAATTCTAGGAGTGGATTAAAGGAGGTCTCTTGACTCGATTGAGTTTTCAGAAGTGACGGGGTTTAAGCCCAGGGTGGCGCACTGGACCTAGATAGCGCAAGCGAAAAAAACGTGCTTTAATAAGACAAAGCAGGGAGCCAATATCTTGATATTTGGTTCCCTATTTATATACAGGGGGGATATTATGGCAAAAAAGAAAAAGGGATACCAAGAGTACAAAAAATATAGAAAAGGTCAGGGAAAATCAGATAAAATAAGGGAAGAAGATATTGATTTTTGTTATTTGGCAAAAGAATATTCTAAGTTGTTAGGAAAAAAATATCATGCAATATTGAATAATGATGAGAAAATAGATTTTATATTCAAAGAGGGTAATTTTTATCATTTGTTAGGATTTCATAAGTTTGTACGAACAATATTTCATTATATGATAATGGAAAAATCTATTTCCTATTCTCAGATGAATTTTTTTAGAGATACGTTGACCGGAAATATAAAATATACATCTTATAATCAACAAAAAATTCAGGAAATAGAAAAGGTCCCTAAGAATCAATCTTTTCAATTGTTTTTTGAACATGAAAAAACAGTTGCAATTAAAAATGTCTTGTATAGACGGTTTCCTTATTTTTCGTATGATAATGTTATTGATATTTTAAAGAATAAAATTGTTATTGATTTTGATCAAGAGAAAAGTATAAGTAACGTTAGAGCAAATAAGATTTTTTACAAGTTTTTAGATGGAACACAAAGAAATTTAAATTTATTTCTTGATGATGAGGGGGAGGATTATTTTACTACATCTTTCTTTTTGGAAGATAGTAAAGACATATTTAAAAAGCAAAAAAATGGTCAATATATGGACATGTTAGATGTACTATGTTTGTATATTGAAGATAGTAAAACAAATGAACCAATTGATTTTTGGATTAATTGGGAAGTGGTCGTAAAACATGTAGTGAAAAAGTATAAGTTATCTATGGTAAAAACATTGAAAAAGTACTTTTCAATTGGAAGAATAACAACGAAAAATATATCTATTGAAATAGCAAATGTAGAAAATTTATTGTGCAATTTAAAGCAAGGCATGAAAGAATATGATTCTCAACTAATAATAGGTGCTTTGCTGGAAAAGTATGTAGCCAATAACAAGCAAGAAACAGCATTAGAATTAATGGAATATGGCGTTGATGTTACAGAAAAGATTTCAAATATAGAATTAGAGCGAAAACGTTATTTCAATACGAGAAAAAGAATGAAAGAATTAAAACGTAATATTAGTAAAGCAGAGAAGAAATGTGATTTATTAAAAAAATCATATCTAGAGGTACATAAATTAGATATACTAAAAATGAAAGCAGTATATGTTCCGTTGTTGGTAAATAGTGATGCATGGGAAGATGAGTTTTGGGACTATGTATTAAAAAAAGAAAATTGCTTTAATGAAACGATTTATCCACATAAAATAAAAGAATTGTATTTGCAATGGGGTAAATAACTTGAAATATTGATAAAGAAGTCGTTCGGTAGGAGGTTTTTAATATGCCATTAGAAAAAGGCGGAAGAGCAGATAAACTGGGTAATAGATATGAGACAAAATGTATTATTTATGAATTGCTCAAAGTTCTTAGAGAAGTTAACGATAGCATTGTGATAGAAGCGCTGGGGGAGGATGAAGCCGGGACGGATATATTGATTACAGACCGTTCTGGGCGAAAGGAACATCAACAATGCAAGGCACGAAATGCTAGCAAAGAATATTGGTCAATTTCTGATTTGAAATCACGAAATATATTGAGCAATTGGAAAAAACAATTGGAGCGCGAAGGTGATAGAGAAGTAGCGCTGGTCAGTGCAGTAGGATGCAGTTATATGGTGGATCTGCATGATCGTACGGTAAATTCAAATGGTAATCCAAATGATTTTTATCAATATCAGATAGAGACAGCCAGTAGAGAATTTCAAAATTTTTATAAAGAATTTTGTAAAGGAATGGGATTGGACATTTCGAAGCCTGTAGATATCAGTAGGAGTATTCAGCTTTTAAAGAGAATTCATTTTAAGCAGATTTCAGAGTACGTATTACGGGAAAGCATTTTTCAGGATATTGATCATTTTTTTACCAGTGAGAAAGAGAAAGTATATCAGGCCTTTGTTGCGCTGGTTACGGATTCAGAAATCTATGGGCAAGCAATCACGACGGCAGTATTAAGTCAGTATTTTGAAAAACAGAGGATAAAGATGAGGCTGATTGATGGTGACCGGCGGATATTGCCGCGGGTTCAATTTGTCAATAAAGAGTATCGGAACTGTTTTAAACCATTGAAGGAGGGATTGATTGAGAGAAGTGAATTTGCAGAGTGTATAAAGGCAATCAATGAGGGGCAGTCATTTGTTGTATCAGGAAATGCAGGATATGGAAAA
>DJNB01000145.1:0-346 GCA_002435545.1 Lachnoclostridium sp. UBA6475
TTCTTTTCTCCGTAAAGAGATACGAAGTCATAAAGGAACTCGGTGATCGTCTGATTGCTTGGCGGGAGAAAAGTTCCCGTGTGCTGCTGATTTTCGATTTCCGCCTTGCGCTTCAAGGCCTCTTTGTGGGTATGCCAGGTTTCCCACTTCTGTTTGGTTTCTCCGTTTTCATCCACATAGTTGTAAACAACGGAATAGTTTTTCTTTCGCTTGATTATAGATGCCATATCGTTCTTCCTTTCTTGGATCACAGGTCGAGGGAGTCAAGCCACTCGTCAAATGACCGCTTGGAAATGCGTATGGCGTTACCAATTCGCACGATTTTGAAGTGCCCTTCTTTTACAAG
>DJNB01000145.1:442-4178 GCA_002435545.1 Lachnoclostridium sp. UBA6475
GTCCTTCTTTCAGGGGTTTCTTTCTTCGTGCCGTTCCATGTTTGAGACATGAGAACCCCCTTTCAGTTATGAAAAGGAACAGCACGAATATGTGTGGGTAACATTCTGGAGTTGATCGTTGAAACGGTTTGCACGAAGCGACCGTTGATTCGTATTGGTGCAGAGGAGCGTCCGGCAGAAATTGTCCGCAGTCGGTTTATGAAACTGAATGCCGAACACATTCGATATGTTATGGACTGCTTCAAAGAGAACACCACAAAGATTAGAAATATCCGTCAGTATCCTTGCAAACATCTACATGAACGAACTGGACAATTATATGGCAGAGTATGCAGAGAAATTCAACTGCGGAAACCGCCGTAAAATCAATCCTGCGTTCAAGAAGAAGCTGGATGTCTGCCGGGGGAAAGAACAAAGGCTTAAAAGAAATATCTCTAAAATGAGCGTGGAAGAAAAAGAGGGCTTAATTGCAGAAATCCGGGAACTGCGGCGTAGTCTGAAATCTATGCCGTATAGTGACCAGATGGACGATAGCTATAAACGGCTTTGTTATATCCGATACGCCGATGATTTCTTAATTGGAGTTATCGGCAGTAAAGAGGACGCAGAACAGATTAAACAAGATGTGGGCTGCTTTATCCGGGAGAAACTCCATCTGGAAATGTCCGAGGAAAAGACATTGATTACTCATGGACATGACTCTGCGAAGTTCTTGGGATATGAGGTCACAATCGCCAAAGGCGAACACAACAAAAAGACCAAAACCGGGGCTACCAGACGGGTAAACAATGGAAAAGTCTTGCTCTATGTTCCCCATGATAAGTGGTTAAAACGACTGTTCTCCTACAACGCCCTCAAGATTAAATACGACAAACAAAATGGAAACAAGGAGGTTTGGGAACCTGTCCGGCGCACTCGCCTGTTGCACTTGGACGATTTGGAAATCCTAAACCAGTATAACGCAGAAATCCGTGGATTGTATAACTACTACCGACTTGCAAACAACGTGTCTGTACTCAATAACTTCTACTATGTAATGAGATACAGTATGCTCAAAACCTTTGCTGGAAAATATCGGACACGAATCAGCAGAATTACTGAAAGTCCGACTTGTCCAGTGTTAAAATGGCTATGCTGGGAGATAACGGCATAAAATTGAATAGAGAGAGTTACGCCTCGTGCCTGTAATGGGTACGGGGCTTTTTTTATACCTGCCTATCTTCCTTCATTTTAACACAAAGGCATGAACGAGAGCTTGGAGTAATTTACTCCGGCTCTTTTTTTATGCCTGCAAGGAGGACAGGCAGATGGCAAAGGGCATTGAGAATCGGGCACGATCTCCTCCCTCTGTTTTTGATTTTGCAACTTCAAAAATTCAAAAACACGGAGGAACGAAAATGTATTACGACTTGGTTGAAAGCGGAAAAAGAATTAAAGCATTGAGAAGAAAACATGGGCTTACACAAGAACAGCTTGCGGAGCAGTTAGGTGTTGCCGCAAACACCATTGCACGGATTGAAACCGGCAACAGAGGTATCTCTATTGATTTGGCAATCGAATTGGTTGTGCGCTTTGATACAACCCTTGATTACATATTTTTAGGTCGTGAATAACCTCGAAACTATACCTACGAGGCAATAAAAACTTGCATGAGGAACAGGTACAATTTAGATACAGCCAAAGAAAATCGGCTGCTTGATCCTTGAAAACTGAATACACAGTCATCGAATACGTTCCTGTTGCCGGTGCGAGAGCATCAGCCACATCAGCGGTACGCCGAGACGTATCGGACAGAGAAACAGAACGACTTTCTTCTATAAATTAAGCGGTTGTCTCTCTCCCGATGCCAGCGATCAATACTGGCTTGTAAATATTGGGTTGCTCCCAATACGGCCATGAAAGCAACAGGATTAAAGATACTTCTCTACGGAGCTGGCGGAGAACCCGGCAGAGGTTAGATTCCTATGGAACTGATTCGCAATCAGTCGTTCGGTGATTCCCTGAGGGCGTAAGCCCTCTTTCCCAGGGGTGCGTGGCAAATATGGGACACATAGACTTTTGGACTGACTGCCTGATTCCTTTCGGGCAGTCAGTTATTACATACCCAACGAAAGGAGGTCATGGCACATGATGAAAGAAAATTGGGTATATTGCCGTGGTGATATTTATTGCGCCAATCTGGACCCGGTAGTTGGGTCGGAACAAGGCGGTATCCGTCCGGTTATCGTCATTCAGAACGATACCGGTAATAAACACGCTCCCACATTGATTGTGGCAACGGTCACCACCAGAATCCATAAGAAAGCGAATATGCCGACGCACTTTGTTATTTACGACAATCCTGCATTCAAAGAAGCGTCCGTTGTTCAGCTGGAACAGATTCGTACCATTGATAAAAGCAGGATTGATAATTACTTAGGTAAGGTAACGCCCCGTGAAATGGTAGCGATTGAGAAAGCCTTATCCGTCAGCCTGGCAATGGAACAGCTGAAAAAGCGTTCCCCAAAACATAAAGCAAAGAGAGCGAAGGAGTGAACATAAATGTTTGAAGAAAGAATCGCTGCCATGAATCAGCGCACTGAAGAAGCGATGGCTGCTAACGCAGTTCAGTTTGATAAGAGAACCTATACGGTTGATGAGATTCAGGATATTCTGGGCATCAGCAGAACCAGCGCATACAACCTTGTGAAAAAGAAAGTTTTCCATAGCGTCCGCATCGGTGGCAGTATCAGAATCTCCAAAAAGAGTTTTGATGAGTGGTTGGATCATCAAATGTAAGATTTGTCAAGGGTGTCGTACAACCCGGCGACAAACTTCAAAACATATTGAGAGTTCGATAAAATGTAGCCATGACAAGAAACACATGGCTACATTTTTTACATAGGAGGTTGTACGATGGCGGAAATGAGAAAACGCACGAGTATGTCTGTTCCGGAAATGGGCAGGATGCTCGGTCTTGGTAAAACGGAGTCATACTGGCTCATTAAGAAGAATTACTTCAAAACCATTCTTGTCGGCAACACCATGAGGGTGATGATCGACAGCTTTGAAGAATGGTATGCCAATCAGTTCAAATACCAGAAGGTCGATGGAACCCCTCCCGGCGAGGAACTGAAGAAAACTACATATTCAATGGAGGAGCTTGGACAGCGCCTTGGGCTGAAAGAAGCGACTGCTTACGAACTGGTTGCCAAAGGGCATTTTGATGTGGTCGATGTCCTGGGCAAGCGCAGAGTGACAAAGGAGAGCTTTGAAAGATGGTATGCTTCTCAAACCGATTACCGCACGGTAGAGGATCAGGAACTGGATGCAGATATTATGGCATCCACCTACGGTCTGCCGGAAATGGCAAGAATGCTTGGGGTACATCGTCAGACCATTTACTATATCGTTGCCAATGAAGATTTTGAGCTTATCAAGGTTGGCAGGTATAAGCGAGCTACCAAAGAAAGCTTTGAAAAATGGTATCACAATCAGACCCGCTACCAGTTAGCGGAAGATAGACAGGAAAGGAGCTGATTCCCTCGCCGTGGACGATAGGCTGCTCCGCGATGACCTTCTCCATCAGCGTAGAGAGCGTGGGGGATAATTCGTCAGGCTGCGGCCAGCCCAACATCTGCGTGAGATTGCCTTGTGCATCGGCGTCGATCAGCAGGACTTTTTTACCTTGCCGAGAAAGACCAATGCCGAGGCTGGCGGCTGTGGTGGTCTTACCCACGCCGCCCTTCTGATTTGC
>DJNB01000084.1:0-5827 GCA_002435545.1 Lachnoclostridium sp. UBA6475
AAAGGCAACCTGCGTCGCCTTGTTTTCCTCTTTACGTTGCCTTTCGCCGCCACACAACGCAGGAAAGGCAACCTATCCCAGCATTCCTTCTTTTTATGTTGCTTTTCTAGCTTCTTGCCAGCTCTAAAGGCAACCTGCGTCGCCTTGTTTTCCTCTTTACGTTGCCTTTCGCCGCCACACAGCACTGGAAAAGCAACCTATCCCAGCTACTCCTTCATTTTATGTTGCTTTTCTAGCTTCTTCCAACACCGGCGCAAGTTCTTCGCACGTAAAATCATAACTGATTATAGACAACGCCTTATAAAAGAAAAACACCTGCTCCGGCTTTGCTGCGCAAGCGCCATTCCCCACACTGCCACAAGTGGAATCACAAGCGCAAATGGAATCACTTGTTTCTCCTGCGGCATTCCTGCTCTCGCTTTCTTTCCATATTTTTACAGCCATTGTCCGAATGAACGCCAGAAGTTCGCGCTTCATCTTTTGCTCTTTTTCCTCGCCGGCGATTTCTTGTATGTCAAAATCCGAGGTATTACCACAAGGCGCCGCACAAAGGCGGCACCCTGGAGAAACGGTGAATTTTTCGTCGCGGACTTTGGCGATGAACGACGCCAGATCAGCCTCGGTAAGATCTCTGGCCGGGAAATCCGGCGATGTCATTGCCAGCCCTTCCACAACAATAGCATCTGTATTTTCCGTTTTAGGATTCGTTCCACAGGCCTTTACCAAACCGATCAACGCGCCTGTCAGCAAATCCTGCAGCTCTTTTTTCTGCATAAATTTCCCTTTCTTCAAAAACAACTCGATTCGCAGAAACGACGTCAAGCCCTCTTACCATCAATCCAATTTCTTTCCGTCAATTGAGATCGTTACGACCTGCCATGGAATAAACTTGCCACTCTCCTGAATTGCTTTTTTCGCCGCCATTTCAAGACCGCCACAGCAAGGAACTTCCATGCGGACAATTGTTACTTCTTTGATATCATTGTCGCGGATGATCGTCGTCAATTTCTCACTGTAATCAATATCATCCAGTTTCGGACAGCCGATGATCGTTACCTTGCCGCGCATAAATTCCTGGTGCATATTAGCATAAGCGTAAGCGGTGCAATCCGCCGCGATCAAGAGCTTTGCGCCATTGAAATACGGAGCATTGGTCGGCACAAGTTTGATCTGGCATGGCCATTGGGCAAGCTGGGAAGCGGGTGCTTTAACAAAATTAATTTCCCCCGCCAAAACATCCTCTTTCTCTGCCTGCTGGCGAAGCATCCGCATACGGCTTCCTGGACAGCCGCCGGTCGGCTGAGGCGTCGCCTCAGTTGATTGAGATGTCCTATCTGCTGGCTGGGATGTTGCGCCTGCCTGAGATGCCGCGTGTTCGGAAGCCGCCGCGCCTGCCAGAGTTGCAGAGGCTGCTGAAACTTCCGGTTTTCCATTCTTTTGCTGTGCGGCGCGTTTTTTCATATTTTCTTTTACCGCTTCTTCGTCGTAGGCTGCCGCCTCACGCTCAACAAACTTGATCGCGCCCGTCGGACACGTTGGGAGGCAGTCGCCAAGTCCGTCACAATAATCATCGCGGAGAAGTTTTGCTTTTCCGTCCACCATTCCGATCGCACCTTCGTGACAGGCAGAGGCGCAGGCGCCGCATCCATTACATTTATCTTCATTTATTTGAATAATTCTTCGTACCATTTGTACATTCATCCTTCCTTTTTGTAACGATTCAGGATACCCCTCCCACACATTCGCATTTCGAACACTTCGTGTTCTATCCCGCCTTTGACAAGGCTAAAAATGCTCATCTGTGGAGGGGGAGCCCTATTAGGCTCTAAATGTATGGAAATCAAAGTTTCTTACGTGCAAGCACGACGATCATTGATTTCCACACATTTGCTCCTGAATAGTTACCTTTTTGTTGATTTTGTGATTTCATTATAGTAAAATAAAAATAAAAAATCGGTGGTTATAACAACGAAAGGAGAAAAAATTGAAAAAAATTATCAGACAATTATCGAACAATGCCATTTTTCGGGATTTTGACGAAAATGACTGGCATAGATTAGAGACTCTTTCCTTATTAAGAAAGAAATCTTATGATAAGGGAGAAATTCTATTTTCCATGGGAGAAAATACCAGTGAAATAGGCATTATAATAGAGGGCAGCGTAGTCATTGAAAACAACGATATTTTAGGCAATTCAACCATATTAAATAAACTGGAAACAGAAGATGTTTTTGCCGAAACTTATGCCATCACAGGCACCCCTATGATGGTCGATGTTGTCGCCGCGCAGGCATGTAAAATTGTATTTTTTAATGTGCGGAATTTGTTGGAAAATACAAAAAATTCATCTCTTGCACAGAAGATCACACGCAATCTCCTCTTTATTTCCATGCAGAAAAATCTGGTTCTGTCCAGCCGCATTTTCTGCACTTCACCAAAGACAATCCGCGAGCGGCTTGCGATCTATTTTTCGGAGCAGGTCACACGCACCGGAAGTACATCTTTTGACATCCCATTCAACCGCCAGCAGATGGCGGATTATCTAAATCTTGACCGCAGTGCGCTGTCCAAAGAACTTGGCAAAATGCAGGAGGAGGGGTTGATCCGATATCGAAAAAACCATTTTGAAATGGTAAAATTTAACATTTAATTTTTATATTCCCCGGCAAGTGTCTTAAATGCCGGCAAGGCACGTTCGATCTGTTCCGTCGAGACACAATACGAGATGCGGACATGCTCCGGACAGCCAAATTCGGTTCCCGGTACAAGGATCAGATTGTGTTCGACTGCCTTTTTGCAAAATGCGTAGTCGTCCGGTTCGAGTGATTTTGGGAACAGATAAAACGCTCCATCCGGTTTCACGCATGAAAAACCAAGGTCGGTAAGCGCATTGTAGAGCAGGTCGCGGTTTCTGCGGTAAATGCTCATATCTGCGACATCCTCGTGACATTTCTTCATAAGAAGCTGGAACATTGTCGGAGTGTTGACGTAACTGAGGACACGCGCCGCTCCGGAAACTGCCTTTTTGATCGAATCAAACTCATCAATCTCCGACGGCATAACAAGATAGCCCATACGCTCGCCGGGGATGGAAAGGCATTTGCTGTAAGAATAGCAGACGAGTGTATTGCGGTAAAAGTTCGGGATATACGGAACTTCCACATCGTAGGCGATTTCACGGTACGGCTCATCCGCGATAATATAAATTGCATGGCCGTATTCCTTTTCTTTTTTTGCCAGTATTTCACATATATTTTCAATCGTTTCTTTTGAATAAACGGCACCGGACGGATTGTTTGGCGAATTCACGATAACGCCTTTTGTCTTCTCTGTAATCGCCTTTTCAAATGTGTCCGGGTCGATCTGAAAATCTTCCGTCCGTGAAGGCACGGCGACAAATTTGACGCCGATCGTTTCCAGATAAAAACGGTATTCCGGAAAATACGGCGCAAACGAGATAAATTCATCTCCCGGATTGCACAGCGCACGAAAACAAATGTTGAGCGCGCACGCAGCGCCAACGGTAAAATACAGATTTTCTCTGGTAAAATGTGTGCCATAACGGTCGTTCAGTCCTTCGGCGATTGCATCCCGCGCTTCCTCGTCACCGGCTGACGTTGTGTAACCATGAAGATGAAATGGATTTTCCGTTTCCAAAAGATGCATCAACTCTTCTTTTACACATTCCGGCGTCGGAACATTGGGATTTCCGATACAAAAATTGTAAACATTTTCCTCGCCGACAACCTTGCTCCGTTCAAGTGCAAGGTCAAACATTTCCCGGATTGCCGAACTTTTACTTCCAATATTTGTATATTCTTTCGAGATCATAAGCATCCTCCATTCCTTTCACAATAAGCACGCGCCAGTTTTTCTGTCTCCGTATAATAGCGGTCTGTCACGCGTTTTACCGTGTCATTGTCCCAGTGCGACGCGATCCAGCCCATGCGGACGATCTTGCGAAGCACGATAAAGGTGTCTACTTCTTCCAAATCCTCAGCCGAGAGAGGGCGGACGGTCTGGTAGCCGTCCAGCCATGCCCTCGTCATCTCAGAAAGGTTGGTATCATATTCCAAAACTGCTGTGGATAAGTCAAACAAAAACCAGCCATATCCACAATCGTCAAAATCCAAAATCTTTACCTGATCGCCGTCAACCAAAATATTGTTGATATTTAAGTCGGAATGGATCAAACCATAGCGATCCGGGGATTTCCCATATTTTTCCAGTTTTTTACATCCGATTTCAACCGTCTTTGCAAAAACTTCTTTCTGCGCCTCGGTCAATGCCGGATTTTTGCTCCAGTCGCCCCAGCGCGATGTGTCGCCAAACATATCCTCGATGTCCCAGTGAAACCGCGGCAGAGAATTGCCGGCATTCCATGTCATCGCGTGAAGATGAAGTTTTGCCGTGATCGCACCGATCTGCTTTTGATAAGGGACCAGTTCTTCCGTGGACATCCCGCGGATGCCGATGCCTTCCACAAAAGAAAATAAGCTGCACACATATTTGTCGGTGCTTCCGGTAAAGGCAAGCCGCTGGATAAATTTTCCATCTTTCCCCGGAAGAACATCTGCTGTCTGGATGTCCGTATCCCGCTTCACTGCCCGGATCCACGAAAGTTCGCTTTCCAGCTCCGTCAGATCATGATAACCGGGGCGGTTGACACGGAGAACGTATTTATCGCCGGTCATTTCACTTTCGAGGCGATACGTGAAATTCTCCGAATATTTCAAATGATACACTTTCGTATCTTCCGGCAGTTCATAATGCAAAAGCAATTGCGACTGCAGCTGCACTCGGATATCATCCGGCTCTAACAATGTTCCCATGTCAATTCCCCCTCGTTTTCATATTGTAAATCCTGACTTTATTTCAACTTTGCACAAGTCTCTTTTGCTTCTTTGACACTCTTCTCAAATTTTTCCAAAAGCTCATCGCAATACTCTTTGGTGCAGAGAAGACCCGGCTTAAACTGTACGATTTTTGGATTGAACCTTGCGTAAATTGCCCAGATTCCATTGTTGAAGAGGGCACGCATCGCATGTTGTCCACCATTTTCAAAGTCAAATTCGAGACCAAAGATAATGCCTCGCTGTGTATAACTTGTGAAGAAATCCGGATACAATTTGTGGACTTCATCCAATCCCTTTTTCAGGTAATCTTCAAGAAAATGTACATTATCGACCGTTTCCTTGCGGGTTACCATTTCGACAACTTTATTGGCTACGACACATCCGAGTTCGGAACCGCCAAACGTTGACGTGTGGCTGCGGCCGATCTCTTCGACCCATTTTCCTGCCTGTTTCGTCATGATCGTCGCTGCGACCGGATAAATACCGCCGCTCAAGCCTTTTCCACTGACGATGACGTCCGGATTTACGCCCTCGTGCATAATTCCCCACATCTTTCCGGTTCTCATAAGACCGGTCTGCACTTCATCGGCGATGTAAAGCGTTCCGTATTTTTCACAGAGCGCTTTTACCGCTTTCAGGTAGCCCGGCTCCGGAATCGGGAATCCGTATGTCGCCGGAATTGTCTCAATGATAACACCTGCGACATCTTCTTTTTTCAGTACTGCTTCCATCGCGTCCACGTCATTCATCGGTACCTGCTCATAATACTGGTCGGCGCCGTCACACAAAAATGCGTCCTTGAAAAATGGATCGCCGGCAGAGAGCGCCAGTCCGGTATGACCGTGGTAACATTTCTGCAAAGATACGATCTTACGGCGCTTTGTCGCATAACGTACGCTCTTGATCGCTACATCAACGGCCTCGCCGCCGCAGCTGGAAAAGATGGCGTACTGCATGCCAGGAGTCGCCGT
>DJNB01000084.1:5837-13631 GCA_002435545.1 Lachnoclostridium sp. UBA6475
TGCATACCCGGAGTTGCCGTAGTGACAAGGCTTTTTGCCAGTTTACCACGAGCCACGGAACCAAAATGATGGTTTCCGATATCAAACTCTTTGACTCCTTCTTCGAGGGCTGCAATCACTTCCGGATTGCGGTGTCCGAGGTTAAATGTTCCGCCGTTCAGATGAAGGTTCATATATTTTTTACCATCCATGTCCCAGAAATAATAGCCTTCGCGTTTGCCGATGATGATATCGATTCCCATATCAAACCAGGTCTGCGTACGGCTTGGGTTCCAGTAAGTAAGACAATCATTAATCGCTTCTTGTTTTGTAACGCTTCCATCTAATAACATAATGTCCTCCAATCCGGCAGTTACTCTGCCTCGTAAACTTTTTCCCCGCCAAGCCATGTCTGCATGACGCGGATGTCTTTTATATGTAATGGGTCAACGGTAAACGGATCTTCTTCCATCACGGCGAAGTCTGCCAGTTTTCCCACTGTTATCGTGCCTTTAATGTCTTCTTCATAAGAAGAATACGCGGCATTTCTGGTATACATGCTGATGGCATCGTATACACTGACGCGTTCCTTCGGATACCATCCGCCCTCCGGCTTTCCGGTAAGATCCTGCCTGCACACGATGGAATATACACCGAGCATCGGGCTGTAAGGTTCCACCGGCGAATCCGAACTTCCGGTAAGAATGATGCCTTCCTTGATCAATGTGTTCCAGGCATACGCATATCGGATCCGTTCCGGGCCGAGCCGGTCTTCCGACCACCAGATGTTATAATTCGATGTAAATCTCGGCTGGATATCCACGATGATCGGCATCTTTTTGATCCTCTCGATCAGATCTTTGCGAAGCACGATGCCGTGGATCAGGCGAAACCGGACATTTGGCTTCGGATTCTTGCGGTAGCAGTTTTCCAGGGCGTCAAGCGCAATCTCGACACCGCGGTCGCCGATCGCGTGAATACCGATCTGCAGATCCATGTCATATGCCTTCTGGCACATTTCCATGACTTCTTCCGGCGAGTGATTCAAAAGTCCTTTGTTTCCCGGATCGTCCGAATAATCCTCCGTCAATGCGGCATTTCGCGAGCCAAGCGATCCGTCGCTGTATATTTTGTAAAAGCCGTAACGCAGCTTTTCATTTCCAAATCCTGTCTTCATATGAAAAGACGGATATTCGTCAAATGACAGGTACACACGAACCGGAAGCCGTCCTTCCTCATCCAGTTCCTGGTATAAATTCATATACTCATCCGCATCGACAAATTTTCCCTGAATCGGATGAATGCCGGTGATCCCATAACGGTTCATGTCGCGGCACACCGCTTCGAGCGCATCTTTTTTGTCCTCCGGCGTCGGCAGAAGATCCGGAATGCTCTTTAATACCGGCGTTACCGCGCTCTCACGCAGGATGCCGTTTGGCTTTCCATCCGCTCCGTACTCCACGGAATCCGGTACGAGCGGTTTGAAATTCTCATCAATTCCGGCGATCTCAAGTGCTTTTGAATTTGCCGCGTGAACGTGCATACAATACCGGCTGATCAGGATCGGACAATCTTTGCTGACGCTGTCAAGTTCCTCTTTTGTCGGAATCCGCACCTCGTCAAATTCCTCGTGGTTGAAGCCGCTTCCTTTGATCCACTGACCGGGCGGCGTCACTTTCGCGCGCTCCTTCAGGCGTTCCAATATCTCCTGCACACTTTTTGTACCGACAAGATTCACTTCTTTTGTCGTCCTCGCGTAAGCCAGTGTATGCTGGTGGCAGTCGATAAATCCCGGAAAAACTGCCCTTCCTTTCATATCAATGATCTCGTCGCTCTCTATTTTCTCTGCTTCTTCGTTTGTTCCCGTAAATACGATTTTTCCATCGCGGACACCGACGGCTTCTACCGCCTGTCCTTCCTGTTCCATCGTGTAAAATTTTCCATTTTTATACAATTTTTCTGCATACATACTATCACTGACCTTTCCCCGTCGTCACTTCGTTGTGGCAAATGCCATTTTTCTCATATTCCGACGCATTTTCCAGCGAAATCCGGATGATCTCGTACAATGCCCGGTCTGTCAGGAAACTGATATGTGATGTGTAAATTACATCTTCTCTCGCAAGCAGTTCCTCAAATACCGGGTCGCCGGTCGGCTTTCCTTCAAAATCAACCCGTACAAAATCATCTTCTGTCTCATAAACGTCCATTGCGAACGCAGAAACCTTTCCTTTTTTCAACGCAGCCAGCATCGCCTTGCCATCTACCAGACCACCTCGTGCGGTATTTACAACCACGACACCCGGTTTGCATTGTTCCAATGTCTCTTCCCCGATCAGATGTGTATTTTCTTTTGTCAGAGGACAGTGAAGCACGATGGCATCACTGCGTTCCCAGATTTCGGAAAGGGAAACCTGTGTCGCGATCCCGACAAGGTCGAGATGTACATGTCTGGCATATACAAGCACTTTGGCTCCGAGTGCCGCCAGCGCCTTGATCGTCAATGTGCCGATCCGCCCTGCTCCGATGACACCGATCGTCATGGTGCGGATCTCTCTTCCACACAATCCCGCAATTCCAAAATCACGTCTGGCAACCATTGCCTCGCTCCGCCGCATATGGCGCAGTGCATTGAGCAAGAGCATCAACGTATGCTCACTGATCGCATTCGGTGAATACGACGGCACATTGGCTGCCTTAATGCCGTACTTCCGTAATGCTTCGAGGTCAAGATGATCGATACCGGTCGCTCTGGAGACGATATAACGTACTCCATGCTCCGAAAGAAGTCTGGCTTCTTCCTCACCGATCATGCTGTTTGTCATAATCCAGATGGCACGGAATCCATCGACTTCTGCGATCCTGTCTTTGGTAAAAATACCATCCGCAAATGCAATCTCTTCGACATCTACTTGTTTTCGGATCTCGGCGAGCGTCTCTTTCTCGTCCTCCGTCATCCCATAAATCAGTAATTTCATCCTTCCCTCCTCTCTGCGGCTGCCTTAGAGCCGCTGGAGTGCTTCCGTCATTTCTTTGGTTGTCATGCGGAATGTCGTCCAGTCTGACATTGGAAATGCTCCCATGCCTTTGTAAAAACCGATTGACGGGGTATTCCAGTTGAGGCACACCCATTCGAGACGGTCGCATCCCTCGTCAACGGCAATCTGCATCAATACACGGAAAATCTCTTTTCCGATTCCTTTGCCGCGCATCTCTTCGCGTACAAAAATGTCTTCCAGATACAGGTTTGTTCGTCCGCAGAAAGTAGAAAATGTATGGAAATACAGGCAGAATCCCACCGGTTTTTTCTCATATTCTACGATCAGACAGTTACAGTCGTGCTGCTCAAACAATGCCTTATGTAATCCTTCCTCGGTCGCTTTCACACAATCTGACATTTTTTCATATTCTGCGATTTCTTTGATCAGCCGGAGTACCAGCCCCTCTTCGCCATCCTCGACATAACGGATGGTAAGTCCTTCTGTCTTTGTCTTAAATTCTTTACTCATAATAACCCTCCTAACGTCAGCCAGCCATAAATCTGGCTAAAAATTCCTGTGTCTTCGGATGCTGTGGATTGGCAAAAAGTTCTTTCGACTTACGGTTTTCTGCCACCACACCTTCATGCATGAAAATGGTCCGCGTCGAGACATCTCTCGCAAATGCCATCTCATGTGTTACGATAACCATTGTCATTCCTTCGCTTGCCAGCTGTTTCATGACATTAAGCACCTCGCCGACCATCTGTGGATCGAGAGCACTCGTCGGCTCGTCAAACAAAAGTACTTCCGGCTCCATCGCAAGCGCTCTCGCAATGGCAACACGCTGCTGCTGTCCACCGGAAAGCTGCGCCGGTTTGGCGAGCAGCTGTGGTGTCATTCCCACTTTTTCAAGATAATATTTTGCCTTTTCCTCGGCTTCCTGCTTTGGCATCTTCAACACTTTACGAAGTCCTAACGTACAGTTATCAAGAACGGTTTTATTCTGGAACAGATTAAACTGCTGGAAAACCATTCCCATTTTTTTCCTGGATGACCGTACATCCGCGCGGTATCCGGAAATCTCTTCACCGTCAAAGTAGATGCTTCCGGAAGTCGGTGTCTCCAGCATGTTCAGACATCGAAGCATCGTCGTCTTTCCGGAACCGGAAGCTCCGATGATACAGATTACATCTTTTGGAAATACCTTGAAATTTACACCGCGAAGCACTTCGTGGTCACCAAAATTTTTTGTCACATCGTATACTTCCAAAATTGGTTCTTTGATTTCACTCATGGTAATTCCCCCTTTACTTTGACAAGCTGTAATCGGATTTTCCAGCCATCAATTTCTCCACAAACCGGAGTAAGATCGTTACGATCAGGTTTAATACAAAATAAATTGCCGCGATAATGATAAATACTTCAAAATATTTATAATATACCGATGCCGCCGTCTTTCCGCTGAAGAACAATTCGTTGACGGAAATAACATTTAATACGGAAGTATCTTTCAGGTTGGTTACCAACTGGTTACCAATCTGCGGCATGATATTTTTCAGTGCCTGCGGCAGCACGACGTGGAACATGATCTGAAAATGACTCAGTCCGATGACCTTTCCGGCTTCAAACTGACCGGTACTGACGGAATTGATTCCGCCTCGTACCGACTCAGCCATGTAAGCACCAGTGTTGATCGAAACGACGATGAAACCACATGTCAATGCGCCCCACTGGATTCCCAGATAAGACAAGCCATAGTAGATAACCATCGCCTGTACGATCATTGGTGTACCTCGAAATACTTCTACGTATACTCTTACGATCGCTTTTACTACTTTTACCAGACCACGCTTTGCATAGTTGCAATTTGCTTCCAGTTCAATGGTTTGAACGATACCAACGATAAATCCGATGATACATCCAATAATCGTACCGGTCACTGCCAGAGCAAGTGTCCAGCCTGCGCCTTTCAAAAAGACGTCTTTATATTCCATGATGAGGTATCCAACCCAGTCCCAAAAGGAACCATCTGCGGGGAAGGATGCCGCCTGTGCAACAAACATTGTCATAGTATGTCCCCCATTTCTGCGCCGCTATGGTGTCCATTGTTTGCTGCCAAGCGGCGCTTCGGCACAAACTTACGGATTATTCAGAATCACTTGCCGGCTGGTTTGCGATGGCTTCTTCCATCATCTTATCTTTGTCTTCGTCGGAGATGCCTTTCAAAGTCTTATTGCAGGCATCAATGATTGCCGAGTCGCCTTTTTTCGCTGCGACTGCGATATTTGTAATACCGGAATCTACATCAAAACCGGAACCTTCCGGAAATTCTACCATTGCCAGATCTTTGTTTGTCGAAACAGCCGCCATCGCCATCGGTTTTTCCACGATTGCTACATCGGTACGGCCCGAACTTACGGCTACGATCAAACTTGGGATGTCCGGCAGAGCTTCCTGTACGGTAGCTCCCTTGATCTGTTTTGCGGAATTGTCATACATCGTTGTTCCCTGCTGGGAAGTTACGGTGCAGCCCTTCAGATCATCCAATGTCTTGGCGCTTGCATATTTGCCGTCTTTTTTCACGATCAGTACGTGAGTTGCTTTATAATAAGGATCGGAGAAGTCAACACTCTGTTTTCTTTCGTCGGTTGCTGACATTCCGGCGATGATTGCGTTGATGGTTCCGGACTGAACCGCCATGATCAATCCATCCCATTCAATTTTGTAAACCTGCAATTCATAACCATTTTCCTCGGCAATCTTCTTTGCCATCATTACGTCGTATCCATTTACATATTCGGTTGTTCCTTCGATTGGAACGGCACCGTTGCTGTCGTCTGTCTGTGACCAGTTGTACGGAGCGTTCATACATTCCATACCAACTTTCAAAACCTTTTTCTCACTCGAAGTGGAATCGGAAGAGGAACCTGCCTGCTCGGAAGAACCGCAGCCTGTGAGTGATAATAACATCACCATCGATAATACCAAACTCATAAAAATTGATTTCTTCTTTCTCATTTTCATAATAAGACCACCTTTCTGTAAATAGAAAAAAGCGCCGCACCCCGAAGGGTTCAGCGCCTTTGCTTTTTGTTACCCCTATCATACCGAACAAAATCCCATCTGTCAATACGGAGTTCTCCACAAATATCGACCTGTCATTTTAGCAAATATGCAAAAAAATGATAGAAAAATGAGAATTATTCTTATTTTTGTTTGGCAATTATGTCTGTTTCTTTTTCATTTATTCTTGCTTTTTTATACATTTTGCACAAAATCAGCCCATTTTTGCGGTCTGACTGGTACTACCAGTTGAACCAGTTTAGCAGATATGCTATACTGTAACTATTCAGGATTCCCTGTATGGAAATCCATGAATCGTTATGTTATAGGTTGAAAGGGGGAATTTCTTATGAGAGATGCTTTATCTACCAAAATCGCGTCGGAGCTTTGCACCCGCATCCGTTCCGGCGAACTCAAAGAAAATGACAAGCTGCCGTCGGAGCGTATCCTGGCTTCCCAATACGATGTCAGCCGCAATGTCGTCCGCGAATCGATCAAAATGCTGGTTGAGAAAAATCTGGTGATCAATATTCCGGGAAAGGGAAATTATGTTTCCCGTCCAACCCAGTCAAGTATTGCAGATAAGCTGGAAAATGCGATTCATTTATCCGATGTCCCGGCTTCGGAGATTGTAGATGCGCGGCAGTTTCTGGAAATCAGCGTCATGGAAAAATATCTTCTTTCTATTACAGAGGAAGAAGTCGCTGAACTGGAACATTTATATGAAAAAATGGAATCTTCCCGCAGCAATTACGCGCTGTTTTGGGAATATGACACAAAATTTCATCTGCAATTGATCGGCTGTTCCAAAAATAGTATTTTAACGTTATTTTTGTCCACACTATATCGTATGACACAGAAAAATATTATTATGAATTCGGAAGATCCGGTGTCGGCGGTTGCCTTTTCGCAGGCGGATCATGCGGAGATTATCGAGGCGGTGAAGACGAAAGACCGGGAACGGCTCTGTCACGCGATTGAACGCCACCTCTCTCCGCTTCACGAGTTTTATAAGGAGGAAGTCTGAGTATGGATATTTTTGTTGTCGCCGGACAAATGCTGGTTCTCTTTGCCATGATGTTTACCGGTTATTTCCTTGCCCGCAGAGACTGGATCAATGACTCGCTGTCTTCGGCGCTTTCCCGTCTTGTGGTTAATATTTTCAATCCTTTTTTGATGATTTCCAGTGTTTTCGGCCAGAGTTTAAAACAAAGCGGCCCCTTATTCTGGGAAAATCTGGCACTTGTAGGCATTTTTTACCTGCTTCTTTTTCTCGCCGGATTTTTTATCGTATTTATCCTTCGGCCGGAAAGCCACAAAGCACCGATCTACAAACTGCTGACGCTGCTTCCGAACTGCGGTTTTATGGGCATCCCTATCGTGAGTTCGCTGCTCGGCGCGCAGTATATTATCTACGTCGCGGTGTATATGCTCGTTTTTAATCTCATCATATATACTTACGGCATTTCGCTCGTCCGCCGCTCTCTCTCCGACGACAGCGCCCCTGCGCTCAGTATGTCGGCCAGACTCCGCCAGATCTTTGACAATACCGGTGTGCTGGCCTCCCTTATCACGATCGTTTTGTTTGTATCGGGCATTTCCCTGCCGGAAAATGTGCAGAAATTTATCACTTATATGGGAAATCCCTGCGTGCCGCTGTCGATGATCCTCATCGGCTGTTCGCTTGCTGCCAGCCCGCTTTCGCAGATTTTCCGCGAAGTCCGTCTTTATGGATTTGCCCTGGTCAAAATGTTTGCGATCCCGATCCTGG
>DJNB01000036.1 GCA_002435545.1 Lachnoclostridium sp. UBA6475
CGACGGCGCTGACCGGGCACAATAAAAAGCGGTATGACAAAAAACTGCTTGCGATGAAAGGGCCGGGAGAACTGGTTCACGTTGCGGTGTATCAGACCCCTGCGGTGCAGGCGGAAGCCATTGCCAAAAAAATACAGCAGGCAATGGAACAGGGTACACCGCCGGAGCAGATCGCGCTTTTGTTTCGGACGGCGCGGCAGATGAACATTTTTTCAAGAAAATTTATGGAGTACAACATTCCGTTTGTGATGAAAGACTCCATTCAGAATATATTTGAGCACTGGGTTGCCAAAGACGTGTTAAGTTATATGAAAATGGCGGTGGGCGACCGTTCGAGAAATTTGTTTTTGAAAGTGGCAAACCGGCCGAAGCGGTATCTGAGCCGTGCGGCATTTACGACAGAGCCGGTTACCTTTGGCAGTCTGTATGACTACTACCGCGATAAACCGTATATGTGCGAGCGGATCAATGATCTGCAAAACGACTTATTTGCGATGAAGCAGATGACACCGTACAGTGCGGTTGATTACCTTTATCATACGGTAGGATATAAAAATTTTCTTGCCGAATACGCGGCAGAACGCGGCGTCAATGTAAAAGACTGGGAAGAGATCGTGGAGGAGATCCGCGAAGATGCTTCCGGGTATAACGATTTTGAATCGTGGTTTTTACATATAGAAGAATATGGAAAACAGCTGGAAGAGCGCAAACAGCAGCAGGGCAGGCAGAAAAGTCCGGATGACAAGCCGGGAGTGGCGTTGATGACAATGCATAGTGCCAAAGGCCTTGAATTTGATATTGTATTTATTCCCGATGCGAACGAGGGCATGATCCCTTACCGCAAATCCGTCGAGGACGGGCAGATCGAGGAAGAACGAAGATTAATGTATGTTGCGATGACACGGGCGAGGGAACATTTATATCTCTCTTATGTCAGGCAGCGGTTTCAGAAAGAGGAAACTCCGTCACGGTTTTTAAAAGAAATTGAAAAAGTATAAACTTTTTATAAATTCAAACCGATAAACACTGTAACAAGAACAAAGGAGGTCTTTATCATGAAACAGATTTTGAGAAAAGTAATCGCAATGGTAACCGTAGTAACGTTGTTCGCAGCTGTTCCGGCGATGGACGCACAGGCAGCAGCCGTAAAATACTCGACGTATGTCAATACACGCTTTACGTATACGGTGAAATATCCGGATACCTTTCAGCGCACGGACTATAGTTCCGGAGATGGTACGAAACTCGTCTCCAAAGATGGAAAGGCCAAAGCAACCATTTGGAACTCTTATGGAAGCAGTAAAAAAAGAACAGGAAAGACCGTTGTAGCGACGGCAAAGAAAAATCGTAAAATTAATGTAGAAAAAGCGACAAAGACAGAGTGCAGTTACAGTTATAAAATGGGAAAAAATACCATTCAGTACTGCTATGTTTTCATTAAAAATGGAGAGATCGCTTTTCAGCTTACGTATCCGACCGCGTCGAAGAAGTATTATTCCGCAGCGGCAAAGGGTATGATGGCATCATTAAAGAAAAATAAATCACTTACACTAAACGACTAAAAAGGAGGATGGACAGCCATGGGTTTGACAACACAGCAAATACTTACATCAATTGAGGCTGGCACAACATCATTAGGAATCGAATTTGGTTCGACACGAATTAAGGCAGTTTTAACTGCGGAGGACAATTCACCGATCGCATCGGGAAGCCACGACTGGGAAAACCGTCTGGAGGACGGGATCTGGACTTATACTCTGGAGGATATCTGGACGGGACTTCAGGACAGTTATGCGAAGATGGCAGCAGATGTAAAAGAAAAATACGGAGTTGTCCTGAAAAAGACAGGAGCCATTGGATTCAGTGCCATGATGCATGGATACATGGTATTTGATGCGGAGGGCGCATTGCTCGTTCCGTTCCGTACATGGAGAAATACGATCACAGAAGAAGCATCGGAAAAACTGACAAAATTATTATCATATCATATTCCACAGCGCTGGAGTATCGCGCATTTGTACCAGGCAATGTTAAACGGCGAGGAACATGTGAAAAATATTGCGTTCCAGACGACACTTGCCGGTTATATTCATTGGAAACTGACCGGAGAGAAAGTGCTTGGTATCGGGGAAGCATCCGGAATGTTCCCGATCGACTGCGAGACAAAAGACTGGGATGAAAAACGAGTAAAACGATTTGACGAAGAAGCAAAGAAAAAAGGATATTCCTTTACACTGCATGATATCTTCCCGAAAGTTCTTGTTGCCGGAGAGCAGGCAGGAGTGCTGACAGAAGAAGGAGCAAAATTGTTAGATCCTTCGGGGAATCTCGAAGCAGGGATTCCGCTCTGTCCGCCGGAGGGAGATGCCGGAACCGGTATGGCAGCAACCAACAGCGTAGCTGTCCGCACAGGTAACGTATCTGCCGGAACTTCGGTGTTTGCGATGATCGTATTGGAAAAAGAACTGAAAGAAGTTTACGAAGAAATTGACCTCGTTACGACACCGACCGGAAACTTGGTCGGAATGGTACATTGTAACAACTGTACGTCCGATTTAAATGCGTGGGTCAACCTGTTTAAGGAATTTGCAGAGAGTTTTGGCATGAAAGTCGATATGAATGAATTGTTTGGAACTCTTTACAATAAAGCATTGGAAGGAGACGACGACTGTGGCGGACTCCTTGCGTACAATTATTTTTCCGGGGAGCATATTACCGGATTCAATGAAGGCCGTCCGATGTTTGTCCGTACGCCGGATAGTAAATTCAATCTGGCAAACTTTATGCG
>DJNB01000060.1:0-2162 GCA_002435545.1 Lachnoclostridium sp. UBA6475
TGTTCGAGCTGCAAAAGATTATCCAGAACAACCGTGAGTAAACAGAATATCATTACATAGAAAGGCATATCTTTTGGGGGTATGTCTTTTTCATATCAACAACTCTTATTGGTATCGAATGGTAGGTATCGAATAACTCTATTGGACAAACTCCAGTTTTTCAAAAAGATATATACAAATCAGAAAGAATGTGTTATAATGGAATTATAACGAAGAAATGGCTGTTAAAGCTGTAAAGGAGGTCGTGTAAATGGCTGCAAAGAACCGGGTAACTTATCATGAGGAAAATATCAATGCGAATACATTGAAATTACGTGAAGTCCTGCAAACGATGCCACGTTTCAGCAAGGATTTTTTTCGGGCAATTGAACCTAATACATCGGCAAAGACAAGAATTTCTTATGTATATGACATACGTTTGTTTTTTCGCTTTTTGCTTCAATCCAATCCTTGTTTTAAAATGAAAGACATAAAGGACATTCAGCTGCAGGATCTGGAGCAATTGCAGGCGGTTGATATCGAAGAATACCTGGAGTATTTGAAACTGTATGTAGATGAGGATGGAAAAACACATACCAATCAGGAACAGGGCTTACATCGCAAATTAGCCGCCTTACGAAGCTTTTATGCATATTATTATAAACGGGAAATGATTTCGAATAATCCAACCTTGATCGTGGATATGCCGAAACTGCATAAGAAAGAGATTATCCGCTTAGAATACGATGAGGTTGCGGAACTTCTTGATTATGTAGAACATGGGGGAGAAAAACTTTCCGGGATGAAGAAAGTGTATTTTGAAAAGAATAAAGTCCGGAATCTGGCACTCTTCACTCTCCTGCTCGGAACAGGCATTCGAGTTTCCGAATGTGTCGGACTGGATCTGGAAGATGTTGATTTTAAAAATAATCGTATCCGGATCATACGAAAAGGTGGGAAAGAGGACTTCGTCTATTTTGGCGATGAGGTTGCAGAGGCTTTGTACAATTATGTGGAAGAACGAAAGAATATTGCTGCCAAGCCGGGACATGAACATGCACTTTTTCTGTCGGTTCAAAAGCGCCGGATCTGCGTCCAGTCCATTGAAAACTTAGTGACAGATTGTGCCAGTCAGGTCACATCGATCAAACATATTACACCGCATAAACTCAGAAGTACCTATGGAACCGCGTTATATCGCGAAACAAGCGATATTTACCTCGTAGCTGAAGTATTAGGCCATAATGATGTTAATACGACGAGAAAGCATTATGCAGCGCTTGGGGAAGACCGAAAAAGGATGGCTGCCAAAGCAGTTTCCCTTCGAAAAGAGAACTAGGAAAGAAATTAAAAGAAAAACAGAAAAGAACAAGCCCGATAGACAGAGTCTAGACAGAGTCATTTCGGGGTTGTTCTTTTCTGGTGCGTTTCGTATTATTTATTCTTATTTTCTGCCTGTTGGATAGGTCGTAAAAATCTCATTGATCGTATCGTATATAATTTTGGCAGAATTACTCTGGAAAGAGGAACTGGTAAGTTTTCCGTAATCACTGCTTCCGGAAATGAATCCAAGTTCAATTAACACGGCAGGCACGGTATTGTGTTTCGTTACATAATAACCGGCAGTTTTAACACCACGGTTTATTGTGCCAAGTCTTGTTACCAGGTTATTTTTGAATAATGTAGCAATGGCTTTACTTGAAACACCGGAAAAACTGCTGGAGTTATTAGTCGGTGAATAATATACTTCGGTTCCATTTGCACTTGAACTTGATGCAGAGTTCATATGCAGACTCACAAAGATATCTGCGCCGACTTTGCTGGCAAAGGCGGCACGCTTGGATAATGTTACAAATACATCGGAACTTCTGCTCCAATATACTTTAGTATCCGGTGCATTGGAAGAAAAATATCCTTTCATTAAGGTATAAATAATCTTATAGTTGAGATCCTTTTCTTTTGTTCCATTATGAGTAGCTCCGGAGTCATAACCGCCATGCCCGGCATCCAATACTACAATGTTTTTATAGATGGTACGCGGATCCCCTACAGAAACAACAAAGGAATCGGATTTTTCATAAATCTTATAGCCCTGCAGTTTTGATGTGCTTACTGTAATCTCTGTATTTCCGTCAACAAGATTTGTACTAACTCCGGTAATCACATTGCTGCTGATTGCAATC
>DJNB01000060.1:2192-6964 GCA_002435545.1 Lachnoclostridium sp. UBA6475
ATTGCAATCGGATTTTGATCATAAAAATCCTTATAGTTTCCGGAAATAATAATTTTAAATTTATTGCTCTGATATAAATCTTCATTTTTTACGGATTGAATCGTAACACCGCTTGGTTTTTTCAATTTCAAAGCATAATCTCCGCCTACGTATTCACCCATAATATTAATGGTAAGTACACCATCCAGTGAGGAGTAAGCAAAGTCAGAATCTCCCATGCAGGAAATATTTATCGTGATAACGCCACTTCCATCTTCTGTTACTTCAAACTTCTCAATTTCATTGATAAAGTTTTCAAAAGAAAACTGGTCAAGAAGATATTTGGAAGTTTTTGGTATTGTAATGCTGATTACTTTTCCGTTTTTGGCAACGGTAACCTGATCCATAATTTCTTTTTTTGTACCTTTGATTTCAAAGGAAATACACTGTATGGCTGGATTATAGGTCGCTTTTGCATCTGTAATGTAGTTGATTGATGCATCCGTAGCTTTTTTGCTGTCTGCTGACCATGAAAAGTATATTAAATCATGGACGGATAATAAAGTTTTCTTTTTCTCCCATTTATAGGAATAGCCAAGTGCTGTTAAAACCTGCTTTGCCGGGATACATAAAACTTCACCTTTGTTATCTTTTCTGGTTACAACATACATTGGTTTTGAAAGGGAAACGGACTCGTCATTTACAGACATACTGTCTGCGTTTAAGGTTAATTTCAGTTTCTTTTCCGTTGCGGTATTTTGGACTTCCAATGTCTGATTTGTTTCATCGTAAGTATATTTTAATCCTAAAGTATTGCTTAACACCTCTTCTGCCGGTACGTACATCGATCCGGAAATCTTAAGAACAGGCATGGAACTAAGTTTAATGGATTTATCATTAAAAGTAAGATAATCCGAATAAACAGTGGTTTTTGTATCTTTGTCTAAGTAAGAATAGTGAAATTGTTTGGTTAAGGTTATAATAGAACCTTTCGCACTATATTGAAAACCGAGATGTTTGCATAAAAACTTTGCCGGAACTAAAATACCGGATGTTTTTTTGCGGACATAGTTTACTTTAACCGGTGCCGAGGTTAAACGATATTTTTTCCCATTTACATAGGCATTTTTCTTGCCAACAGTAAGTGTTACTTTAACACCATCCCGTGAAAAGGTTAAACGTTTTTTGGAAGCATTGTAAGATGTCTTCACTTTTAAGCCTTTTTGAAATACATCTTTATAAGGAACCATGCGGGTTCCATTTATTGTCAGGCCTTTTCGGGAACTTTTGGTAACCGTTTTGTTTTGATATCGTACTGTAGATTGTGTTTTTTTGTAATACGTTGTCTTCCCGTTTAACTTTACTCTTAAAGTAGCTGCATTACTGGTTGAAGGAATAAGCAGAATGTTTAAAAGTAGTAAAGCAAAAAGTGAAAGAAGTATTTTTTTTGCATAGGTTGCTTTTGGTGTGTTCATTTTGATCTCGCCCCTTTTGTAATTTCATGCAGTTATTGTAACAATTGTTCTTGGCACAATTATGGCATAGTCGAAATCCAATGAAGAAGCAGACTATCCGGCAAATGAATAAATGATACAAGGTCTCAAACTATTCAAAAAATAAACGTGTTAAATCTCTTTGTTTTGCTGGTAAATAGGGACAATGATATACCGGCCGGAATAAATCCTATCATCATTTGAAATATGATTCAGGCTTTTGATCTGCTCAACGTAGGAAGCAATTTCATCGTCGGAAGCATCCTCATCCTGTAAATGTGTCTTTGCGATCGACCAAACGGAATCCCCTTCATATATGAGAACGGACTCATATCGTGAAATGGACCGTGTACTCTCATATTTTGTCTTGGCATTAATGTTTTGAAAAACAAAAAAACACGTACAAATAATAAAAACGGCAATGATACAATGGAAAACAGAAACTCTTTTTTTCATGACAATCACACTCCTTAGTTATGTGGTAATCGAACATAATATCCGAACAAACAATCCGAACACCTGTTTTATATGACTATAATACTACACGAACACGCGTTTGTCAAATGTTTTTTTAAAAAAAGAAAAACGCCCAATACAGCGCGCGTACACAACTGTTTTGAGCGTTCTCATAATATCTAAAAATAATTATTTTCTTATGCTTCCTGGCTGTCTTCGGCCGGTGCATCCTCTTCAAGCGTTTCCTCTGTGTCCTCTTCTGCAGAAGAATTCCCTGCAGCGGCCTGCTCGGCAGCAAGTGCAGCAGCTTCTCTTTTCGCCTTTGCTTCTTCTTCGGTATCGATTTTGATTGCGGAAGTCGACAATTCTTTGATCGCAACGCTAAGCGGCTTTGGATATTTTCCGGTTACCAGAGGCTGTGAACCGGCAATCAGCTGACGGGCACGTTTGGCAGTTGCCAGTACGATGGAATAACGGCTGTTGACTACCGGATGTTCTCCCGGTTCAACATCACTATTTACAACATTCATTAAATCATTATAAGATGGGTGTAACATAATAAAATCTCCTTTCAAAATTGCACATAAATTCTTTTATTTATAAAATGAACTGTTTGTTAAGTAAACAAGTTTATGGTGTTCCAAATTTGTTTAAAGGCCAGATACGTAAGACAACATGGCCGGCAATGTTTTTCTCTTTGATCGGTCCAAGTTCACGGCTGTCAAGACTTACCTCACGGTTATCTCCAAGGACAAAATATTCATCTTCTCCTAAGGTGATCTCTTTCGAGGCTACGCCGGCATCATCGTCTTTCATTACATTTTTTGCGTATTTGTCTTCAATTTTTTTGCCGTTGACTAAAATGTCATTTCCGACAATCTGGATTTTTTCTCCGGGAAGTCCAAATACACGTTTGACATATAATTCCGAATCATTTTCGTCATCAGAGGAATTATCAATTTCCACAGTTCCCTGCATGGAGGCAGGGATTTCAGTGCCACTCTTCCCGTAAGGATAAAACACAATGATATCATAACGGGATGGTTTTGTAAAATGATAGGAAACTTTTTCTACTAATAAACTTTCATTGGTATGAAGTGTGTTTTCCATCGATTCCCCTTTTACAACCGTTCGCTGTAAAACGTGTTCCGGTACCCAGAAGACACACAAAAGAATAAGGGCAATGTAAATTGCAAATTCAATGGTATAACTAAGTTTAGAACGGGTTTTGGGCTTTTGGACAGAATCTGAGGTTTCCGCTGTAATGCTTTCCTCTAATTCGTTTTCTTGTTTTGTCGGATTCATGATAATCTCCCTTCTTTATTTACCTACTAATGTATTTAATTGCTGCTTCATTGTTGTGATCAAATCAGCACAATATACGGTTTTATGATGTTTCGCTTGGATAAGGTGATGAAGTTCTTCCACAGCCTCATCTAACGAATCATTAACAAGTATATAATCATATTTTTCCATGTAATCAGCTTCTTCGGCAGCACGGTTCATCCTGCGTTCAATCTCTTCTTCGGTCTCTGTTCCACGGCCGGTCAGACGGTTTTTCAAAATTTCTGCACTCGGAGGTGTGATAAAAAGAAGCATCGCATCCGGATACTGTTCTTTTACTAACATACCACCATGCATTTCAATTTCCAAAAGAACATCTTTTCCGGCCTCTAATTGCTGTTCTACATATTCTCTGGGCGTTCCGTAATAATTGCCAACGTATTCTGCCCATTCGATCAATTTATCCTTTTTGATCATTTCTTCAAATTCATCGCGTGTTTTGAAAAAATAATCCACTCCATCGACATCGCCTTTGCGCGGATTGCGTGTTGTGGAAGAAATTGACAATTCATAGTCATATTTCTTTCTCAATTCCTTTATAATAGTACCTTTGCCTGCTCCGGAAAATCCCGAAACAACGATTAAAATGCCTTTTTTCATATTAATCTCCAATCTTTTATTAAGAATGATTAAGTCTGTTTGTAATGGTATCCGGCAATAGCGAACTTAATACGATCATCTGGTTTTCCATGACGAGTACCGCTTTTGTCTTTTTGCCACAGGTTGCGTCAATGGCAAGACCGGCATCTTTTGCCGTCTGAACCATACGTTTTATCGGGGCTGCTTCATAACTGATCACACTAATGACCTTTTCTGCATTAACGATATTTCCATATCCAATATTGATAAAAGCCATGGAGCCTTCCTTTCTATCTTTTATTCCAGATTCTGAATCTGCTCACGTATTTTTTCAATCTCTGTTTTTAATAAGATACCAAGATCCGCAATGATAATATCGTTTGCTTTCGATAATGTTGTATTTGCTTCACGGTTTAATTCCTGTGTGATAAAGTCTAATTTTCGGCCGACCGTTTCTTCTTTTTCCAAAGTTTCACGTATATGGCAGATATGACTTTGCAGTCGGACGAGTTCCTCATCCACACAGATTTTGTCAGCGTATATAACAAGTTCCGTAGCAAGAACGGATTCATCTAATTTACTGTCTGCTAACGTCTCCGTAATCTTCGCAGTCAGACGTTCTTTATATTCGGTAAAAACTTCCGGAGAACGCTGCTTGATCTTATTTGTTATTTCCTCTAAATACTCTAATTTCTTTAAAAGATCTGCTTTGAGTAATTCCCCTTCAATCTCCCTGGATTGGATAAAATGATCTAAAGCACCTGTTACCGTACACGATACCAGTTTTTCCAGTTTATCTTCATCAATATGCGCTTCTTCCATTGTATAGACATCCGGATATCTTGAAAGTATGGCTGCATCCAGTCCGGATTTCAGGGAAAAATCCTCGGACAGCTGTTCGATCAGATTAACGTAAGCACG
>DJNB01000060.1:7005-7499 GCA_002435545.1 Lachnoclostridium sp. UBA6475
CGGGTGGTAGGTAACACTTCCTTCGGCCTCTTTGACATTTTCATAATTAACAAAAACGTCAACTTTTCCTCTGCTGATCTTTTCTTTTAATTTTTTCCGAATCATATTTTCATAGGGATTCAGATTTTTTGGAAGTCGTATGGAAATATCACAATAACGGTGGTTTACGGATTTGATTTCCATGACCAGTCGAGATTCTTCATTTTCAGCTTCATAACGGCCGTAGCCTGTCATACTTCTTATCATAACGTCCTCCAAATTTAAAAATGAATCTATGCATTCCGTATTATTATAAAGGAGAAAGACGCATAAGTCAAGATTTCTGTGAGTTTTTTTGAAATTTGACCCGGTTCGTGGATTATAGTATAATAAAATGAGAAATAAAAAATGGAGGAATTTGATATGGCTTTTGATGGCTTTTTGATGGCTGCCCTTACAAAGGAATTGTCCGATCGTCTGACAGGAGGGCATTTACAAAAAATTTCACAGCCGGA